>CAJUFF010000087.1 GCA_910585505.1 uncultured Ruminiclostridium sp. | reverse complement strand
CTGTTAACCAATTAAAAACCATTTTTCCAATTTTTAATTGGTTAACAGTATTAACATTATAAAAAATAAGCTGCTCCAATTTCCGAATATTTCAAGCCGTTGATTTCAATCGCCTTATCCGTGTATTTAACGCTTATTTTATCTCCTTCATCTAACAACATAACATTGTAATACGCGTCAAGAACTTTCATGTAACGGTTGTCTTTTATTATCATCATTTTTAACGACAATATTTTTGCCAAAAATATAAAACGCTAAGTTTTTGTTTTATATGCTGCGAATTCACTCGCAATAAGTATAAACACTATTTTCAAATAATCAATAAAATAATAAAATTTTGCAATAATTTTAATTGGAGAATAGTATGAAATTCATCGCTCTTTTGCCGTAATCGGTTCATTGAATACACAGATATCTCTTTCTTTCACCTATTTTTGCCCTACGAATATAATATTAAAGACCAATACATACAGAAAGGAATGATTTTTATGTGCGGAATAGCAGGTTGGGTAAATTTCGGCGAAAGCATAAAGGATAAAACCAAAATAATGGAGGAGATGAGCAAAGCCCTGTCTCCCAGAGGACCTGATGAAAAAGGCTTTTTTTACAGCGATAACTGTGATATGGCTCATGTGCGCCTAACGATAATCGACCCCGAAAACGGAAAGCAGCCTATGGTTAAGGAAAATTACACTATCTGCTACAACGGTGAGCTTTACAATACAGGTGAGCTGCAAAAAGAACTTGAAGCACTTGGGTATAGCTTCGGGGGACATTCAGACACGGAGGTTCTGCTTATTTCCTATTTACAATGGGGCGAAAAGTGCCTTGACAGGCTTAACGGAATTTACGCCTTTGCCGTTTGGGACAGCACGAGAAAACGTCTTTTCGCCGCACGGGACAGGGCGGGAGTAAAGCCCTTTTACTACTCTTTTACTTCACGCGGATTTCTCTTCGCTTCGGAGCCTAAGGCGCTATTGAAGCATCCTGAGGTAAAGCCGATAATCGACGAAGAGGGCATTGCCCAAATAATGCTGCTTGGTCCGGCGGTAAAACCGGACAGTGGAATTTTCAAGGATATTAAACAGCTTCCGCCCGGATGTTCCATTACTTATGACAAGGGTGTTTTTTCTATGAGCTGTTACTGGTGCCCCACCGCCGAGCCTCACCGTGAAAGTCCGGAAGAAACGGGGGAAAAACTGTGGTTTCTGATAAATGACAGTATAAAACGACAGTTGGTGAGCGACGCACCGCTGTGTACCTTTCTTTCCGGAGGACTTGACAGCAGCATAATAAGCGCTGTTGCCGCAAGGGAGTACAAAGAAAAAGGAATGGTGTTAAATACCTACTCCGTAGACTATAAGGGAAATAGGGAAAACTTTCATGCATCGCTTTTTCAGCCAGATGAGGACGCTCCGTGGATAGTGAAGATGAGCGAACATATAGGGAGTATGCACACTAATGTTGTAATAGATACTCCTGACTTGGCAGAAGCGCTTTATCCGAGCACTTTGGCAAGAGACGCAGCAGGAATGGCCGATGTTGACAGTTCGCTTTATCTGTTTTGCGGGGAGGTGAGGAAAGGATTTAAGGTGGCGGTTAGCGGGGAGTGTGCCGACGAATTAGCGCACGCATTATAACATTTGATACCCCGTCCAATTTTGTGTAAAACCGAATAAAGCACTTTTGATCAGACAAGACTTAAGGTAAGGAAAGAACTGAAAGGAAGTGTTTTTATTATACAGTGCCTCTACAATTTCGTAAATCTTCGCGAAATCCACAGCAGCTTCTATTATCCGCAGCAAGTGATCCATCGGTACCAGATCTCCTATACACACTATTTCACTTTCAACTCTGTTTTCGTTCCCTTTTCTCAACATTTTCATCACCATACCATGTCGTATCACATTAAACAGAAAAAGTCCGGCTTTTACCGGACTTTTTCTACAGACTGAGCAGTGAAATACTTAGAACTTGTTCCAATAGAAGTGGTGTGCGGATTTTCGAGTTAAATTTTTCGCAATCAAGGAAGAAAAGCGGAAGAATACTTGATGTATTTCAAGCTTTTCTGACTAAGAATGCGGAAAATTTCGCCGAAAAGACGTGCGCCAATCCTATTGGAACGTGTTCTTAATGTATTTCACGGCTTTACAACGCTGCCATTGGAAAAATTTGTCAAAAAACATGTGCAATATATTGTAAAGACGGGTTCTTTTTGAAGCGGCGGCTTATACTCCTTATTTATTTTATTCTGAGTTCCGTCGGTTCAAATCTGATTCTTATATCGGGCATCTTGCTAATGGTGGAATAAAAATTGATATCCCAGTCGTCGCCCTGCGATGGATCGTTTTCACCGCTTGCGGGGGGCGCGAATATTTTGAGGGTAAGGTCGCAGGCACCATCCAGCGGTTTTTCAAAAAACGCGCTCATAAGGTCGATGGTTTTAGCTTTGGGAGACTTGTAAAACCACTTTCCGTTGATTTCCATCATAAGGTTCAATTCTTCTTCAAAGGTTATTTCGCAGAATGTGGGGTTGCAGTCAAAGTGCAGAGGTATCGCTATTCCGTCGGAATCCTCGAAGCTGCCCCAGCGGAGCTTTGCGGGGAACTGCGCTTCGCTTTCTTCGGTGATGGCGGGGTAAAAATACTCGTCGTGAATAATTTTCTTGTACGCCGCCATTTCGGGTTGGGGAATGCCCACGTCGGGATTGTTGGGATCCTCAATTTCAAGACCAAGACGGCCTCTGTCGCGGAACTGGTAGAAGGTGAAGCCGCTCAGCCACTCCGCCTTTTCGTTCTTTACTCTTTCGCAGAATTCGGTAATCATCTCCGCCTGCTCGTAAGGGCCAACAACGTCGCCATCAGCGTTCAGCTCGCTCATTACCATGGGCTTGGATACGCCGCCGTTAAGAAATTTGAATCTTTCATAGGATTTTTTGGTCAAGTCAAAAACATGATCCGCTTCGTCACGTCTGTGGCTGTGTCCCCCGCGCTCGGCCACGTCGAAGGGCCAGCCCCAGTGGAGGGAAATATACTTATCCACTGACCAGATATCGGTAGCAAGCACCGCTTCCTTGAACTCCTTTTCCATGGATATTTCTTCTCCGCCGCTTTCTCCGCAGCCGTCTATACATAAGATGGTGGAGACATTGGGGGCATGTTCCTTCAGAATATCGTGGAAATGTACGTAAAAGTCGGCTACTCCCTGATATGTGGTGCGCTTGGTAAAGCTGAACCAGTTGCCGGTGGCTTCATGATTGATTCTTAGCATCACTCTACCGAAGCTGCGCAGATCCTTCGCAATGGCGATAAGATGTTCGTCCGATACATTTGGATCAATGGTGAGTGTGAGACAAACGTCCTGTCCGTGTCGGCGGACGTCTCTCATGCAGGTGAAAGGTTCGTCCTCGGTGTTGCCGTTAAGACCGCCCTTGTATGTGAAATAATCGTCGTAGGGATAATCCCACTGGAATGAAACCTCCGCGTCCTTCATAACCTCGGAGATTCTGCCGGGCCACTCCTTGTCAAGAGGATAATAGCAGTACATAAGATTGATGGCTCTGTGAGGCCTGCCCAAGGTGTGAAGAATATAGTCCTGATTGACATATTCGCCTCTTTCGCTTCCGTCGCCTAAGTCAACCGCGCATTTTGCGGGACCCATATGAATTTTTTTGATTTGCTCCGCCATGTTTAATCCTTTCTTCCTTATTTAAAGGCATTTTTAAATTGCGCCCTTAAAAAGGTTCAATTGATGTTAAAAGTATTATAGCATATAAAGAAAACGTTTTCAAGGGGGTTTACAAATTTTTCTATTTGGGGTATAATATGTAATGTATGTTTTTGCATCTTTGAAAAGGAGATATATGGATGAATGAAAGAATTATTGAGGATATAAGCGAGTTTATTTTTGTAAGCGATGAGCCTTTAAAATCAGATATAATTTTTCTTCCGGGCGGTTCTCACCCGTCAGTTCCCGAATGCGGGGCAAAGCTGTACCGTGAGGGCTTTGCGCCGCTTCTTATGCCGTCGGGAGGAGTAAGCGTAAAATTCGGCAGGTGGCAGGGAGTAAAGGAAAAGGCAGATATATACAACGGCGATTATCATACCGACTGTGAATTTTTTACCGACGTGCTGATAAAAAACGGGGTACCCAAGACGGCAGTAATAGAAGAAAACAAGTCGGGGCATACCCGCGACAACGCGTTTTTTTCGCGAAAGACGGCTGATGAAAGAGGCATTGATATAAAAAGCGGGATTATTGTCTGTAAGTCCTTTCACGCAAGGCGCTGTCTTATGCTGTATCAGCTTGCTTTTCCCGAAGCAAGGCTTGTTGTTTTTCCAGTTGACGTTTTCGGTATAACAAGGGACGATTGGTATACATCTCAGCTCGGTACGGAAAGGGTCTTAGGTGAACTTGCCCGGTGCGGAAATCAGTTTGTTGGAGATATAAAGGAATATTTAAATGTAAATGATAATTAAACGACATAACTTTTTAAAAACGTAAATTAAGAAAGGATCAAAAAACTATGCTTGAATATGATGAAATCAGACTTGAGATGGAGGGACTTCACCCTCAGCTAAAAGAGCTTGAAGAAGCTATGAATATGGATAAGCTGAAAAAGGAGGCGGCGGAGCTGGAGGAACAGTCAGCACGGCCCGATTTCTGGAACGACGCGGAAAATTCCCAGAAGATAATGCAGAAAATAGGCGCTCTCAAAAACAAGATAAGCAGCTTCAACAAGCTAAAGGAAAGCTTTGAGGACGTTATTACAATGATAGAGCTTGCCGACGACGAGGAGGACGCTTCAATGCTGCCGGAGATAAAGGAGCTTGCCGCGGCGGCAAAATCGGAGCTTGAAGAGCAGAAGCTTATCACATTGCTTTCGGGCGAATACGACAGTAAAAATGCAATTCTCACCTTCCATGCGGGCGCGGGCGGAACCGAAGCTCAGGATTGGGTGGAAATGCTTTACAGAATGTACAACAGATGGGCGGAGCGCCATAATTTCAAGGTGGAGCTGCTTGACTATCTGGACGGAGAAGAGGCGGGAATAAAAAGCGCGTCACTGCTTATAAAGGGAGAAAACAGCTACGGTTTTCTTAAATCCGAGAACGGCGTTCACCGTCTTGTCCGCGTCAGCCCCTTTGACAGCTCCGGAAGAAGGCATACAAGCTTTGCCAGCCTTGAGGTAATGCCGGAAATCGACGAGGATACAAACGTTGATATCCGTCCGGAGGACATTGAAATGGAGGTATACCGTTCCAGCGGAGCGGGCGGACAGAAGGTAAACAAGACAAGCTCGGCGGTGCGCCTTATACACAAGCCCACGGGAATAGTCTGTGCCTGCCAGACCCAGAGAAGCCAGCTTCAGAACAGAGAGTACGCAATGCGTATGCTGAAATCCAAGCTTATTGAGATAAAGGAGCGCGAGCATCTGGAAAAGGTCAGCGATATCAAGGGGGAGCAGCTTAAAATAGAGTGGGGCAGCCAGATACGCTCTTATGTGTTTATGCCTTATACTCTTGCAAAGGATCACCGCACGGGTTTTGAAACCGGAAATATTCAGGCGGTTATGGACGGAGATATCGACGGTTTTATCAACGCTTATCTTACGGCTAAGAGCAGGAATGAGCTGTAAAATGAAAAAGGTAATTATCATAGGCTGTCCGGGAGCGGGGAAAAGCTACTTTGCAAAGAAGCTCCATAGCATAACCGGAATACCGCTGTATCACTTGGATATGATTTGGCATAAACCTGATAAAACACATATCGGCAGAGTGGAATTTGATGAAACGCTTAAAAGAATTTTTCCAAATGATGCTTGGATTATGGACGGTAACTACTCCAGAACTATGGAAATGAGAATGCATGCTTGTGATACAATAATTTTGTTTGATATTCCTTATGAAATATGTATGCAAGGAATCAGAGAACGCGAAGGAACAAAAAGGGACGATATGCCTTGGGAAGTTGTGGAAGCAGACTCAATGCTTCTGAATGAAGTAAAAAGCTATATTCCCCAGCAGCTCCCAAAGGTTTATCAATTATTGGATAAATATAAGCACAATAAAGAAGTTATCATTTTCAATGCAAGAGAAGAAGCGGAAAAATGGTTGATGAAAATTACGTTTTAAATTTCATTTGGTTTAAACGGTAAAATCGCACAAGCTATGATAATTTACATGGAACTGCTATTAAATATACGGAAAGGGAATTGTCATGGAAAATATCTGGAAGGAAATGCTTGAAGCGGCAAAGTCTGTGCAAAGATACAGAAAAATTTCCGATTATATTGACGCGGGCGGAGTCGCGGCGGCTGTTTTATCCTCATCGGGAAAAATATATACTGGGGTATGTATAGATACCTGTTCCACTCTCGGTATTTGCGCCGAAAGAAACGCGATTTTCAATATGATTACAAACGGCGAGGACAGAATTTCAAAGGTACTGTGTATTATGGGCGACGGAAAAAGCGGCGCTCCCTGCGGCGCTTGCCGCGAACTGATGGTTCAGCTTATGCCGAAGGGCTACAAGGATATAGAGATAATGATGAATTATGAAAACAACAGGGTAATGACTCTTGGAGAGCTTACCCCCGAATGGTGGATATAATGAAAATCGAAGGTAAACTGTTGGGAGAGAAAACAGCTTTAAGAAGCTATCGGAAATCCGATCTTGATTTTGTAAGCGGGATATGGTTTGACGGGGAAAACGGAAAATATTTAAGCGATCCCGAAAAGGAATTTATTGACGAAAAGTTTCAGAGGGCTGTCGACGGACTTGAGGACAGCCCTTTGGGGTTTTATTTCGTGGCGGAGCTTGAGGAAACGGGCGTGCCTGTGGGCACGTGCTGTGCGTTTCCCGACGACGGCGGGACGGCTTACGATATAGGCTACTGCGTACATAAATCCTATTGGCGGCAGGGCTTCGGAATGGATATGGTAACAACGCTGATAAAGTGGATAAGGTCGGTGGGCGGCAAAAGGGTTACCGCCGAAGCGGCAAGGGAAAACAGCGCTTCCTGCGAGCTGCTTAAAAAGTTGGGATTTGAGGTTGTCAAAGAGAGTAGCTTCAAAAAATACAATATGAATGTGGCTTATGACAGCTTTATTTTCGGTAAGACGTTGTAAGGAAGGAAAAAAGTATGTATGATATAAGAAAAATAAACCAAAACGAGGTTGACGAAGCGCTTTCTTTGGCCTTGGATGTGTTTATGCAGTTTGAAGCGCCCGATTACAAGCCGGAAGGTGTTGAAACCTTCAAGCGGGACATCGTACAAAACAAAGTTTTTATCGAAAGGTGCAAAAAGGGCGAGTGTCCAATATACGCCGCTTTTGACAAAGGAAAAATTATCGGTATAATCGGTATGCGCTCAAACAAAACTCATATAAATCTTGTTTTCACAAAAAAAGAATATCACCGTCAGGGCGTTGCGACAGCAATTTTTAAGTTTATGCTCGATGATCTTTTAAGAGAAAATCCGGAGCTTGAGGAGATTACGCTGAATTCCTCTCCTTACGGTAAGGGCTTTTATCTGCATATTGGATTTGAGGCTTTATCCGAGGAGCAGGAACAAGACGGAATAAGATATACGCCTATGAAATATACCGTTAAAATATAAGGCGGAACCGCGCAAATACCGCGCTGCGCATACGCTTTCATCTTTTCCGTCATTTTTACCCAAAACTCCTTGAAATACGCCGGTATTCCTGCGTCGTTTTGGACAATCTGACGAAAAAGCCGACTGCGCGTCTGCACGACAATATTTATGCGGTATTGCCATAAATACTTTGAGAGGAACATTATGTTATGAAAGTAACTTTAGTACACGGCCAGAGCCATAAAGGCTCTACATATCATCTGGCGCGTTCCCTCGCGGAAAAACTGGGCGGCGAAATTACGGAATTTTTTCTTCCCAAGGATTTTGACAAATTTTGCGTAGGATGTACAAGATGCTTCATTGAATCGGAAACACAGTGCCCCCACTTTGAAAAGCTTTCCCCCATAACCCGTGCGATAGACGAATCGGACGTTATAATATTGGCGAGTCCCGTTTATGTCTATCACGTCACGGGCGCTATGAAAGCTTTTCTTGATCACTACGGCTGGCGTTGGCTTGTGCATCGACCGGAGGAAAGTATGTTTTCAAAGCAGGCAGTTTGTATTTCAACCGCTGCCGGTGCGGGCATGAAAAGCACTAATAAGGATATGGCGGACAGCGCCTTTTGGTGGGGCGTGGGAAAGATATACAGGTTCGGCGCGGCGGTGAACGAAACCTCATGGGAGAGGGTTAAGGACAAGAAAAAGCGGGCGTATGACAATAAGCTTTCCGTATTGGCGCACAAAATCATAAAAAAGAATGGCAGAGTTAAGCCCTCGCTTAAAACAATAACGTTTTTTAACATTATGGGAATAATGCAAAGAAACGGCTTTAATCCGGCGGACGCGGAGTATTGGAAGGAAAAGGGCTGGACGGGCAAAAAGCGTCCGTGGAATAAAAAGAACAAATTCTAAACGGGTTGATTGTTTAAAGGAGAATGAAAATGACGGCAAAAGAAATGTGGGAGATTTTTTCAAAGGAAAATAATCTTGAAAACGAGGAATACGAAGTCTGGGCTTTCGGTGACGATTCCGATAAACTGGCAGAGCTGACGGTAAACGGGATAAAGACAGCCACCTGCTCCGCTTATTATTTGTATGAAAAAGAGGACGAAGAGCTGCCGAAAGCGGGGGAATACAGTGTTATTTTAAATTCAAGGGACGAGGCGGTATGCGTAATCAAAACCGTAAAAGTATATATTGAGCGGTTTTGTAATATTTCGGAAGAACACGCCTATAAAGAAGGAGAGGGCGACAGAAGCCTTGAATACTGGAGGAAAGTTCACAAGGATTTTTTCACAAAAGAGCTTGGCGAGGTCGGGGTTAAGTTTAGTGAGGATATGGAGCTTGTATGCGAGGAATTTGAGGTGGTATCTGATAACGATTATGAGGGAGGAAACATACATTGATATTTTCGGGAATAGGACTTATAACAAAAGACGTCAGACGTTTATCTGATTTTTATAAAAAGATTCTTCAGACAACCTCTGACTGTGATGATGAGGTACATCAGGAAATACATACTCAGGGCGCATTTTTGGCCATTCTCAAATGTGACGATGCTGAGGGTGGAAATTCAAATATGAATATGGTGTTTACCGTAGATGATGTTGATACAGAGTATATACGGCTTAATGCGTTGGGCATTGAAATACTTGACAAACCCGAAACCCGTCCGTGGGGTGCAAGAAACATGCGTTTTTGCGATCCGGACGGTAACATTATTGTATTCAGAAGCTTTCCGAAAGCATAGTACAAAAGGAGATATATGATCAAAAACGAAATTTGCACATTGGAAATAACCTCAATTTCAAACGAAGGCGCAGGCGTAGGAAGGGACAAAGACGGCAAGGTGGTTTTTGTGCCCATGTCCGCCGTGGGCGATGTTTGCAGAGTGAAAATACTGAAAGCGAAGAGCAGTTACTCTTACGGTAAAATAGAGGAAATACTAATCCCGTCGACCGACAGGAGGGAAAACGACTGTCCTGTTTTCGGAAGATGCGGAGGGTGTTCTTTTCGCCATATTGATTACGAAGCGGAGGTAAGAGCAAAGGAAAGCTTTATAAGAGACGCTTTCGCGAGAATAGGCGGACTTGAACCCGAATTCTTGCCCTTTATAAAAAATGAAGATATAACCCGTTACCGCAACAAGGCGCAGTACCCCATCGGGAAGGATAAGGACGGCAATGTTATCTGCGGCTTTTACGCGGTAAACAGTCACAGAATAATAGAGTGTACCGACTGCGCTTTACAGCCCGCCGTCTTTTCGGAAATTGTAAATTATGTAAGAGAATATATACAAAATAACAGGCTCAGCGTGTACAGCGAGGAGGAAAACAAGGGCGTAATGCGCCATATTTGCCTCAGAAGGGGACATTACAGCGGTGAAATAAACGTTACCTTAGTGGCAAGGCGAAAAATACCGGAAATGCAAAGACTCTCCAAAGAGCTTATGTGTAAATTTCCTGATATAAAGGGCGTCGTACTGAATATTAACAAGCAGGATACCAATGTTATAATGGGTGAGGAGGAGATTCTGCTTGCGGGTAGAAGCGAAATTTTTGACGCAATGTGCGGGAATACCGTTTCCATTTCTCCCAAGTCTTTTTATCAGGTAAATACCCCTATGGCGGAGAAGCTTTACGCCGCCGCCGCGGAGTTTGCGGAACCCGACGGCAAGATAATAGCGGACATTTACTGCGGCATAGGGACTATAGGTCTTTCCATGGCCAAAAGAGCTGAAAGAATTATCGGCGTTGAGATAGTGGAAAGCGCCGTGGTAAACGCAAAGAAAAACGCGGAGCTGAACGGTTTTTCCAATGCGGAGTTTTATTGCGCCGACGCCGGAAAAGCGGCGGGGATAATAAACAAAACGGGCTTGAAGCCGGATGTTGTGGTGCTTGACCCGGCGCGCAGGGGGTGCGACAGGGAAGCGCTTGAAAGGGCGGCGAAGCTGGGAGCGGAAAGGATTGTTATGATAAGCTGCAATCCCGCCACTGCGGCAAGGGATTGCAAGGTGTTAGGAGAGCTGGGATACAGGTGTGAAAAGGTCAGAGGGGCAGATTTGTTTTCGGGGACAAGACACGTCGAGTGCGTAGTCTTGATGTCAAAAGTACAGAACTGAATACCGAAAAAGGCTTGAAAATAAGGCATTTCCGTGCAAATGGCATATTGTTTTGATGGCTGTGAAACGGAAGATTTAACACTCGGCTTATGGCGAAAATGATAGGTTGAGTTGACAGGTTGAAAATAGGCAAAGTCGAGTGGACAAGATGATTTTGCCTATTGTTGAGTTGATAGAATGGTTAATTGCACGGCAAGGAGGAATAGAGTTGATTAATTTAGGAAAACTGAAAGAAATAAAAGATTTGCGAAAGGTATGGCCGCATGAGGCATTAGACTTCACTCCTTGGCTTGCGGAAGAGGATAATCTTACCCTGTTGGCAGATGCTGTTGGATTAGAGATAACCGTTGATGAGACGGAGTCCAGTGTTGGTGACTTCAATGTGGATATCTACGCAACTGAAACCGGAACGGACAGAAAAATCATCATCGAGAATCAGCTTGAGGATACGAACCATGACCACCTGGGCAAGCTGATTACATATGCATCCGGGAAATCTGCTGATATCGTAATTTGGGTTGTAAAGAGAGCAAGAGAAGAACATCGCTCTGCAATTGAGTGGCTCAATAATCACACCGATGAGAATATTGCTTTCTTCCTTGTAGAAATCAAACTCTACCAAATCGGCAGTTCTGACATTGCCGTTAAATTTGAAGTGGTAGAAAAGCCAAATGACTGGACAAAGGAAATCAAGCGTAACACCAGCAATTCCCCTACGCTGCAAGCGAGATATGATTATTGGGTTGCCTTCAATGATTATGCATTCCAAAACCATGCATTTGCAAAGCAGTTCAATAAGAGAAAGGCAAGCACAGACCATTGGATGACTATGAGCGTAGGCTCCTCTGCTTGTCATATCAGCATCAATCAGATTCGCAAGGATAACCAGATTGTTGTAGAGTGGTATATTTCCGATGATAAAGAACTGTTCCATAAGTTTCATTCCCATAAGACGGAAATTGAAACGGATATGGATATGAAACTTGACTGGAGAGAATTGCCGGACAAGAAAGCCAGCAGAATCCTTATATCCCATCCGGCAGATTTTGATAATAAGGATAAGTGGTCTGAACAGTTCGATTGGGCGATGGA
>CAJUFF010000086.1 GCA_910585505.1 uncultured Ruminiclostridium sp. | reverse complement strand
TGTTAACCAATTAAAAATTGGAAAAATGGTTTTTAATTGGTTAACAGTGCTTCGGGTGTAATAACCATTTTGACTATGATTTTATCCTGTGTCAAAATGGTTATTAGTATTAAAAGCTTTAGGATGATTTTTTAAATGAAACTATAGCAATCCAACAAAAATATAAATAGGAGCGAAGCGACTAATTATCCTTTCCGCTTACCTTTCGGACTCCGAAAAGGAAGTAGGGAGTCCAAAGGACGGGGGCAACGCCCCCAAAGCTTATGTTTTTTGAACTGTTTGTAATTTTGTTTAAACTTTTTTTGGATTGCTATAATAATAAAAATATATCACTATTTTTGCTACAAAAACTGTTATATTTCAAGAATCACGCCTAAAATCAGGCATTCCATTTAAAAGCTTTAATAAATCAATAGATTTACTTATTTCATTAATGCTTCTTACATATGCCGCAAATGTACTTACTCCTGATTTCATAGCATCGTTTAAGCATCTTTGAATATACCTTGGCATAAATATTGAAGAAGAACATTGCGGAAAAGAAGTCGGAGTAAAAATTGCCTTTTTTTCCAACGGAATCTGTTCAAATCTTCTGACTAAATCCGGATCGCCGGTTTCATTACTCATTTTAACAAAAATATTATTTTTGTTTACACGATCTTTTCTTTTATTCCAATCTGCCGCCGCATCCGCAAAACAAGCATGATGGTTTAACATCATGGTAATTTTTTTGTCTCCCTCTCCTAAGCTGCCAAGCGCAATCTGACACCTGAAAATATCTGTTTCACGTTCGCATTTCAATTCACAGTTCAGATAAAATTGGTAATCAGACACAAATTTTAAAAAATCGGACTTGTTAAACCAAAGATTTACTGTCGGTGAATTTATTGGCAGATACAAATAATGATACACCAAACCTCCCCAACAGTCATCCGAAAAAATAGTCAAAGGGCTTTCCAACAAGTTTGTATACAAAATAAAATCAAAATATGGCGTATTAAAAACCTTACCGTTAATAATTTTAGTTCGCTCTACGCCTAACTTTGTCAAATTATTTACAACAGCCTGGTATGCGCTGTGAAATACAATAACGTAATCATAATTTAAATTAAACAGTTCCGATTGTGTATACACTTTAAAGCCGTCCAAAAAATTCATATATTTTTTATCGTATGAGCTAATCCCAATTACTTCTATGTTTCCTTTAGAAATTTCATACATTAATAAATTAACTTCTGCGTTATAATCGTTATCTATTCCAAATACTATAACCTTTTTTATTCCGGGGCAATAGGATGATTGTTGTGTTGTGTTGTGTTGTGTTGTGTTGGGTTGGGTTGGGTTGTGTTGTGTTGGGTTGGGTTGGGTTGGGTTGGGTTGGGTTGCCGAATTTAAGAGAGCGTTGTATTGATATTTCAATAAATAATAGTCATACCTTATCTCATAATCATATTTAAGTTTTTTAAGAGCTAATTTTTCTTCTTCAGGCGACATTTCATTTATTATTGTTTCAATACATTGTGCGGCATAATCATAATATTCATCCCAATAGTGAAGCGTATGTAGCCCAAAAAGATGTTCTTTATTGCATATGGTTTTTTCATTATCCGGAAATTCTATCACATGACAGCCTTTAAGATTATTCCTCAGTATTTTGTTTAACTTTAAAAAAAGCGGATTATACAACTCCATGTATGCAACGTCTTTTTCGCTGAAAGAATGTATCGCTCCTTTAGCCGGGTCAAGATATCTTCTTATTCCATATGCTTCGTTGATGATTATTCTATCTAAAGAATAATGCTCCAAAGCTTTTTCGCATATTGTGTTTATCGCGCTATTCCACTGTTCGTCCGTTATATCTCTGAAAATGTTTACGGTATTATATTTATCCCATCCAAATTTTAAATTCTCTTTTTTAATTGTATTAAACGGACTTGATAAAGTTACATAGCACGAATCTTTTTCAATCATCAATATTCTTGAATCCATTATATCAATTATAAGATAATCTGATTCTTGCTCAAAAAGATAATTAAAGGATTCTTTGTTATTATCCAAACAAACGCATCTTTTTCTGAAGTTGCTTAAATCATAACCATTAAGCTCATCGGGTTCAATACGTCGGCTATTTCCTGCAGAACACAATGATATCGGATTGGTTGATGATACATACTGGTTTACCTTTATTTTATCGGGAAACTTTTCTATAAGAGCGGTCATTGCCATTCTTGTAACGCAACAACCCAAAATATTGAAACTTATCATATTTTTCACCTGCTTTATACTAACCTTTGATCATCCGCATTTTTTCTCTATACCTCGATTAAAGATTATAGCAATCCCAAAAAAGTTTAAACAAAATTACAAACAGTGCAAAAAACACAAGCTTTGGGGGCGTTGCCCCCGTCCTTTGGCTCCCCTACTTACCTTTCGGAGCACGAAAGGTAAGCTGAAAGGACAATTAGTCGCTTCGCTCCTATTTATATTTTGGTTGGATTTCTATAGTATAAAATATCATAGTATAGATTTAACAATTTTCTTTGCCAAAAAACGTCTTTGGCTTTCGGGCGGGAAAAAATTGTATAAAATTTTCTTTTTTAACGTGCAATTCGTATCAATGCGAGGAATTTCTTTTATTTTTTTGCCGATTTTTTTTAAATATGAAATATAAATGCCTGTAAAAATTTCTCCCAGATAACCGTCTGTTCTGTCAGACTGAAAACTTCCGTGCATAATTTTTGATTTATCAAACTTAAAAAGCGTCAAAAAAAGAATTTGACAATACTCAAAAAAGTGCTCTTTATCCATAATAAACATATTACAAAAATACTGTCTACTCTGAGATAAATATTCTAACGCTGTGTCTGAAATTTGTGGAAAATCTTTAATCAAAATACTTAAGAACAATTCCAAATCATCTGCATAATGAAACCTTGAACTGCAATAATGCTCCTTTACCGACATTCCCATATTCTCGGAACGCGGTGCTATAACACAATATTCTGACAACATTATGTCAAGCTGTTCTTTGGTACAAAAAAAACGCCTTTCATTCTCGTTTATTTTTCCGCATACCAAATAAGGATATTTTGTATTCGCGCTAAACCCAAAAAAACGACGATAGTGACAAAAACCGTAAAAATCCGCTTCTATGTTTTTCCATACGTAATAATGAGCCGTCAGCTCACAATACTCCCGATTTTTCGATGAAATATTATCGCCTTTATTATCGGAAAGGGTATCCGGAACAGGTGGATTAATCGCTGCTCCACACTGAATAGGTATAAACAAAGAGGGGACAAAATTGATTTTCGAGTGACAGCATATAAAAAGCTTTATGTTTTTTTCGTTCATATTTTCCCTCCGCTTTTTATATACAAAATAAAATTTAGGCAACATCGCACAATGATTGTGTGTGGATTGCGCCGTCAGATTTTTCGTCAGCACGTATAAATCCGACGCAGTAATACTGGCGTATTTCAATGAGAATTTGTGCAAGATGACGGAAAATAATAAGCAAGCCGCACGCAAAGCCGTCAAGCGGTCATTACACAGTTTTGCCTTTATTTCACCGAACCGTCAAGAAGCTTTATGATGGCACTAAAATCCTCTTCACCGTCAAGCACGTTCGCGCCTACATTAAACAATCTGCTGCATACGTCACCGAGAACTAACGGAACATTTGAGTCCATAGCCATTTTTTTAGATATTTTTAAATCCTTTTGTAATATATTGATAGTACCGCGTTTTGAAAAATCTCCTTTAATCATAGTACATGCTCTGTTTTCAAATATTCTTGAAGTTCCCGCACTGTTTGAAATCACATCGTATATTTGCTGCGGTTCCAGTCCGTTCTTTTGACCGAGAATAAGAGCCTCGGCGGTAGCAACGGTGTTTATTCCGACTAAAAGCTGAACCAAAGCCTTCATTGTATGGGCAAAACCGATTTTTTCTCCCAGAAAATAAAGATTTTTTCCAAATGTCTTTGTATATTCCGAAACAGCGTCAACGTCATTTTTATTTCCTGACAGTATAATCGTTAAAGTACCCTCAATTGCGCCTTTTACACCGCCTGTGACCGGAGCTGCAATTGTTTTCACACTCTTTTCACGGCATATTTTATCCAAATACTCCATTTGTTCGGGAGATATTGTGGCACCAATCACAATAATTCCGCCGCACATGGTTTTCAAAAGCTTACTTACGCATTCCTCACATTGTTCAAATGTGTTGACAAAAATAAATACCGTATCACATTCCGAGCCCAACGATTCGGGATCTTCAAAAGACTTTGCCCCACATTCGCACAGCTCATTGCATACATTCTCTTTTCTTGCATAAAAATTCAACGAAAAACCGCCGCTTAAAATTCTCTTGGCAATCGGGAGACCTATCGCTCCAGTTCCTATAATTCCTACAGACATAATTTATTTACTCTCCTTTTTTGCGATAACCTTTTTGCACGCCGAAATTATATCGGAAACGGTCATATTGTTTTCCTCATAAAGAAATTTAGGCTCACCGGAAACTCCGAACCTGTCAAGAACGCCTACACGCTGCATATATGTTGGAATATTTTCTCCGAGCACTTCAGAAACCGCTGCACCAAGACCGCCTAAAATTGTGTGATCTTCTATTGTCACAACGGCGCCCGTATCTTTTGCGGCTTTTATAACCGCTTCCTCGTCTAACGGCTTTACTGTGTGCATTTCAATTACCTTTGCATTTATGCCCATTCCTTTTAATATTTCCGCCGCTTCCATTGCCCAAGATAAAATCCAACCCATAGCGATAATTGCAACATCATTGCCGTAATTTAAAATAAGGTTTGATACTCCGATCTTCATGCTGTAAGTATTTTCATCATGAATTTGCGGAGTTGCTGTCTTTGGGAAACGAATATAAAGTGGCGTGTGAAAATCCAACGATAATCTTGCAAGTTTTTTTGCTGCCACATAATCCGATGGCTCAACAATGGTCATATTAGGAAAAGACCTCATAATGCTTATGTCTTCGGTAGAAATATGAGTGGCACCGTCAGTGCCTGTTTGCAGTCCGGCATGAGAACCGAGAATAGTAACATCAACATTAGGGTAACAAACAAATGTTCTTACCTGTTCACACGCACGCATACTCGCAAATGTGGCGAAAGTGGCCAAATAAACCTTTTCTCCGCATCTTGCCGCTCCCGCTGCGGAAGCTATCAAATTCTGTTCGGCTATACCAAAAGAAAAATTTCGTTCGGGATATTTTTTTCCGAACTCCTCAATTGCGCAGCTTTTTGTATCGGCATTAAAAATTATAAAATCGTTGCTCTCTGCTAAAGATATTAGCTCTTTTCCAAATACAAGGCGGGAAAAATCTTTCATATACCCGTTCCTCCAATCTCATTCAGGGCTATTTTAAGCTGTTCCTCATCGGGAGCTTTTCCGTGCCATGCACAGTTTCCTTCCATAAATGAAACTCCGCTCCCCTTCACGGTATGAGCAATAATAACAGTAGGTCTGACGCTGTCGTATTTTTCGCTTCTGAAAGTATCGCATATTTCATTCAAATCATGCCCGTTGATCTCGATAACTTTCCAACCAAAAGCTTTCCATTTATCCGCTAACGGTTCGATTGCCATAATGTCGGATACGTTTCCGTTAATTTGTATTTTATTGTAATCCACTATGCCAATCAGTCGATTAAGCTTGTGATGAGCCGCTGACATTGCCGCTTCCCATATTGTACCCTCCTGCAACTCCCCGTCCCCCATCATAACGTAAACATTATAGTTACGCTTCTGCTTTCTGCCTGCCATTGCCATACCCACACCTACGGAAAGTCCGTTTCCGAGAGAACCGGATACCATATCTATTCCGGGTGTTATAATGCTAGGATGCCCCTGAAGAATTGATTTGTATTTGCGCAGTGTGTTTAATTCCTCCTTCGGAAAATAACCGAGATCTGCAAGTATTGCGTATACAGGAGGGCAACAGTGGCCTTTGGATAATATAAAACGATCTCTGTCCGGCCAATCCGGCCGCCTTGGATCAATGTTCAGGACATTGTAATAAAGCACCGTAAGAATTTCCGCCTCGGACAGTGAGCCGCCAGGGTGGCCCGATCCCGCCTTATTGATCATTTCAAGCGTGATACGTCTTACCCATTTAACTTTATTTTGCAATTCATTTATATTCATAAATGTTTCCTCCTTGCCCATCGCATTTCTTTTTTCATTTCATCGAATCTGAAAGTATTGATAATCATATTTTTTCCGTTTTCATCTTCAACCTTTAATGTTTTAAATATTTCCTCAATGATACCAAACAGTTCGCTCTTATTTTCGGTAATGATATGAAATCTTGAAAAGCTTTGATTCAATGTTCCTATTTTATCAGCTGTAATTTCATCGCCTATCTCACAAAGCTGAGAAAAATTAACAACCTGACGCATTGCCTTTATTTCTTCTATTCCTTCAATGCGTGATATTTTGCCTTTATTTAAAAATATAATTCCGTTGCAGGCTGTTTTCCCCTTAAAATACGGATCTTCAAGAGACATTTTGTTTTCGTCTGCCATCTTGCCAGTCAGCGCATGACAAATAAGCATTTCCTGAATGTCCACACCGTTTATGTGAGAGGGAAAAATATTTTGCTGACAGCCGCACAGACGGAATCCCGATTCCCAAAACCAAAAACCGTCTGCATTAACACCGCCTTCAATAAACAGCGTCCCGTCCTTTACTCCAGTTTCCTTAAGCATAAAGCGTATTTTTTCATCAGCTTCCGAAATAAACCTGTCCAGATATTGAGATGGATACAGCAAAGCCGTGTTCAGTCTTCGCGTTTCCCCAAATTCATACATATATCTGTCAACCATTGCCGAAAGCGCCGCTATTCCGTTTTGAACGGAATAATAAGCAGTTATAATATCATAATGCTCATCGTCCATATACTTTTCAGCCAGAAAACGTTTGTTTTTTGATACTTTAAGCGCCGTTTCTATCGCATCAGGCAGCATATTACCATCACTGCAAATTGTTATGCCTTTACCGCTGTAACTGTCCGCCGGTTTTATTACAATAGGATACTCCAATTTTTCAAGATCTTCGGCTTTCAGGTCGGAGGTAAGATGATATTCAGGTACAGTTGGGACACCGTATTTTTCACAGCATCGTTTAAAATTGTTTTTTTCGGCATAAGTCTCCACCTGCATACGCGTCCCGTAATATGGGTAACCTCCTTTTTCACAAAGATCTAAAGTATAAAATTGATTTGTCTCGGAATAACCGGAAAAAACTCCGTCAATCTTTTTTTCCTTACACACTTTTAACAGCGCTTCCGTATCAGATGTGCTTATAAGTATTTTTTCGTCTGCAATCCGCTTTGCGGGAAAATTTTTGTTGTAGTCGGCAACTATTGTGTATACTCCCATCTTTTTTGCGGTTTCAACCGCCGAACACATCATTTCCTGAGCGCCTATAAAAAGCAAACGTTTTCCTTTCAGCTCCACTTTATATACTCCTTATTTACGTACGGCACTGCTTGAAATTATATTTTCGGATTTTCGCAGCGCTTCCATTGAAATTTTTTTTGATTTTATAAACTTTCCGAAGGTTTTTATGGCTGATCTTGCTATATTTATAAATCCATGCAAATAACCTTCTTTTTTTATTTTAGCTTTTATTTTAGCTTTTAATTTAGAGCGAAAAATCGCTCTGTATTCGTTTTTTTCGCTACTGAGTCTGTATACATTCTTAACACTGTTTAAACTGTTTTTTGAAGGAGAACGCGCAAAATTTGTCAGTGAATAGACCCACTGTTTACGTTTTTCGAGCTGAAAATTAACTGATATTCCAAACATATCCATAGCCATTTCTTCAAGCCTGTTCATCCATGCACATATTGTTGCGTATGGCTTTATCTGCACGGAATTTCCGGTAAAATTGGCAGGTGATTGCAGATCAATTCTTCTTACAGAAACATCGATAGGCATTACAAGTATCTTACCTATTGAAAGGAGCAGAAGCGCGGTCTTTCGATCGCCCATAACGTCATAACTTTCATACTTGTCCAAAAAATCGGTTTCGCACTTGTAAAAAATATTTCTGTAAAGCAATGCGCTTGTATGAGAAGGCAGCAGCCACTTCTGAAAATGCTCCAATGTGTATTCTCCGGAGAAACAATAAATACTTGTTAAACTTCCGTATGGAAAAGCACAGATTTTATCGCTTGGATTGGCGCACTTTATTCTTCCGCTGACCGCTACGTACTCAGGATGAGATTCAAGAAAATCAACCTGCATCTGAAGCTTGTCGGGGGAAAGTAAGAAGTCATCACCTTCCAGCTGAGTTCTATAAATTCCTCTGCATGTTTTTTTTAGACATATCGACTGTTCTTTTAATCCGACGTTGTGTTCCTGCAAAATCAATTTAATAAGCCTCGGATATTTTTTCGCATACTTAATAACTATTTCTCTTGAGCTGTCTGTGGAACAATCTTCTGCTATTACAATTTCATAATCAAAGTTAACACGCTGCATAAGTATACTTTCAATTGCCTTTGCAACATATCTTTCCTGATTATAAACGGTCATACCTATGCTAAGCATAGGCCTTTTTCCTTCTTGAAACTCATCCTCATTTTCTGTTTCTTTGAAAATACAGTTTTTCATGTTGTTACTGTTTATTTTTTTATCCTGTAAAAATTCCGGACTGTGTTTGGTAAAAAGTTGATCAATTGCTGTTTTATTATAATTATTCGATTTGTCTTTATTCTTTCCCATACATTCTCCTTATCAAGCATCAACTGAACTGATGCAGCAAAATGGAGTTTTCTTGTTTCTTTTGAAAAAGCTTTCTTTTTTCTATTTCTTTTATCGTTGGGGCAAATTTGTCCTTAGCAGATATTATAACAGGCTCTTTCCCCCAATTAATATTTAGCGAAGGATCAAACGGACAGGTAATTATCTCATTTTTGCTATCATATTTATTTTCATACTTTACACGTACAGAAACATTTTTTGATTTTGTCAGAAATCCAAATACAAGACCTCGCGGACAGTATACTGTCTTCTCGTTTTTGTAATCACAATATATCATAGCACACTTTAAATATGTAGGTGAGTCCGGCCGTACATCCGCAATAACAAGAAGGATACTTCCACGTTCACATCTAATTACCTTAGCGCTCTGTTTATCTCCTATTTCACCGTACATTCCGCAAAGAGAACGATTTTTTGCGATACGATATTCGCCTTCATAAAAGAAAAAATCATTTATGCCCTTATCATGTAAATCATCCCACGAAAAAATTTCATTGACATGTTTATATGATAAGTTGCCTATATCAGCAGGCTCGCCAATCAATACGTCGGGTAAGCCGCTGCTTTGATAAATATACATCTCATCTCTCCATAAATTTTTTAATTATTTTTTTTATAACAAGAAGGGGAAAAAGCGATAATGAAAGCAATGGATTGTCAAACGACTTTACAACATTAACAATTGTTCTCACATTTTTTTTATTAGGAAACGTAAACATTTTCCATATTGCGGATATAAGAAGTTCTCTTCTGTAATATTCAAATCCCGCATTTATTTTAAATGTTTCCTTGGCATATGAATCTAAAATATTTGTATATCTGAGTTCGCTGTTTATCCAATCAGTATTATGGTACAAATTCCATGTAACACTGCCGCTGTTGCCGTCCGAATACACACGATAACAGGCCATTGGCTGGCTTAAACGATAAAAATCACCCTGCGCAGCAAATAATAATGCGCTTGTTCTATCACCGATATTACGGTTTGCTTTCCACATGACAGAATAATCGTATTTCGGATTAAGAAAAATATTTCGCCGTACCACGCTACATGAATGACCCGGAAGAACCAATCCCCTAAAATTGTTAATTGTATAGACCTTATTTTTGGAAATCCATTGTATATTTTGATTGTTAGCCTCCATCCCCTCTTTGTCAACACATTTTACCGGATGAGTACATCCGATAAATTCACTGTGAGCTTCAAGGAACTCAACTTGAATACGTAACTTATAATCATTTGTCCAAAAATCATCACTTTCACATGATGCCAGATATTTTCCGCGTGCTTTGCACATAAGAAAATAAGCATTTTTTGTTACTCCAAGATTTTCTTTATGAAGAAACAATCGAATTATGTTAGGATATTTTTTTTTATATTTCTTTAATATTTCTTGGCTGCCATCACCGGAATTGTCATCACCAATAAGCACTTCAAAAGGAAAGCTTGTTTTTTGTACTAACACGCTGTTTAATGCTTGTTCTATATATTGAGAATGATTATAGGAAAGCATAATAACACTAACTAACGGATCACCTGTTTTCATTAGCTATCCTCCGATACATTAGGGCGTATCTGAAAACTAAGCAATTTTGTGCAATTTCGCTAAATGCGTGGCGATTTCAAGAAAAAAAGCGGAGAAATACTAAAGTATTTCGAGCATTTTTGACGCAGAAAGCGTCCGCAGTTAGTAGAAATTGTGCAAATTGCGACTTTTCAGATAGCCCTTAGTCAAAAACATAAAATTTTTACTTATTTGTATGCTTTATAACTATTTCCGCCACTTTTCTTGCGTCATTTTCCGTCATCCATAAATTCAGCGGAAGCGTAATATTTTTTTGCGTCAGTTCGTGCGCTTTCGGACAGGTTCCGTGAGCATAATTATAGAGAGAGTATTCCGTATTGTCCCTGTAATGAACGCCGCCGTATATATCGTTTTCGGCCAGTGCGGCAAGCAATCCTTCTCTGTCGTCCACAATTATCTCGTATAAATGATAAGAGCATTCATCCGCATAATTAGCGCCGACTATCTTAATTTTGTCATGCCCCGACAACAAATCGTCATAAATTTTTGCAAGAGTTCTCCTGTATTCGTTGTCTTTATCCAGATATTTAAGCTGAACAAGACCTATTGCCGCTATTATTGAATTTCCGTGATCCTTATATCCAAGGTAATCCACCTCATATGCCCATTTGTAAGATCCCTGAACGGTTGTTCTTGAATATGTGTCCTTATTGATTCCCAACCAAGACAGTTTCCTGCATATATCGTCATATCCGCCATCCTTGAAACAAATCATTCCGCTGTCCGCTGTCGGCAAATTTTTTACCGCCTGAAAGCTGTATACGGCAACATCAACGCCTTCCATAGTACCGGGAAAAATTCCGTTAACGCGAGTTCCTGCCATATGAGCCGCATCAAGAATAAGCTTAAGATTATGTTTTTTGCATATATCAATAATTTTTTCCAGATTTCCGACACGACCGCCGTATCCCACAAAAATAACGGCGCGGGTTTTATCTGTAATTTTTTGTTCAACATCATCGGGATCAATGCAGAAATATTCGTCTATATCCGCAAATACCGCTTTCATGTTTTCGTAAAGTATCGCGTGATTGGTGGAAACAAAAGTAACCGGAGTGGTTATTATCTCATCTCCGTCATTCCAACCGTTTTCCTGTTTCAGTATTTCAACCGCAAGATGTAGACCGACCGTTGCGGAATTAAGAAAGTGAGCGTTTTCGTGACCCGTATATTTTTTCCACTCATTTTCAAATTCAACTGTCTTAAAACCCATTCCGGTCCATCCGATCTCCAGACACTCCCGAATTTGCTCGAGGCATTCTTCTACATGATATTTTGGCTTTAAAACTTGAATTGACATAGTAAATTTCCCTTCGTATAATTTTTAATTGCAGCTAAAAAAATATGATTAATACTGGGGCTTGTTTGAAAATAGAGGAAATGACGGATTTTTGACCCAAAATGGTTGGCTTCAAGGAAAAAACGCAGTCAAACCGTCGTTTGACGAGGCT
>CAJUFF010000085.1 GCA_910585505.1 uncultured Ruminiclostridium sp. | reverse complement strand
CTCGCCGTTTCTTGTCCTTTCTAACCTTTTCCACTACTTTGGGGGTTGAGCCTTTATTCATTATGAAAACAAGCTCCGAACCAAGCAGTTTTTTGAATTATGCGTTAAAACAATTCCCGGTATCGACAAGGAGCTAATGAACTTAGCAATAGCTCAATACAATGACATCGTAACCTCCGCAACGGAAATAGCAACCATAGCACACCTGCAAGGCACATATCCAAAGGAAGAATTGGAAGAAAAAAGAAACCGTATCATTGAAATGCTGCAAAAAAGCAGCGAGCAGGAAGAGCTTGCATTATCTTATATACAAAAGGCATTGGTAAATATTCAAGCACAGTAATATATAAGCGTTGCGGCGGGAACTATGAAACTAACAGGACTGAACCATATATTGGTCTCAGTCCTGTTATGTAATTTCTAAAAATTTTTTTCTTTTTTCTATTGACTCTTCCGTTGGGGAATAGTGTATAATATAGTTATCATCAATGAAAGGGATAAATAATATGGGTAATTTAGCCAAAATCAGGGAAATATCCGTAAGATACAATATATCCGCTCGTACTCTTCGTTATTATGAGGATATGGGTCTGATAGAAAGCACGCGGAACGATGACTACGCTTACAGGCTGTATGATGAAGCCGCAATAAAACGTTTGGAGCAGATTTTGATTTTACGCAGGCTTAATATCAGCATTAAGGATATTAAGCGCATTTTTAATACTGCAGGCTCCGAAGTTGTCTTGGAAGTGCTTGAAAAGAAAGCCGATGATATAGACGAAGAGGTCTCTCTTTTGCATGAGTTGAAAAAAATTGTGCTGGAATTTATCGAGCAAATAAAAAGATTGGATTTTGAAAGAGAAACAGATGTGAAGCTGTTGTATGATAAAGCCAAGGATATTGAAACGCAAATTACAAACGTGGACTACAACGGCAATTCCACTAAGGTCGACCGCTTTTTTGAGGTCACGGAAAAGCTGAACGATAAGGTGCCCGATATAATAATCGTCCGTATTCCGAAATTCAGAGCGGTCACATCGGGTGCAATGTCATTTGAAGACGTCTTTGGGAAATTTCAGATTTGGCAGGAAGCGCACAATGATTTTTTCAAACCCATTATTTTTGACGCTCCCGATTTCCTGTGCGAAAACAACGGACAGCTTGAATGGATATGGCGTATCAAGGACGAAATTACGGCGGCTGACGTTGCTCCGTATGAAATTATCGAACATTCGGGCGGACTGTACGCGGCTGCGGTAAGCATAGACGGTGATGATGAAAGCGGCAATAAAGTGCTTGAGAAAATTCAGAAGTGGTTGGAGAAAACGAATTTTATTATTGATGACAGCCGCGCGATATCTGTTCATATGATATATGTAGATGATGAGATCAGAAAGGGGCTCGGCTATTATCAGCAGAACTTTTATGCGCCTGTAAAGCTAAAGAATGACAATTAGAAAGAAGAGAGGAAGAATGAAATACTGGATAGAACGCTGGTCGCAGCTCAGAAAAAAAGAATTGATATCCTATCCGAAAGAATTCCCCATACATGAAGCGTATAAAGCGATGTGTACGCAAGAGGAATTGAAAAGCGGATTTGTCGAGCTTCATGAAATTTTCACGCATTGCTATGAGGATATACTGAATGATCCCGTCGGTATGCTGCTGCCGATATACGATATGAATGAATACGGATATTTTTCCAAAGAAGCGCGAACCTCCCGTGAGGAATCCTATAAATACGCGAAAATATTTTATGTGTTGGGTTATTCGGGAGAACTGAGAGAAAACGGCGAATTGTGCATACAAGCGGATAAATTGAAAGAGCAGTGCAAGGCTCTGAAAATCACAAATATCGGAGCATTTCTGAACATACTCGGCAATTACGGAATTTTAGCAGAAGGGGTTGTAAACGGCAAAATAAAAAGCAACACCGATATCATTATTTCATTTCCCGATAATAAGAATGTTATATCGGCACTGTACATTCTGGCTGTAAAGTCAAAAAATACAGCTCATTTTAAGAACTTTTGCAGATTGAATTACCGATTGTTTGAAAACGATTGGAGCACAATGGAATACGACGGCGTTGAAGCCGTTTCCGATCTTTTTCGTTCCGAGCAGGACAGAACCGCGGCACGATTGATACATGACGAACTGATAAAACGAAACTACTGCTATAATTTTCAGGATTGGAACGAGGGACCTCAGATCAGATATTATAAAAAAGAGAGCGACCGTAACAGGAATACAAATGCCGACTTCTGGATTACCTCTATGGATACCGAATTCATACTCTATTTCCGTATAAAAAATATGGACAAGGTTATTGAATACATTAAGGGCTGCCCCGGAAGTGTTATAGATAATTTCTCGGTAAGCGATAATGGTTGCTCCAACAGAATTTTGGGGACTTGTACCTCCGGGATTTCCTATCAGCTTAACGACAAAACCATATGGCGGTGCGGCTGTTGTAATCCTAATTTTCGGATAACTCCGAGTATCTGGGATTATTTATATTATATCATTGCTGTGGATATGGCGGGCAATAGGAAGGAATAATCTAAAAAACAATGTTGGAAGGTTTATAATGAAAGAACTTGAAAAAGCAGAATTGGAAATCGTAAAGTTTATGCGTGGTAAGTATCGGCTTGAAGAAGTCGCACTAATGGATTATGGTCGACCTTGTGTGAAGTTTCGTCAGGGTAAGAGGACTGTTGTTTCAATTGATCTCTATGAAGACCATTATGATTTTCAATTAGTTTTCGGTAAAGCGGAACGGGAGAAATTTGAAGAAGTAAGAAATGAATTTCCGATATGGATGCAGAAGCTTTATGACAAAACCAAAACCTATCATGATGGGAAATGGCTCTTTATCCATGTTGATAATCCGGACATTTTTGAGTATGTCAAAAAACTGATACTAATTAAGAAAAAGCCAAACCGCTTTCAAAGGAAAATGCAGTATATGGGAAATGCGGACACAGATGTGATCTATGTGTTCATTATACAGGCGTCAGCGAAGAATTCAGAGAAGTAGTTATTTCGCATATGAATTCTGTATACGGTGATTTAGATTGGAGCCCGTGTACGGGCTGTGACACTTCGGGTTGCTATTGCCACATTAACGACGATGAAATGTACGAACCGATAAAATGCTCACGGCAAAAGGGATTTGAAAATTGCTTTAAATGCAAAAATTATCCTTGTGAGCAATCTACTATCGGATACAAACAATTGGAGCATAGAAATATATCCGCCGATGATGTTACATATGCAATTCTGCCTTATGTACCGTATCAGTATGAAGACTAACGTGTTCATTTTAAATTTATTTTTAAGGCAACACCGCGCAATGACCGCCTCACGGCTTTGCGTGCGGTTTGCTTGCATATTTTACGTCATATTGCACAAACCCTCCTTGGAATACGCCGGTATTCCTGTGTCAGATTTATACAAGCTGACGAAAAATCTGGCGGCGCAGTCCACACACAATCATTGTGCGGTATTGCCTTAATCCAATGGCTTCCGATATGTAATGGACATTATTTATTTATTTTTTTTATTTTTGCTATTGACTCTTCCGTTAAGGAATAGTGTATAATATACTTAAGGCAATACCGCACAAAGATTGTCGTGCAGACGCGCAGTCAGCTTTTTCGTCAGATTGTCCAAAACGACGCAGGAATACCGGCGTATTTCAAGAGTTTTGGGCAAAAATGACGGAAAAGATGCAAGCGTATGCGCGGCAAAGCGCGCAGCGCGGTCTTTGCGCGGTGTTGCCTTAATACCGGCAATTTGTAAATTTTAAATCTTTAAATATGAGATTATCCATTACAAGAATGACCTTTTTGGATTTGATACCAAACCTTTTTTAAACTATGGATAAAATCCATAGTTTAAAAAAGGAATTATATCAATCCATCAAAAAGATAAACAAACAGGAGCGAAGCGACTAATTGTCCTTTCCGCTTCCCTTTCGGACTCCGAAAGGGAAGTAGGGGAGTCCAAAGGACGGGGGCAACGCCCCCAAAGCTTGTGTGTTTTTTTGCACCGTTGTAATTTTCTCTAAACTTTTTTTGGATTGCTATAATTCCCGAGCAAAGTATATACAAATTTTGTTGTCGATCGGGAATTAGTGCTTATACTAATATCGGTTTAAAAAGTGGATAAAATGGCTTTTTAAACCGATATTAGTGTTTAGGGTGTAACTCTGTTTTGACTGTAGACTTTGTTATATTTTGTCTACAGTCAAAACAGAAATTATACTAATAACCATTTTGACACAAGATAAAATCATAGTCAAAATGGTTATTACACCCGAAGCACTGTTAACCAATTAAAAACCGTTTTTTCCATTTTTTAATTGGTTAACAGTATTAAACGGCTGTGGAAGTGATTTCATAGCCGTTGTTCTTTCATTTTTATACCAATCTTTAATTATACTAATAACCATTTTGACACAGGATAAAATCATAGTCAAAATGGTTATTACACCCAAAACACTGTTAACCAATTAAAAACCATTTTTCCAATTTTTAATTGGTTAACAGTATTAATTGCCAAAAATCCATAAAAAAGTCAAAATCAAGACCGCATTTGCGTTCATTTTAGTCTTGATTTTGACTTTTTTACGGATATAATGACAAAGGCGGTTGTTGGGGATTACTGTCATATTCGGTCATTTACACAGTTTGAAATTAAGACTTAAGAAATGATATAAACACAAGATTATTTCATCTTAAAACCTATTCCCCAAACCGATTCAATATAATCTTTATCGCTTATTTCCTTCAGCTTTTTTCTTAAATTGCTTATATGTATTTTAAGGGAAGTTTCCGTACAGTCGGGAGTATCCCGGCTTATTTTATCCAAAAGCACTGATTTTGCCATTACCTTGTTCGGATTAAGCATAAGAAGCTTCAAAACCGCGTATTCGGTTCGAGTAAGCTTTACCTCGCTGTCGTTCACTTTTACCGTATGAGAATCGGTATAAAGCGTTATGTCGTCATATTTAAGCCCGTCAGCTGATTTTTCCGAGGGCTTACGAAGCTGTACCTTTATCCTTGCCGTTAGTTCTTTTATATCAAATGGCTTTGTAATATAATCCGCAGCGCCGTTCAGCAGCATATCCACCTTGTTTTTCGTGTCCGCCTTTGCGCTTATCACTATGATGGGGACGTCCCTTATTTTCGGCAGTATCTCTTCTCCAGATAGTCCGGGGAGCATAAGATCCAGCAGCACAAGGTCTGGAGCTGTTTCGGACAGAGAGAGCACAGCTTCCGTTCCCGAATAAGCGCGGCTTACACGATATCCCTCCTTTGTCAGCACCTCTTCCACCATATTTCCTATATACAGGTCGTCGTCTACAATCAGAATATGTTCCATTTTTTCACCGTTTTTCTTTGTTTTTTTAAAAATCCATTGATTCTCCGCTCTTTTGAGGGAAAATCAACGGATTTTTTCAAGCGCAGCTTTAAGGCAATACCGCACAAAGATTGTCGTGCAGACGCGCATTCAGCTTTTCGTCAGATTGTCCAAAACGATGCAGGAATACCGACGTATTTCAAGGAGTTTTGGGCAAAAATGACAAGCGTATGCGAGGCAAGGTGCGCAGCGCGGTCTTTGTGCGGCGTTGCCTTAATACTAATCTTTGGTCAAAGAATAGACAAATAATATGGATGACCAAAGATTGGTAAAAGAGACGGGGAGCAACAATTATATTTGATATTATCTCAGAACTTGTTCTCAATTTCAGATAGCATCTATTATTTGGTTTTAAAAGCAATTCCCTGTGCCTTATTCTTTTTTTCGTACTCACAGACGTGAGCGGTGCGCTGGTAGCGCGGCGGTGGAGCAATTAGATATTTGTTTATCTTGAAAAAATTTTCTTTAAAGCTTTCGGCGTCCCTAAGCTTAAATATCTGTATCACAAGCCAGCAGTAGGTTACCGAAGCGGTTTTTATGCGCTGGTAAAGCATATGCGTTCCGTATATTTCACCCTCCGGCGTTTCCGTAAAGTAACGCTCCACCTCTTCGTTAGCCTTAAGATAATTGCCTATGCAGCGCTTATCGTTAAATCCTGTGATACCGCTTTTTCTGTGGGTATAGACATAGGTCTTGTTCTTTATGACCGCCACCTTTTTTGCATGGTAGAAAAGCTTTGGCAGCATGCAGGTGTCTTCAAACAGCATATTGGGAAAATAAAGGTCGTTTTCGGTAAAAAGACTCTTTCTGATCAGCTTGTTCCAAAGATATCGCCTTATCGAAATATCTCTTATTATGTCTCCGTACAGCGCTTCGGCGGAATACACGCCTTTATGCTTCATTATTTTGCTTGTTCTGAAATGCTTTCCTTCCTCGTCGCAGCAGCAGTAGCCGCAGCAGACTATGTCCGCATTGTTTTCGTCCGCGGCTTTGTACAGGTTTTCCAGATGATCCGGCAATATGCTGTCGTCGCTGTCCACAAAGGCCAGATATTCCCCTTGCGCCAAACCGATAGCCTTGTTTCTTACGCTTCCGACTCCGCCGTTTTGCTGATGAAAAAGCTTAAAGCGGGGATCAGTGGTATATTTTTCGGCTATTTTCGCCGAATTGTCGGGAGTGCCGTCGTTTATCATTATTACTTCGTAGTTTTGAAAAGTCTGCGCTTTTATGGAATCGAGACAGCGCTCAATGTATTTTTCCACTTTATATATTGGAACAATAACGCTGACCGAAGGGATACAGTCCATTTTTATGTTATTTCCTTTCCTTTTTTATCTGAAGATTCTTTCGCAGGATCAGTATGCTTATATTGCGGAAAGCATTATAAAAAATTGCCTGCAATATTTGACGATTTAAGGTTCTTATATTATAAACGAAAAAAATGCCCAAAAAGTTACTTTTCAGATGAAATTCATCTTTTTTAACATTATCCGCCTTTTGATGTTGTTCAAATTTATATATATTTAACAATATTTTATCCTGCCGTAAGATCGCTTACACAATTAAGTATAGCCAAATGAAAGTATTTTGTCAAGGGAAAATATATTGTTTTTTTGTGACATTTTTGTAATTTTTTAAAACGAGTTTATTGACAATCGGAAAGAAAAACAATATAATCATAGACAGAGACTAATATCCATGTATTACCGGTATTACAAAGAAAGGAAAAATATAAAATGAGAAAAACAAAAATAGTATGTACCATGGGTCCCTCCACCGCTGACGACGATGTTTTGCGTGAGCTTATGAAGGCGGGAATGAACGTGGCGCGTCAGAATTTTTCCCACGGCGACCACGAAGGCCATCTTAAAACTTTTCAAAGAATTAAGCGCATACGCGAGGAGCTGGGGCTTCCTGTCGCGTCCCTTCTTGACACAAAGGGACCGGAGGTGCGCGTAAAGCTTTTTAAGGACGGAAAAGCCGAGCTTAAGGACGGTGAGATATTTATACTTACTACAAGAGAAGTTGAAGGCGATTCAAGTCAAGTGTCGATTACCTATAAGAATTTGGCTAAAGACATAGACATAGGTACGCGTATTTTAGCGGACGACGGTCTTATCGAAATGAAGGTTACGGAAATTGACTCGACGCCCGAAGGAGACGATATAAAATGTCTCGTAATACACGGAGGAATCATAAGCAACAACAAATCCTGCAACTTCCCCGGAGCCAAACTGTCAATGCCTTATGTCAGCGAGAGAGACAAGAGCGACATTATTTTTGCCGCCCAAACCGGCTTTGATTTTATCGCCGCCAGCTTTGTAAGCTGCGACGCGGATATACTTGAGGTCAGAAAAATACTTGAGGAAAACGGCGGCAAGGATATTAAAATTATCGCAAAAATTGAAAACCAAGAGGGCGTTGATAATATAGACGATATTTTAAGAGTATCCGACGGAATAATGGTGGCGAGAGGCGACATGGGCGTGGAAATCCCCTTTGAACACATACCGCAGCTTCAGAAGATGCTTATCGAAAAGGGCTACAACGCCGGCAAGCAGGTTATTACGGCCACACAGATGCTTGAAAGCATGATAAAAAATCCAAGACCCACCAGAGCAGAGACTACCGATGTGGCAAACGCCATTTACGATGGAACCAGCGCAATAATGCTTTCCGGAGAAACCGCCGCGGGAATGTACCCGGTGGAAGCGGTAAAGACAATGGCTCTTATAGCGGAAAATACCGAAAAACACATAAATTATTCTAAGCGATTCAGAGCAAGAGAAGTGGACAGTGCGGAAAATGTAACCAATGCCATAAGCCACGCTACGGTTACCACCGCTCTCGATCTTAACGCAAAGGCTATCCTTACCGTTACCACAACGGGCGGAACGGCCAAGCTGCTTTCAAAATACCGCCCCAACCGCCCTATTTTAAGCTGTACTCCAAGCGAGCGCACATGGCGTCAGCTCAGTCTTAGCTGGGGCGTGGTGCCATTGATGAGCAGAATAATGGAAACAACGGACGATCTTTTCAACCATGCGGTGGAATGCGCGGTTAAGGAAGGATATCTTGAAAACGGCGATCTTGTGGTAATTACGGCGGGCGTTCCTTTGGGAATAAGCGGAACGACCAACCTGATGAAGGTGCACGTGGTTGGCGACGTTCTGGTAATGGGTCAGGGCGTTACCGACAAGACGGCAACCGCTCCTCTTTGCGTAGCGAGGACGGGCGAAGAGGCCGTAAGGAATTTTGCCAACGGTGAAATACTGGTTATACCCGAAACCGACAACAGCATTATGAGAATACTTCGCGCCGCAAGCGGAATAATTACGGAAAAGGGCGGGGCGGACAGCCACGCGGCGGTTGTGGGTCTTTCGCTGGATATTCCCGTTATCGTAGGAGCGGAAAATGCTACCGCAATACTAAAAAGCGGAACTACCGTTACAATTGACGCGGCGAGGGGGATCGTTTCCTCCGGGGATTGATTTTTCGGTAATGCATAGTGCCACAAGCACTAATCTTTGATCATCTGTATTATTGCCTATACCTTGATCAAAGATGTGCTTGAATAAAAAGCTGTGATCTCGTTGGCAAACGAGATCACAGCTTTATTATTTGTTACCGATTATCCTACGCTATATCCTTTCGACAGGCATGTAAGCATAGCCCGTTTTATGGTCGAATGTATCGAACACTTCCATTTCCTGCGCTCCGTTCTCAGCCATTTTAAAACCGTGGGAGGGCATGAAATAATCCCTTATATACGCGAACAACTCCCATATTTCGCATTGTTCCTTGCTGATAAGCTGCGACGTTGCTTTATCCGTATACGCCCTTATAAACAATGAAGCGGGCATTTTGTAAACGTCTATGCCGTCAGACTGTTCCTCGGTCGTTACCCCTCTCACGAATCCGTATGCGCGCTGCTTAAAGTTAAGCCAGAAATTTACGCTTAAATTTATATCGTAAATCGGAAGTACGGTTTCCTTTAATTTTTCAAAAGCCGCATGTTTATCGTCTTCTGTCAGCGAATCTATGGCTGAATTAAAGCTGTCCTCATTGCCAAAATTTTTTGCGTATATAATTTTGCCCGCAAGTAAGGTTTCCGGTTTTTCCACTATTTCAAAATTTGCTCCGCCGATCGTAATTGTTTCAACGATTTTTTCCGGATTCTGAATTTCGGTGTCCAGAAGGCTGTCAACAGAGATGTGGAGAATCTGTGCCAGAAGCTTTAAATTATAAACGTCGGGAAGGCACTCGCCGTTTTCCCACTTTGACACCGCTTGTTCCGAAACACCTATTCTGAGAGCGATCTCTTTTTGCGAATAGTTTTTTCTTAATCTAAATGATTTTACTCTTTTGCCAAAATCAACCTGATTAAACATACATTTCCTCCTTAGATACGGTTATAATTATTTACGTAAATTTGCCGCATGCCCACAAATTTTCCGTACTTAAATTATAACTTACATTCAGATAAAAAGCAATTGTAAGTATGTTTATAAAAAAGTGTTTCAACTCAACCTTGGGTTGTCTCTTCATTCTTCGTCAGTTTGCCCCTCATCATCCCGCAAAGATAAAGCGACCCGCATATCATTCTCAGATCAGCCTCAGTTTCGCAAGCCTTTCTCAAAGCGTCATCCCCGTTATCCGCCGTTACCGTTTCACATCCCACCGACTTTGCCAAAGCGGAAATCTCTTCCGACTTCACCGCGTCCGGTGAAAAGAAATCCACCGCTATAACACGGTCAAACACAGGTAAAAGCACCGCCAAAGCGCCTTTATAATCCTTGCTTTTAAGCATTCCCACTATAAGCGTTTTCTTGCCGTTACTACCTCCGATAAGCTCGGCGGCCGCCTTTGCCCCCGAAACATTATGCGCTCCGTCTATGATAAATCCGCCCATTTTTTCCATTCGAGCCGGTACAGCGGCATTCTTCAGCGCCGCTTCTATATGCTCCTCGCCTATTTCCAGCTCGCGCATAGCCTCGACTGCGGCGGAGGCGTTTATCATCTGATGTCCGCCGCACATTCCGACAGCGAAACGCTTATTTTTATACAAAAACTCGGTGCCGTTCAAATCCGCTTTTATAAGCTTTAGCTCATCCGAAGCGGGAATTATAAGTTTTGAACCTGTTTCCGCAGCTTTTTCTCGTACAATCCGTATTACTTCGTCATACTGAAAGGGCGAAAGTACCACGGGACGTTTCGGTTTGATTATCCCCGCCTTATGACGCGCAATTTTTTCTGGCGTATCGCCTAAAATGGCACAGTGATCAAGATCGACCGTGGTAATTATTGAAAGCTCGGGATCAATTATATTGGAGCAGTCCAAAAGTCCGCCTATTCCCGTTTCCAAAACCGTTATTCCGCACTTTTTATCGTAAAAATACAAAAAAGCTGCCGCGTTAAGTATTTCAAACTGGGAATAATCGGTACAGCCCGTTTTATCGGCCGCCTCTTTTACCTTGCTTATATAAAAAGCGAGGTCGCCTTCGGAAATTGGCGCCCCGTTTATTTGTATCCGTTCCTCCACTCTGTTTATATAGGGAGAAGTAAATTTTCCGGCTTTGTATCCCGAGTATTCCAAGGCGAGTGCGGTATATTCGCATACGCTGCCTTTTCCGTTGGTGCCCGCCACATGTATATATTTTAATTTATCCTGAATATTGTCTAGCGCGTCCATAAGCCCTCTGAATCGGGATAGATTCTTTATGGGTACTCCCGATTTTGTAAAGCCGTTTAAATACTCAATTGCTTCATTATATTCCATTTCAGTCACCGTCTTTTCTTTTTTTGGAAAAATAGTCGAAACGCTAAGCAGTTGTGTTTCCTAAGAAACGGAAATACGATAAATTTCCATTTTCAAATCTGAAATAAACTTCTGCGAAAATTTTAAGAAAGGCGCCTATGTTGCAATTTCAATTTAAAAAGATACCGTATATCTTTTTAAATTGAAATCGGCTTAGTGACAATCCCTTTTAAAACTGTGGGATTAGTATTTTGGCCGCAATCCCATTTTAAACTGTGGGTATTACGCCAATATCCAATATAAAATGAGATTAGCATGAAGGCTGCACCGTTATTTCATCAGAGCGATAAACGATTTTGCCTTGTTTGCCAGCAGCTTATCGTTATCATATGTGAGGACGTTACCAGCCTGTTCTATTTCCAGCCATCTAAGTTCGGAAATCTCATCTTGCTGCGGTATAAGCTCATGGCTAGCCACCATTCCCACAAAGTATACCACGGTTTTTTTTGTGTTTTTTTTGGGGGAATAATTGACGGTCTCGCGGAATCCCGTATCTAAAAGCACGTCAAGCCCCGTTTCCTCCTTAATTTCACGGCGGGCAGTGTCCTCTTCGGTTTCCCCCGCTTCCATGTGACCTTTCGGAAATGACCAATGACCCGACTTAAGATGTCGTACCAGAAGAATTTCCGTATTTCCGTGATGCTTGCGATAAACGATAGCGCCGCAGGATTTTTCATAATTCACTTATAATCAACCTTTCTTTTTTTCGCTACTTAAGATTATTATATCACATATTTGCAAAAAAGTCACTGCTTTTAATCATTTTTTTAACAAATAAAATGAAAAAGTAAATTCTCAAAGTAAATGCAACAGTGCAACTTAGCGGTAGCACTTACT
>CAJUFF010000084.1 GCA_910585505.1 uncultured Ruminiclostridium sp. | reverse complement strand
CTGTTAACCAATTAAAAACCATTTTTCCAATTTTTAATTGGTTAACAGTATTATCTATATATTTGTATACCTCTATCAAACAAGCCGTATTATTACAACCCCTTTACCCGTCTCTTTCATTTTGCTTCTTTTTCTAAAGTTTATTGACATAATTTGCCTTAAATAGTATAATACTATATTATATTATTATTCGGAGAGTTTTTAATGATACAAGCTTTGAAAAAAAATGCGATTTTTTGGTTCTACGCAGCCCTGAACGGATTTTTAACGGCTTCCGGCTATACGCTCGCTTTCACGGTGATATCCTCCGGTACCTCGGTTCTGGAACGCACCAACATTTTTTTAATAAGCTCGGTGGAAAAAATAAACACCGTAGCCTTAACGGCAGCCTTCATCTGTTTTACCGTTGTTTTCTTTCTGCTGTTTTTCCTCAGGGACAGGCTTTACCGTCAGACGCTGCCTTTTTCGCTGCTGTTTTTTTCCTTCTGCGTGCTGACCTGCGCCACAACGGAGCTGTCATATCTTACCGTTATTCTGGCGGCGGCTGCGGCGATACTGGTGTATGTTTTCAAAGAAACCTTTCCCGGAAAGGAATATAAGCTGTTATCCGGAATAAATCTTTATGTTTTGCTGGGCATCTTAACCGTTATTATGACTTTAATTCTCTCCTTGGGGTGCATTTCAAGGATGTATGATTTTAACACCTCTACCTACGATTTCGGCATTTTCGCTCAGATGTACGAATCCATGGCGCGGGATTTTACCCAAACCACAACCCTTGAGCGGGGAATCCCCATGTCCCACTTCAATATACACTTTTCTCCCATATATTACGTTTTACTTCCTTTTTACATGATCTTCAGACGCCCCGAATTTCTGCTGGCGGCACAGGCCGCCGTGTGCTTATCGGGAATAATACCGGTGCTTCTTTTGTGTAAACGGTACAAGTACGATAATACGGTAACATTTTTCTGCGGGTTGATATTCTTATGCTATCCCGCTTTTACCTGCGCTTGCTTTTACGACTTCCACGAAAACGCTTTTCTCACTCCTTTGGTGCTGTGGCTTATGTACTTTATAGAAAAAAATTCACTTGCGGGATGTGTTGTAAGCGGGCTTCTGCTGCTTTGCGTAAAAGAGGACGCGGGCGTATACCTTATAATTGCCGGGCTTTACGCGCTTGTCGGAAAAAACATACACAAGGAACCTCGGGTTAACGCACAATCGCCCCATTCAAAGAAGCGTACCAAATCGGCTGATTATGTTAAGTCGCGCTTTAGTCAGTGGTTCCCGAAGTATTTGGGTCTTATGCTTATTTTTATGGGAATAAGCGGATTTCTTTTGGTCACCGCCTTTATAAACACATACGGAGACGGAATAATGATAGGCAGGTATCAGATTTTTCTCGGCAGCGGTCAGGATTCGATTACAGATGTTATATTTAATATAATAAAAAATCCCGCTTTTTTTCTCAACAACATATTGGACGAAGAAAAGCTGCTGCTGATAGTACAAATGCTGCTGCCGCTGCTGTTTATTCCCATGAAGTCAAGACGGCTGTCGGACTGGGTGCTTTTTATTCCCCTGATACTGTTTAATTTGGCAACGGACTACTCGTATCAGCACAGCATACATTACCAATATGTATTCAGCACCGGCGCGTTTCTTATATTTTTATTCGTAAAGAATTTCAGATACGAAAAAAGAAAAAACAAGACCGCCGCTGCGGCTCTGCTGGCGGCAGTCATCTGCCTTATAGGAACGGGAACGCCGAAATATTACAACATCGTATTCGCGAGGGAAAGCAGAATAGAGTACGATGAATCCCGCGCCGCGCTGGCAAACGTACCGCGAGACGGAGTTGTGTATTCCTCCACCTATCTTACACCTTACCTTTACGACTGTGAAAACGTCTATATGTATCCCGCCATTTATAATCAGGAAACACTGCCTCCGGCGGACTGCGTGGTGCTGGACAACAGGGCGGGAGTACTTAAGGAGTATTATGAGCTTAAGGATATGTTTATGGAGATGGGATATGTTGAAGAGGGTTCCGGAGGGTTTGTTACCGTGCTGTTAAAAAAATAGAAAAAACTCCGATATAACAGGAATATCACCCATATGCTCATAACTAGTATAAGACTTGATAACAGCAGCAGACAAGGCTACAAAATAATAAAAGACGATATTAAAATTTTTGCTCATTAATTTCCCATATCACCCAAAAGATGCCGCACAGCCAAAGCCGTGCGGCATCTTTATTGTACCAGTTTCAAATCATTCTGCATTTTCACTTTGTCTATAGTATGATTTGGAACCAATATCATACTATAGCAATCCAAAAAAAGTTTAAACAAAATTACAAACAGTGCAAAAAACACAAGCTTTGGGGAAGTTGCCCCCCGTCCTTTGGGCTCCCCCGCTTCCATTTCGGAATCCGAAAGGGAAGCGGAAAGGATAATTAGTCGCTTCGCTCCTATTTGTTTATCTTTTTGTCTGATTGCTATATCAGATATCAATGGAAATATTCCCTTCCTTAATCTGTTCCAAAGCGTAATCTAAAATAACCTTTTCCCTCTTCAGCATAAACCTCATACTGTATTCCTTGCACATCTCCAGCGATTTATCCATAACCGCCGCCGCGTCCCGGAGGCTCATCCAGCTTATGGAAAAATCCGACTTGTGATCGCTCTGGCTTTTTTTGCACTCGCCCTCTATCCTCGCAATAAAGGCGTAGGAGATATGACAGAAATTGGAACGGCTCTTGTGCTCCTCCACAATACCCAAAGGCGCTATAATTCTGCACTCGTAACCGATTTCCTCCAACACCTGCCGCATAAACGCGTCGCTCTCCCTTTCGCCTAAGTCTATACCGCCGCCGGGGAGCTTATAAAAGCCGTTCGGTCCCGTCAGGATCATTCCCGCCATATTTTCATTGTTCAGAATGATGCCCCTTGAACCGTATCTGGAAATGTCGGATAAGATTTTAGGTTCGCCGCCAAAAAAATCGGCGTCGGTTATAATGGATTTCAGCATTTATTTTCCTCCAAATACTCCAAAGAATATTACCAGTATTTATTTTCCGAGGGACAGCGGTTGTTTTTCACCGCCGCCCTCATTTCAACGTAACAACCGCATTTGAGACAAACGCCGTTTTGCAGCTTTACGCATTTTTCACAAATCGAAAGCCTTTCGCCATAGGTCTTTTCGTCCGCTCTTATATCATCGTCAAGCCCGCTTATATATTCCTTTATATTTTGCAGAAGCTCCTTTTCGTCCGTTTCGCCCAACAGACAGCGGCATGGCTTTTTCATTATATCACCGTAAAGGCGGCTACCGAGTTTTTCGGAAGTTTTACCCTGAGCTTGTTTCCGTTAAAGGCGTATCCCTCAAATTTTTTGGGAACAACTGTCTCGCCGCCGTCGAAGGTGTTATGCTCATGGATATCGTCGGTTGTGAGTATTTCCGCCTTTATTTTTGAGGGCACAAAATCACCGAAGCTCACTTCAAGCTCTTCTTCATCGGTAAGGCTCGCGTTGGTCATTGTAAGGAACACGGTTTCATCCTTTACGGAAGCGGAATAGCTGAGAGTCGGCACACCGTTCTTGTCCGACGCGTCGCCGCTGACAAACAGCCTGTCGCCCTCCATATGACGGCGATACATATCAAATACAAAATAGGTGGGAGTTCTTACCATCTTTTCGCCTTCCGTAAGGATTACCGACTGTAAAACGTTTACGGCTTGGGCAATATTTGCCATCACAATTCTGTCGCTGTGCCTGATGAAAATGTCGAAGTTAAAGGCGGCTGTTATGGCGTCGCGCATTGTATTCTGCTGATACAAAAATCCGGGATTCGTACCATTTTCCACATCAAACCAGTTGCCCCATTCGTCCACAATAAGACCGATCTCATGTTTTGGGTCGTAAGCGGACATAATATCAAGGTGACGGGTTATCATATCATCTATTTTAACCGCGTTTTTTATAGTATTGTAATATTCCTCGTCGGTAAATTCCACCGCGTCGCCCTTTTTTCCCCAGTTTCCGGTGGGAATGGTGTAATAATGAAGGCTTATCGCTTTTGTATGCCAGGGCTTAATCGCCTTCATTATCTCCTCCGTCCAGTTATAATCGTCGGAGCTGGGACCGCACGCCACTTTATAAAGCTCGTTTCCGTCATAGTTGCGGCAGTAGGTCTGATACTGCCTGTACAGATCGGCGTAATACTGCGGTCTCATATTTCCGCCGCAGCCCCAGCTTTCGTTGCCTATACCTAAATATTTCAGCTTCCATGGTTTTTCTCTTCCGTTCTTTTTTCTAAGTTCGGACATGGGAGAAAGTCCGCCGAAGGTTATGTATTCAATCCACTGGGACAATTCCTGTACCGTACCGGAGCCTAAGTTTCCCGATATGTAAGGCTCACAGCCGATGATTTCACAAAGGTCGAAAAACTCGTGAGTGCCGAAGCTGTTGTCCTCAGTAACTCCGCCCCAGTGAGTGTTTACCATTTTTTTGCGGGAGGACTTTTTGCCGATGCCGTCCATCCAATGATATTCGTCCGCGAAGCAGCCGCCCGGCCAGCGGAGAACTGGCACCTCGAGAGCCTTTAGCGCGTTGGCCACATCGTTTCTTATCCCTCTTGTGTTGGGTATTGAAGAGTCTTCGCCCACGTAAATGCCCTCGTATATACACCTTCCCAGATGCTCGGAAAAGTGGCCGAAGATATTTTTGCTGATGTGGGACAGCTTGGCGTTTGTGTTAACGGAAATGTTTTTCATTTTTTGATCGTTCCTTTCGTACGAAGATAAGCCGAAACGGGTCTTCGTTAAATAGATATTGTGGTTTGATGTACGATATTTTTTTCTACGAACAATTATAGTAAATTTCTATGCAAAAATCAACACCTTTATAGAAAAAATCACAAATTTTTTGCGGCCGTATTTACAAAAGGCTTAATATATGGTAAAATAATGCTGTTAAATTTGTTTTCAATAAGGTATATAACCGCTTTATAACGGCGAATAATAAAAAACCGAAAGAAGGAAAATTTATGGAAATCACGATCCAAAAAACCACCGCCCCCAAGCAAAAGCCCGACCAAACAAAATTGGGCTTTGGCAACTACTTTACAGATCATATGTTTATTATGAACTACGACGAAGGCGATGGATGGCACGATCCCCGTATCGTCCCCTACGGACCTTTCGCCTTAGACCCTGCCTCTATGGTTCTCCATTACGCTCAGGAAATTTTTGAGGGACTTAAGGCCTATCGCACCGCCGAAGGAAAAATTCAGCTTTTTCGCCCCGAAAAGAACATGGCGAGATTAAACCTCTCCTGCGACCGTCTCTGTATTCCGAAAATCGACGAGGAATTCGCGGTAAAGGCCATTAAAACATTGGTAAAGCTTGACGAGGACTGGATCCCCACCGCCGAGGGCACATCCCTTTATATTCGCCCTTATATTTTCGCCGTTGACCCCCACGTGGGAGTACACGCGGCAAAGCATCTCATATTCGCCGTAATTCTTTCCCCCGTGGGCGCGTATTATCCAAACGGCATCGAACCCGTTAAAATTTTTGTGGAAGAAAAATACGTCCGCGCGGTTGTGGGCGGCACCGGTTTTACCAAGGCAGGTGCCAACTACGCCATCTCCCTTAAGGGACAGGAGGAAGCAGAGAAGCAGGGATATGTCCAGACTCTCTGGCTTGACGGCGTTGAAAGAAAATACGTGGAGGAGGTAGGCTCCATGAACGTATTTTTCATTATCGGCAACGAGGTGGTAACACCCGCTCTTGTGGGATCAATCTTAGGCGGTATCACCAGAATGTCCATTATAGAGCTTCTCCGTTCCAAAGGCTATACCGTAAGCGAAAGAAAACTCGCCATAGACGAGCTTGTGGAAGCCCATAAGGCGGGTAAATTGAAGGAAGCTTTCGGCACCGGCACCGCGGCGGTTATTTCTCCCATAGGAGAGCTTAAGTACCGCGACAACATAATGAAAATAAACGACGGAAAAATCGGCGAAACCAGCCAAATGCTCTACGATACCCTCACAGGCATCCAGTGGGGAAGAATTCCCGACGCCATGGGATGGATTCAGACCGTTGAGTAATTGCTCCCAAAAATCATAAGGAAGGAAACAGCATATAATGGAAAACACCGAAAAGACAATGGAAAAAATAGTCGCCTTATGTAAGGGAAGAGGCTTTATCTATCCCGGAAGCGACATTTACGGCGGTCTCGCCAATACATGGGATTACGGCCCGTTAGGCACCCGACTTAAGAACAATGTTAAGGACGCTTGGAGAAAGCGCTTTATTCAGGAGCGCCGCAACAGCTTCGAGCTTGACGCCGACATTTTGATGCACCCAAGGGTATGGGAAGCTTCGGGACACGTTGCCAGCTTTTCCGATCCGCTTCTGGACTGCAAGGAGTGTAAAATGCGCCACAGAGCGGACAATCTTATCGAAGGCTTTGATCCCGACGCTCACCCCGACGCCATGACCAAGGAAGAGATGTTCGAGTATATCGAAAGCCACAAGATACCCTGCCCCAAATGCGGCAAGTCAAATTATACCGGAATACGCGAATTCAACCTGATGTTCCAGACATACAGGGGCGTTACCGCCGACAGCAAGAGCGTTATCTACCTCCGCCCCGAAAATGCCCAAGGGGAATACGTAAACTTCCTTAACGTACAGCGCACCATGAGAGCCAAGCTGCCTTTCTCCATAGGACAGATAGGTAAGGCTTTCAGAAACGAAATAACTCCCGGAAACTTCACCTTCCGTACCATCGAATTTGAACAGATGGAATTCCAGACCTTCTGTAAGGAGGGACAGGACGGCGAGCTGTACGATTTCTTTAAACAGTTCGGCAAGAAATTCTATATGGATCTGGGCATTCCCGAAGAACACCTGCGTTATCACGATCATGAAAAGCTTGCCCATTACGCAAAGGCGGCCTGCGACATAGAATTCCTTTTCCCCTTCGGCTGGGGCGAAATAAACGGCACTCACAACCGCACCGACTTCGACCTGACCAGACATCAGGAATACAGCGGACAAAAGATAGAATATCTCGACCCCGAAACCAACGAAAAATTTATCCCATTTATCATAGAATCCACCTACGGATTGGACAGAACTGTGCTTGCTCTAATCTGCGAGGCATACGATGAGGAGATTATCGACGCGGAAAAGAACGATACCAGAGTCGTGCTTCATTTTGATCCCTCAATCGCCCCCATAAAGGCGGCGGTTCTGCCTCTTTCAAAGAAGCTTGCCGACGGTGCGCTGGAAATACACGATGAGCTTGCCAAGTACTTTATGGTAGACTACGATGAAACCGGATCCATAGGTAAACGTTACCGCCGACAGGACGAAATAGGAACTCCCTTCTGTATTACCTACGATTTCGACAGTGTGGAGGACAAGTGCGTTACGGTAAGAGAGAGAGACAGTATGGAGCAGGAGAGAATTCCCGTGGCTGAACTTAAAAAGTATATTGAGGAAAGAGTTCGGGCAAAATAACCGCTTGATTAAAGATAGGTATAAAAAAATACGGTTCCGCTAAAAACGGAACCGTATTTTTTTATAAGTTTTTCATATACTCATGCATTTTCTCGATCAGAATACCGATCTGAGGCTTCGAGAACTGTTCGTCCGCACCTACGGATTTACCCTTTATGCGCATTTTATCGTTAATAAGGGAACTGAAAAGAAATACGGGAATATTTTTCATAACGGGATCGTCCTTTATGCGCTTTGTAAGGTGATGACCGTCCATCTGCGGCATCTCAATATCCGAAATGAGAAGAGCTACCTCGTCACGTATGTTGTCTCCGAGATTCTTGTAGCCTTCTATGTAATCGAGCGCGTCCTTGCCGTTGGTAAAGGAAATAACATTTTTAAATCCCGCCGTGTGAAGCGAATCCATTATCATTTTATTGAGCAGCGCACTGTCTTCCGCAATAACCACATGACCTTCAAAGTTAACGTCTTCATGCTTTGAAAGCTTTTCAAGACCCGCTGTGTCAAGACCCGCCGAGCGGTTGATATCCGCCACTATCTTTTCAAAGTCAAGCACTAATATCATACCGTCGTCCAGCTTCGCCACGCCCGTTATAAGACCAAGATTCTCGCTCTGCGCCACTGACGGGGGCTTTTCGATGCTGGTCCAGCTAAGCTTTACGATACCGTTAACGGAAGTAACGTGAAATGCAACGTGCATACTGTTGAATTCGCAAATAATCAGCATACCGTCATTATTTTCGGGCTTGGGCGAATCGAGCACTTTATGAAGGTCTACCACTGTAATAAGGATGTCACGGGGCATAAAAATACCCTCCACAGCGTCAGGCGCACCCGGCATCGGCGTTACCTGAGAGTAGTTTGCCATTTCGCTGACTTTGGCGATATTTATGCCAAAGCATTTGTTTCCTACATGAAATTTTAAAAGCTCCAATTCATTGGTGCCGCTTTCAAGTAAAATGCCTGTCTCCATAGACATTCCCTCCGATTTTTTTAATATATGTTTAGTATACAACATTTTAGAAGAAATTGCAAGGTTTTTTGTTAAATTCGGAGTAAATTTTAAATTAAATTTTTTCCTCTTGACAAGCGCCGCGACGCCGTGTTATAATTTAAGCGTAAAATAAAGGGAGTAGCTTGCGCGGCCGATTGTATTGCTTCCCAATAAAACGGTTTGCGTTTACCTTGCCGTCAGTACGGTTCTGAAAAACCCGGCTTTGTATGTAAAAAGCGAGACTTTGTTGCGATTTAATAAAATTGCAGCATAGTTGTCGCTTTTTTTGTTTGCCCCGAAAAAGCGCGGCGCTGCAAAATCCGAAAGCGGAGGAACAATACAATGGAACTGTTTATCTCTTTTGTACTGCTGGCGCTGGGCTTTGTCATGTTGGTAAAGGGAGCGGATTTTTTTGTGGACGGCGCCTCTTCCATAGCGGGCGGATTGGGCATCCCTCAGCTTGTTATAGGCCTCACCGTGGTGGCGATGGGGACAAGCGCCCCCGAAGCCGCCGTAAGCCTCACCGCCGCCATTAAGGGAAACGCCGACATTACGTTGGGCAACATAGTGGGCAGCAATATATTAAACGTGCTGATAATTTTAGGTCTTACCGCCGTTATTGCTCCCATAGCCGTGACAAAAACGGCGGCGCGGGTCGATCTGCCATTTATGGCGGTTATCACGCTTTTACTGCTTTTGTTAGGCGCGGACGGAACGGTGGGACTTATCGACGGGATAATATTGTCGGCGGTGTTCGTACTTTATCTTACATATCTGTTTATTACGGCTAAAAAAGGAAAAATTGCCGATAATACCAATGTAAAGAAGCATAAGCTGTGGCAGTCTGCGCTGAAAACCCTTATCGGCTTAGCCCTGATAATTTTCGGGAGCGACTTTGCCGTGGACGCGGCAACCGCAATCGCAAAAACTTTCGGAATGAGCGAGCGGTTTATCGGGCTTACGATTGTCGCCTTGGGTACGTCGCTGCCCGAATTGTTCACCTCCGTATCGGCAGCGAGAAAGGGGAACGCCGACATAGCCGTAGGAAATATCATCGGGAGCAATATCTTCAACATTCTCTTTGTGGTGGGCGTTTCCGCTTTAATCGTGCCGGTACCCTTTTCGTCGGAATTTATTGCCGATACTATTATCGCCGCGGCGGCTGGAGCGCTTCTGCTGATTTGCCATATGGCGGGGAAGGGGAAAGTAAAACGCTACGGCGGCGGCATCATGCTGATAAGCTACGCCGCCTACTTCGGATTTCTTTGTTTAAGATAATATTCCCGTTTGCTATAAAGAGGAAAGGAAAACATAAAAATGGACATTTTTGATTTGCTTACAATGATCGGCGGCTTAAGCCTGTTCCTTTTCGGTATGAATATAATGGGACAGGCTCTGGAGCGAAGAGCTGGAGAGGGCTTCCGCACCCTGCTTGGGAAATTTACCACGGGAAGGCTTAAGGGGATACTTACGGGGCTTGGGGTAACCGCCGTGATTCAAAGCTCCTCCGCCGTTACCGTAATGGTAGTGGGCTTTGTAAACTCCGGGCTTATGACGCTGAAACAGTCGATAAATGTAATTATGGGCGCCAACGTGGGTACAACCGTGACCGCATGGGTGCTGAGCCTTTCTGGAATAAACAGCGACAATATTTTTATAAAGCTCCTTAAGCCCTCCTCCTTTACTCCCGTTCTGGCTTTGGCAGGAATAATACTGTATATGTTCTGCAAGAGCGGAAAGAAAAAGGACAGCGGACTTATACTTTTGGGCTTCGCCACGCTGATGTTCGGAATGGACGCCATGACGGGTTCCGTGTCGGCATTGGGCGAGCTGCCCGAATTTCAAAGGCTGTTTATTTTGTTCAAAAATCCCGTTCTCGGCGTATTGGCGGGAGCGGTTCTGACTGCCGTGATTCAGTCCAGTTCCGCTTCCGTGGGTATTCTTCAGGCGTTGGCGGCAACGGGGCAGATTTCCTACGGCGCCGCCGTCCCCATAATAATGGGGCAAAACATAGGTACCTGCGTTACCGCAATGATTTCCTCCGTAGGCGCCAACAAGAACGCCAAACGGGCGGCGGCGGTACACCTTTTATTTAACGTTATAGGCACGGCATTCTGCCTGACATTGTTCATAATAATTAAAGCGCTTTTCCCAATTCCGCTGCTGGATCAGCCCGCAACCCTTTTCGGCATCGCCGTTTCACACTCACTGTTCAATGTTTTGTGCACCGTGCTGATGCTTCCGATGTCGGGACTGCTGGAAAGACTGGTGAAAAAGCTGGTTCCCGACGCCAAAGAAAAGGAGAGCTGTCCCGAACTGGACGAAAGACTACTGGCTTCTCCTCCTGTGGCTCTGGAGCGATGCCGCGAGGTCGCCTCCGATATGGCGAAAATCTCAGTAGAATCTTTGTATGACAGCGTCAGAGCGCTGGAGAAATACTCTCCGGAGCTTGCCGCTTCGATACGGGAAAAAGAGGAAAAAACAGACCGCAGCGAGGATATTTTGGGCACATATCTGGTAAGACTCAGCGCCATGCGTATAAGCGCCGACGGAAACAGGGAAGCGGCCAAGCTGCTTAAGCTAATAGGCGACTTTGAAAGGATAGCCGACCATGCCGTAAATATTTTGGAAGCGGCGGAGGAAAAAGAAAAGAAAGGTCTGAAATTCACCTCCAACGCCGTGACGGAGCTTAATGTCCTTACTTCGGCGGTAAAAGAAATTACGGATCTTTCTCTGAAAGCTTTTTTGAATAACGACCTTGAAGCCGCAATGTCGGTGGAGCCTCTGGAGGAGGTTATAGACCGGCTCAAGGAAAAAGCGCGTTCAAGACATATCCGCCGCTTGCAGCAGGGTGACTGTTCCATCGAAGCGGGGTTTGTGTATTCCGACCTGCTGACCAATCTGGAGAGGGTTTCGGATCATTGCTCCAATATCGCGCTTTGCATTATCGATATCGCGGACAACAATATGGATATGCACAGATCGCAGAAGGAGATGCAAGAGGACGGAGGGAATTTTGAAAGAAGGTATAAGGAATATAAGGGAAAATATAGTCTTAATTAGAACTTATTCTTATATCCACATGGAAATTTTCAAAATTTTACAAGCCCTTTCAGTAAAACTCCAATAATTTTTCATTTATCTCATCTATTTTTTCACCCCGCCTTTTAATATCGGAATAAAAGGCTATTTCACCTATCTCGTCTCTGTCAATCCGCTTTTTCTCTATAATATCAAAATTTTCCTTTGAAAGCAATATTCCGTAAAGTCCGCCGTATTCCTCGTGCCACTCCTTTACCCAATAATCCGGCGGCATTTTATAATGCACAATACCGAGATATTCGAATTTCACGCCACTGATTCCCAATTCCTCCCTGCATTCCCTGTCGATGCATTCTCTTAAGCCTTCGCCCTCTTCTATACGTCCGCCGAATGTTTCCCAGTCGTTTCTCCATTTATGCCACCCCAGAAGATAATCAACCTCTGTTTTCACAATAACAAGAGCATGATTTATACTGTTAACCAATTAAAAATTGGAAAAATGGTTTTTAATTGGTTAACAG
>CAJUFF010000083.1:11396-12229 GCA_910585505.1 uncultured Ruminiclostridium sp. | reverse complement strand
CGTTTCTTGTCCTTTCTAACCTTTTCCACTACTTTGGGGGTTGAGCCAATTTTTTGTGATATAATTTATTTAATTGTGTGAAAATATGTAAAAAAAGACAGTGAAAAAAGGGAGTTCATTTAATGTCAAACAATAATTACGGCGACAACAGCATAGTTTCCCTTAAGGGTCCGGATCAGGTCAGGAAAAGACCGGCTGTAATATTCGGCTCGGATGGTATTGAGGGCTGTGAGCACTCGGTTTTTGAAATTCTTTCCAACTCCATCGACGAGGCGCGTGAAGGATACGGGCGGAGAATAGTGATTACGAAATTTCTCGACTTTTCCATAGAAGTGGAGGACAACGGAAGAGGGATACCAATTGATTACAACAAGAATGAGGAAAAATACAACTGGGAGCTGGCGTATTGCACTTTATACGCGGGCGGCAAGTACAATAACAACAGCGGGGACAATTATTCCTTTGCCCTCGGTCTGAACGGACTCGGTCTTTGCGCTACGCAGTTTTCCTCGGAATATATGGACGTGGTCAGCGACAACGGCACATGGCAGTATACACTTAGCTTTAAAAAGGGTTTTAATGTAACTATTGGCGAAAACGAAAAGGGCTTCATAAAGAAAAAATCCACGGGAGTGACGGGAACGAGGACTAAGTGGAAGCCTGACCTTGATGTTTTTACGCAGATTGATATTTCCGACGACTACTATTTCGACGTGTTAAGGCGGCAGGCTATCGTAAACGACGGGTTGGAATTTGTTTTCAGAAAAGAAATATCGGAGGGGGAGTTTGAGGAGCATATATTCTGTTACAAAAACGGAATCGACGATTACCTT
>CAJUFF010000083.1:0-11386 GCA_910585505.1 uncultured Ruminiclostridium sp. | reverse complement strand
TGAACACTCTTTCCCTACACGACGCTCTTCCGATCTGCTGGTGGGGGAAAACGCGCTGACCGTTCCTCAGCACTGGCAGGCGCAGAAGACGGGACGCGACCGCGAGGATAAGCCGGAATACAAGGTAAAGCTGAAAACGGCTTTTGTATTCTCCAATAAAATAAGGCTTATTGAGCATTATCACAATTCAAGCTGGCTGGAACACGGAGGAAGCCCCGACAAAGCGATGAGACAGGCCTTTGTGTATCAGATTGACGCGTATCTGAAAAACAATAATAAGTATCAAAAAAACGAGAGCAAGATAACTTTCAGCGATATTGAGGACAGCCTGGTTTTTGTTTCCTCCAACTTTTCGACACAAACCAGTTATGAAAACCAGACAAAAAAAGCTATCAACAACAGATTCATTCAGGAAGCGATGTCCGACTGGCTTAAGCACAATCTTGAGGTGTACTTTATAGAAAATCCCGATGAGGCGGTTCGCGTGTGCGAACAGGTGTTGGTGAACAAGCGATCGAGGGAAAACGCCGACAAGATGCGGCAAAATCTCAAAAAGAAGCTTGAGGGCAGCATAGACTTAAGCAATCGCGTGGAAAAATTCGTGGACTGTCGCAGCAAGGACATTGCAAAGCGGGAACTTTATATTGTAGAGGGCGATTCGGCGTTAGGCTCGGTAAAGCTCGCACGCGATTCGGAATATCAGGCGATAATGCCGGTAAGAGGCAAAATATTAAATTGCCTTAAGGCGGGGTATGATAAGATATTCAAAAGCGAGATAATAACCAACCTGCTGAAGGTATTGGGCTGCGGCGTTGAGGTTCAGAGCAAGGCCAATAAAGAATTATCCAACTTTTCCATAGACAGCTTAAGGTGGAATAAGGTTGTTATATGCACCGATGCGGATTATGACGGATATCAAATACGAACCCTTATTCTCACAATGCTGTACAGGCTGACTCCTACTCTTATACAGGAGGGCTACGTTTATATCGCGGAATCGCCCTTGTATGAGATAGAGTGTAAGGATCAAACTTATTTCGCGTACACCGAAGCGGAAAAAAACCGTATTCTGACTGAGCTTGAAGGAAAAAAGTACAGTATGCAGCGTTCAAAGGGTCTGGGCGAAAACGATCCCGAAATGATGTCGCTTACTACAATGAATCCCGACACAAGGCGGCTTATAAAGGTTATGCCGTCGGATATCGAAGCGACCAAGGAAATGTTTGATATGCTGTTGGGCGATAATCTGGCGGCAAGAAAGGATTTCATATCAAAGTATGGCAGCAGGTATCTTGACGCTATTGACGTAAGCTGATCATATGAGTCTGATTTCATACACGCCGGATTTTATGCAGATTATACCGAAAACGGCACGAAACGGATGCGCGTTCGCTTTTTTGAACGATATGAACAAAAATGATTTTTACGGAGCGATATTTTGAAAAAGAACAGTAAAAAAAATGACAAAAAAACAAGTAAAGAGCAGCAGTCAAAGGCATATATAGAAGGCGCGGGAATAGTAGCGGAAAAGCCCATTACCAATACACTTGAAGAAAACTATATGCCTTATGCCATGAGCGTTATAGTTTCCCGTGCTTTGCCGGAGATAGACGGATTCAAGCCGTCTCACCGCAAGCTGCTTTACACCATGTACAAGATGGGGCTTTTGACGGGAGCGAGAACCAAGTCGGCGAATATAGTCGGACAGACCATGAAGCTTAACCCTCACGGGGACATTCCCATTTACGAGACTATGGTGCGGTTGACGCGGGGTAATGAAACGCTGCTTCACCCTTATGTGGACAGCAAGGGAAATTTCGGAAAGGCGTATTCAAGGGATATGTCCTATGCCGCAAGCCGTTATACCGAGGCAAAACTCGATAAGATATGCACGGAGCTTTTTTCGGATATCGACAAGGATACCGTGGACTTTGCGCCGAACTACGACAACACCATGACCGAGCCCACGCTTCTCCCCGCGAAATTTCCTTCGGTTCTGGTCAACAACAATATAGGCATTGCCGTTTCTATGTCGAGCAATATTTGTTCTTTTAACCTTACGGAGGTATGCGAAACTACTATTTCGCTTATGAGAGATCCGAATCACGATATAATCTCCACGCTGAAGGCTCCAGACTTTCCGGGCGGCGGATTTATAATGTACAACGAGGAGGAGCTCAGAAAAATTTACAATACCGGCAGAGGGTCGGTGAAAGTAAGGGCGAAGTATAACTACGACTCGGAGTCCAATGTTATTGAGGTTACGGAGATTCCTCCTACAACCACCGTTGAGGCGATTATTGACCGTATAGTGGAACTTGTTAAGACAGGAAAAATAAAAGAGATATCTGATGTAAGAGACGAAACGGATCTTTCGGGTTTAAAGCTTGCCATCGACCTTAAACGCCGCGTTGAACCGGACGCGCTGATGCTGAAGCTTTTCAGACTTACGCCGCTTCAGGATTCCTTTGCCTGTAACTTCAACGTACTTATTGATGGAAACCCACAGGTGATGGGCGTGAGGGAGATATTAAACGAGTGGACAAAGTTCAGAACGGGCTGTATCAGACGCCGCGTTCAATTTGACCTGAATAAAAAAAGGGAAAAGCTTCATCTCCTGTTGGGACTTCAAAAAATACTTCTGGATATAGACAAGGCAATAAAGATAATCAGGGAAACCGCGGAGGAATCCGAGGTAGTGCCCAATCTTATGATAGGCTTCGGAATAGACGAGGTACAAGCGGAATATGTGGCGGAAATCAAGCTTCGCCACATAAATAAAGAGTATATTTTAAAAAGGTTAGGAGAAATAAACGAGCTTAAAACAGATATCGCCGATATGGAGGATATTCTCGACAGTCCCCGTCGTGTGAAAAACATCATAATTTCCGATCTTAAGGATATAATTAACACATACGGTCAGCCGAGAAAAACGCTTTTGTCCTATGATACGGAGGAAGAGGTTTTCGCAGAGGATGATGAGCCGGATTTTACGGTAAATGTTTTTGTTACAAGAGAGGGGTATTTTAAGAAGATCACTCCCCAATCACTGAGAATGAGCGGAGAACAGAAGCTTAAGGAAAACGACGGGATTGTTCTTGAAAAAGAGGTATCAAATAAAAGCGATATGCTTTTCTTTACAAATACCGGCGTGGTTTACAAAGCCAAGGTAAGCGCCTTTGAACAGACCAAGGCCAGCGTTATGGGCGACTTTATACCTGCCAAGCTTGAATTCGAGCAGGGAGAGAGCATTGTTTTTTCCGCTGTCACATCGGATTACAGCGAGACTCTTATGCTGTTTTTCAGAAATGGAAAGTGCGCTAAGATTCCCTTATCCTCGTTCGAGACAAAGACCAACCGCAAAAAGCTTGCCAATGCTTTCAATACGGCTTCTCCGCTTGTGGCTGCGTTTGTTATAAGCGAAAGCGCAGATTTTCTGTTACAGTCCTCGGCGGGGAAAGTACTTGTTTTTTCCTCCGATTTGCTTATGTCTAAGGCGGCGAGAGATACTCAGGGGGTACAGGTTATGAGACTGACCAAGGCCGAATTGGAGTTTGCCTCAATCTAGACCGAAGGTGCTTTGGAAAACAAGGAGGAGTTTATTATAAAAAATATCCCTTCTGCGGGTAAGGCGGCGGGATTCAACGCCGGACAGATGACTTTGGAGTAAAGAGAACCGTTAAAATATATTTTTCCTTTTGTAAAGCCAAAAAAACGCATTGGCAACCGTCGGTTGACAAATTGAAAAGCGTCAGTTGGTGGTGTGTAAAGGGTAAAAATGTTAAAATAACAGCGTCGTGGGAACGACAAGAAAATTCTTTACGAAAGGAAAAAAAGAAATGATATTAGCGGATAAGATTATTAACCTAAGAAAAAAGAGCGGAATGTCACAGGAGGAGCTGGCGGAGAAAATGAATGTTTCCCGACAGGCCGTATCCAAGTGGGAGGGTGCTCAAAGTATACCGGAGTTGGAAAAGATATTGCAGCTGGGACGAATTTTCGGGGTTACAACCGATTATTTACTTAAGGACGAGATAGAACTTGAGGAGTTTTCTGGAGAAAGCGACTCGGATAAGGTGCGGGTAGTAACCTTGGCGGAGGCGAACGAGTATCTTGAACAGAGAAAATCGTCGTCGGTGAAGATTGCCGTTGGTACATTTTTGTGTATATTGTCAGTAATTCCTTTGCTGTTTTTGGGTGTTCTTTATGAGGAAAAAGCTGATTTTTTGCCGCTGTCCGAAAATTTCGCCATGGCGTTGGGACTGATACTGATGTTTTTTATTGTGGCCGGCGCGGTTTGTCTTTTTCTGGTTTGCGGTTTTAAAAACGCTCCTTTTGAGTTTCTGGAGAAGGAGCCCTTTGAGACGGAGTACGGCGTAAAAGGATTGGTAAAGGAAAAGCAAAAGGAGTACCGTGATACTTATGTGAAATTCAATATAATAGGCGCATGTATCTGCATTTTGTCGCCGATTGCGCTGTTTGTGGGGGCATTCAGTGAAAATGAGCTGTTTATGGGGATAATGCTGTCGGTGATGCTGCTTACGGCGGGAATCGGAGCGGTGTTTTTCATTCTGGCGGGGGTCAGGCATGAAAGTATGCAGAAGCTGCTGAAGGAAGGGGATTATTCGGAAAAGGCCAAAAAAAGAAGCGGTCTGCGCGGGGCGGTTTTTACCACATATTGGTTGTTGGCAACAACGATATATTTGGTGCTGCTCTTTGCATCCAACGATTGGCAGAATATTTCAGGAAGCTGGCATGACAACAGAACATGGTTGGTCTGGGTTATAGCGGCGCTTCTGTTTCCCATTGTAGTAACAATTTGCGGCCTTATTGAAAAGAAAACGGAAGAAAAAAGGGAAAAATAAAAATAAAAAATATTAAAGTTAAATAAAAATGTTGCCTTTTTTTATAAACTGTGATATAATGTAAAAAGAAAATAAAAAACTGCAAAAGTCCTGCTACTTTATAATGCGGCAGGGCTGTTGCAGTTTCAAAGCTTTTTAATATGTTCTTAGTTATGCGGACGGAGGGAAACAATGCTTACAGATATCGAAATAGCGCAGAGGGCGCAGCTTAAAAAAATCAGAGATATTGCCTCGGATCTGGGGATAACCGAAGATGAGCTGGAGCCTTACGGTCACTATAAGGCAAAGATCACCGAGGCTTGCATACAAAGGCTTTCGGATAAGCCCGACGGCAAGCTGATTCTTGTTACAGCCATAAATCCCACTCCTGCCGGAGAGGGAAAAACAACTACCAGTATAGGTCTTGCCGAGGGTATGTATAAGCTTGGGAAAAAAGCGGTTCTGGCGCTTCGGGAGCCGTCGCTTGGTCCTGTTTTCGGTATAAAGGGCGGCGCTGCGGGCGGCGGGTATGCTCAGGTGGTTCCTATGGAGGATATTAACCTGCATTTTACCGGAGATATGCATGCGATTACATCGGCCAACAATTTGCTCTGTGCGCTTCTTGACAATCACATTCAGCAGGGAAACGCCTTGAATATCGATCCGCGCCGTGTGCAGATAAAAAGGTGTCTCGATATGAACGATCGTGCGCTGCGAAACTGCATTGTGGGTTTGGGTACAAAAATGGACGGTGTTCCGAGAGAGGATCATTTCTGTATTACCGTTGCCACCGAAATTATGGCCATTTTATGTCTTGCCTCCGACTTGAAGGATTTAAAGAAAAGGCTCGGCAATATACTTACTGCTTATACCTATGACAATAAACCAGTTTTCGCAAAAGACCTGAATGCTGTGGGATCAATGACGGCACTGCTCAAAACAGCGATAAATCCGAATCTGGTTCAGACATTGGAAAACACTCCTGCAATCGTTCACGGTGGACCGTTCGCCAATATTGCTCACGGCTGCAATTCGGTCAGGGCAACTAAGCTTGCTATGAAATTAGGAGATTATGCTGTTACGGAAGCGGGCTTTGGCTCCGATCTGGGCGCGGAGAAGTTTTTTGATATAAAATGCCGCTTTGCGGGACTGAAGCCAAGCTGTACGGTGCTTGTGGCTACCATTCGCGCACTTAAGTATAACGGAGGGGTTCCCAAGGAGGAGCTTACGGCTGAAAATCTTGCGGCTCTCAAAAAGGGAATAGTAAACTTAAAAACTCATATTGAAAATATGCACAAATACGGAGTACCCGTAGTTGTGGCCATAAATCACTTTTACACCGATACCGAAGCGGAAATACAGTATATTAAAGATTTTTGCAGGGAAGTGGGCACTGCTGTGGCTTTCTCCGACGTGTTCCTGAACGGAGGGAATGGCGGAAGGGAGCTGGCGCAGGCTGTTATTGATACTATTGACAGATGCGATGGCTGTCAGACGGATTTTAAACCGCTGTACGACGAAAAACTTACTGTCAAAGAAAAGTTGGATATTATTGCCAGGGAAATTTACCGTGCCGATGGAGTCACATACACTTCACAGGCAGAAAAATCAATAAAGGAAATAGAAGCGCTGGGGTATGGCGAAACTCCGGTTTGCGTTGCCAAAACGCAGTACTCGCTTTCGGACGATCCAAAAAAGCTTGGGAAACCGGAAGGATTTACCGTTACAATACGGGATGTTAAGCTGTCTTCAGGAGCGGGATTTGTGGTAGCATACGCCGGAGATATAATGACTATGCCCGGACTTCCAAAGGCGCCGGCGGCAAACAATATTGACGTTGACGATATGGGCAATATAACGGGACTGTTCTGATGGAAAAATTTATTTCGGAAAGCGCTTCGGATACGGTAAGGATAGGGAAGGAATTTGCCAAAAAATTAAAAGCGGGGGACGCGGTTCTTTATAGGGGTGAAATGGGGGCAGGGAAGACCTATTTTACAAAGGGAATTGCCAAGGCGTTCGGGATAGCCGAGGAGATTACGAGTCCCACATTTGCGCTTATAAATGAGTATTATGGGGAATTAAACATATTTCACTTTGATTTGTTTAGGATCACGGGATTTGACGATCTGTACGGGATAGGTTTTTTTGATTATTTCGACAGAAACGGGATTTTGTGTATTGAGTGGAGTGAGAACGTACCGGATATTGCCGAATATTTTGATACCGCGTATGAAGTGGATATCAGAAAAATCGGCGACGAAAGGCGGGAAATTTTCATAGATAATATAAAAAGGAAGCAAGTATGTTGATTTTAGGTTTTGACGCTTCGGCGGTGGCTGGTTCCTGCGCATTATGCGAGATAAGCGGAGAAAAAATCACGCTTATTTCCGAAAGTTTTGTTAATACAAAGCTAACCCATTCACAGACGCTGCTGCCTATGACGGAAAATATGCTGAAAAGCGTTGGAATAAATATAAGCAATGTTGAACTGATAGCTGTTACCGCAGGCCCCGGCTCCTTTACGGGAATAAGAATAGGCGTTTCGGCTGCAAAGGGCTTGGCTTATGCTCTGGATATTCCCTGTGCGGGAGTTTCCACACTGCATTCATTGGCGTTTAATTGTCTTGGAACGGAGGGAATTGTCTGCGCCGTTATGGACGCACGATGCAGTCAGTTTTATAACGCTTTGTTTTCAGTGAAGGGAAGTAACGTAACAAGGATTACTCCGGACAGAGCTGTTTCTGCCGATGAACTTCGATCAGAGCTTATAAATAATTATGGCGGCTGCAAAATAACGTATGTGGGAGACGGGGCGGAACTTGCGTATAATACTTTAAATGACGTAAGAGCCGAATTGGCGCCTGTGGGTACAAGGTTTCAAAGGGCATCGAGCGTTTGCCTTGCTGCTCCCCAATATGATCAAATTTCCGCTAGGAAGCTTTTACCGGTATATTTAAGGCTTCCTCAAGCAGAAAGAGAACGATTGGCGAAAATCAATAAAGAATAATCCTGCGTATGCAGACAGAAAGGAAGGTCTGTTTTAAATGATAGTTTTAGGCAGCGACAGTGCGGGAACCGAGTTAAAAAATTTCCTTATTGAATTTCTTAAGGAAAACAATTATGATTTTCTTGACTTCGGCGAGGAGAAGGACTATCCAGATATAGCTGAAACCGTTTGTAAAAAGGTAGTTTCGGGAGAGGCCGAAAAGGGAGTTTTGGTTTGCGGTACCGGAATAGGGATCTCAATATCCGCAAACAAGATAAAGGGTATCAGAGCCGCCTGCTGCACCGATTACTTTTCCGCAAAATATACAAGGTTACATAACGACGCCAATGTAATCTGCATGGGTGGCCGTGTTATAGGGCAGGGGCTTGCCAAAGAGCTTCTGAATGTATTTTTAAATACCGAATTTGAAGGCGGACGTCATGCCGCGCGAGTTGAAAAAATAAAAAAACTGGAGGACAAATAACTTCTATGGAAATGCTCAAAATTCTCGATCACCCCCTTCTTCAGCACAAGGTGTCTCTTTTAAGAGACAAAAACACCGGATCAAAGGAATTTCGTGAATTGGTTTCGGAAATAGGTATGCTTATGACCTATGAAGCTACCCGCGATTTGCCTTTAAAGCAGGTTGAAGTGCAGACACCCATAGCAATAGCGAAAACGAACATCATCTCAGGAAGAAAGATTGCATTTGTTCCTATTTTAAGAGCGGGACTCGGTATGGTAACGGGTGCAGTTGAGCTTGTTCCCGCCGCAAAAGTAGGGCATATTGGCATTTGCCGTGATGACGATCACGACGATGGAAGCGTTAAATCATATTATTGTAAGCTTCCGTTTGATATAAAAGAACGCGATGTTATTGTTATGGACTTAATGTTAGGTACCGGAGCTACCGCTGTTAAAGCTATTAATATGGTTAAAGAAAGCGGAGCGCGTTCTATAAAATTTATGACGGTAGTTGCCTGTCCTGAAGGAGTAAGAGCGGTACATGGCGTTCATCCCGATGTGACTATTTACTGTGGAGCATTGGATACCGGACTGAATGATGATCTTTATATCGTTCCCGGAATAGGTGACGGTGGAGACAGGATCTTTGGTACCAAATAATTTATCCGCTTAAAACAACATATAATATAATTAAAAAGGAATTGCTGCAATGGCAATTCCTTTTTAATTATATATTGTTTATATTACTTTTTCTTCTTAAGAACAATTATTACGATAACAACAATTACAATTACTACTGCGGCGATAATACCGATAATCAAACCCACATTTGTTGAAGAAGAGCTGCTTGCAGGCACTGCGGTTGTTGTTGCAGCGGGTTCGGCAGAAGTGGTTTCCTCATTGTTTTCCTCGGCAGCGGAGGTTTCGGGGGCTGAGGTATCTTCCGTAGTGTCTTCTTCAGCGGGAGATGTGGGAACATAAGGCTGGGAAAGATCGTCGATTATGGCGTTGAGTTCGGTTTCATCGACCTTATTTCCAAGACCGTCAAACGCTATAATAATGTTACCGTCAATATCCTTACATACAAATGCACGAACTTTAAGGTTAAGTGCAAAATCGTTACCCCATTCCTGAATGCCTGCCTGATAGCATTCGCCGCCGGCAGGCCATACCAAATCTTCGCCGGAGGTATCATTAGCAACATCATAGGTTAAAGAATAGGCAAATTTTCTAATATATTCGGCACGAAGTTTTTTTGTGTAATCAACGGTTCCTGTGTTAGTACCACTTTCAACGCCTTCGGGTGAATCTCCTTCTTCAGGAAGCCCCCACCATTCATTATTGGGCCAGTTATATTTCGCGAACATTGTTACAGCGGGAACTTTATTGCCAAATTCATCCTGAGATTCTTCTTTATAAACGGGAGAATCCGACTGGCTTCCAATAGTACCTCCGTTAGCGGAATAAATAAAACTGCCGCCGAATCCGTCGATTGCCGGATCGTAAAGATCGAGATCAATTGCGAGACTTTCATCAACACCCTTTACAAGCTCCATATATGTGGTAAATGAAGCTATCTGTGTAACATCAATGCCATAATCCGTTGGGGGTTTGCCTTCAGCTTCGTTGCCAACATTATAAAGCTGGATAAGCCAGTTGGCGTCAATAGTCAAACCGGGAGCAGGCTGTTCTTCAGCACACTTACCGATAACGTTTCCGTCAGCATCAACAACGGTGATATTGTCATCGCTTAATGTACCTATTACGGTTTCTCCGTCGAGAAGCTGTCTTTTTTTAGCATCTAAAGTTCCGAGTACGTTTCCATTTTCGTCGGTAACTTCTGCTTTAGGCACATAAATAGCCGCATTCGCAGATACTGCCAATGCGCTTACGGTCAGTACCGAAGCAATAGCAGCCGATAAAACTTTCTTTAGTTTCATTTCATTTCCTCCATAAATTTTTTAAGTACAAAAAATAAGCAAATAGCATTTTAAGCTAACTTATAAGTTAATTATAACTTAAAGAAAATGTAAATTCAATAGATAAATTCACCAATACTTTTTTTGGAATATTGTAGATATCTTACATTCTTTTTGATTATAATTTAGCTAAATTAACTTATTTTTTATTAGAGTTAAGCAAAACACGAACTTTCAACAGGCTTTTGAAAGTGTGGAAAACTTTCAAAATTTTGTGCAAAGTAACCCAAAATACAAAATCAAGCGGCGGAAGAAAAATCTCGCCGCTTTTTACATCTCGATAAGTTACCCGATTTTACAATCAAGCACTTTACAAATCCTCTCCACATACTCTAGCTTAATAAAAACGCAGTTGTTATTTATACATATCGCAAACGGTAGCAGGTCTTATTTTTGCCTTCCTCGCTGATTCTGCCTGTGACATACCCGCTTCGTCAAGAAGCTTGTTTAACCTTTTTTTCATAATGGCACTTCCTTTCTGTGTGTTTTTCCAATGTGATTTTCTTTAAATCATACCATAACTGCGATAGGATTGTATACAGCTGCGTCGGTTACGGCTTTTGTGATTCCTTGGGTTAAGTCTAAGACTACGGCGACTCAGAGGGAGGAAATCGAGGCGTGGGTTAGGATTGTGGTTACCGTTGCCGAGCAGATTTATTTGGGGGCGGGAAAGGGCAAGGAAAAGAAAAAGTATGTGCTGGATTTTCTTGCCGAGAAGAATTTGAAGATTGACGAGGAGAGCGTGGATCTGATGATCGAGAGTGCGGTAAAAAATATGAATGAGGCTTTTGGAAAGGAAGTAATACTGTTAACCAATTAAAAATTGGAAAAATGGTTTTTAATTGGTTAACAGTGTTTCGGGTGTAATAACCATTTTGACTATGATTTTATCCTGTGTCAAAATGGTTATTAGTATAAGTGCAAAATGATTGAAACGGGAAAAGAGCTTGCCGTGGCGGTAAAGAAAATTGCCACAAGCTATAAAACGCTTTATGTAATGGGATGCTTCGGCGCTCCGCTTAAGGCTACGCTCAACAGAAAGAAACGCGAAACACCGCCGGTTCCGGCGAAAGTGACCGGAGAGGTTGAAGCGCATATAATTGCGCTTG
>CAJUFF010000082.1 GCA_910585505.1 uncultured Ruminiclostridium sp. | reverse complement strand
TTTTTTTAACTTTTTTCCATTTTCCTATTGACTTTTTTATAGTTGGCTCCATTGAAAAATAATTTCGTTTTTTAAGCAATTTTGTTCATAATCTATCGGATGCGTACACTTCCTATTTGGATAATGCTCACAATGTAAGTTGCACGAAGATATGGGATTTAAGGTTAACAAATTCATATTGCTATCTCCTTATCGAACTCCTTTCTCGTGATACTGTGTAATATTCTTTGCCAAAGTTGCGTTAAATTTAATGCTTTACCCGACTTTCTTTTCCGTGCTGTAAATCGTGATGGTTTCGACATTACCGCTCGAACTTGTAAGCGTAAAAGTGGATTCTAATCGGTAAGTTCCGCTTTCAAGTCCGCTCTGGATAGTTGACAGCATTATCGTGTTTGTATTTACGGTCTTTTCATTCGTCGTATTTTCGACATTATCCCATATCCAAAGCCAACCGCTGTACTTTTGCAGAGTATGCGTAACGCTTATGTTTACGCAGTCATAACCCGCTTGTGCTGCTTTCGCCCCTTGCTTTTGTCCCCTTTATGGATAAAATAGAACTTGGGGGTTGTGCTATCTCATAATCAATTCAATTGCAGAGTCGGAGTTTTTAACAACGGACTAATAAGATGTAATTGCTGCGGAAAACTTTATTCCTTTGTTAATAATAAATATAGGCAACACCGCACAATGGAGAAAAAATCCGCCGTCCAGCTGCGCCGCTTCAAATACCGAACGCTCTATCGAGGTGAACGCAGCGGTCAGCAGGACAATGCAGATACCAATATTTTTCCAGATAAACAGCAGATAGATTGGCAGCGCCGTGCTGCTGTCGGCGAGCACGCTCCGCCAGATAAGTACAACGCTTGCGGTGGGGATCACCATCGGAATCACGAACGCGAAACGGGTCTTACGCCCCCATTTGATGCCGTAGGACAGCGCGAGCGAGATAACGAGGGTAAGTGCCATTAAGATCGGAACGACTATCGCGATAAGAAGCAGCGAAATTTTCAGCGATAACAGAAAATATTTATTTGTGAGCGTTTTTATGTAATTGTCGAACCATACGAAATTACGGTGGAATTAATTGTCGATCAGCGAATAGTACAGCACGCACATATAAGGAACGACGAAGAATACCGCCGTTCCGATCAGGCTCGGCACTTTGGTGTTCCATTTCAAATGTTTTTTCATTGCCCCGCTTCTATTCGTTCAGATATGCCGAGAGCTTGGCAATGAATTTATCCAGAGTGATCTCGACGGCGCAGTACCGTTCAAAATCGTCGGCGTAAATTTCCGTCGGAATCTGAAAGCAGATCTCACCGTTTTGATATATTGAATAAAGATCACACGCGAACGCAGTATCCTCATAAGTGCTTTGATCGGCCAACATACAGGAATTGCGCACGGATGACATCGTGTTCACGATATTTTCAATAAATCCGAGCGTTTCGGACAGGCGGTCGGAATAAGGATTGACGCAAAGGAAAGTACATACGGCAACACTTTTACCGTTATCCGGCAAGGGCAAGGGCAAAGGCGAGGTGCGCAGATTTTCATCATTGATCAGGGCGACCTGCTTAATACGGTACAGCAATTGTGTGAACAGCGTTTTCCCATATATTCGCGGATAATACAATTCTTCCATTCCGTTCTGCACTGTCATAAGTGCGGAATACAAATCAAAATTTACTTTAAAAATATCCTCGGTGCATTGCTCATTTAACCGTACGGCAAGCCGTCGGAACTCTTCGGTATCAAACGATCGATTTTCCGCATGATAACCGTTTAGCTGTGTTTGTATCAGCCAATGGTGAGTGCAGTCGTAATATTCGGAGACAGCCGAGACTTGCTTTACCGCTTGTATAAAAGATTCCAATTCCGACGAAAGAACAATACCGTTTTCAGCACAGTTTTTTTCGTTATAAACAATCAGAGGGATCTCAACTGTAATCGGAAGCAGACAGATATTTCCTTCGGGATCCGTTACTGCGTCCTTAATATACGGAAAACACCTATTGAGATATTCCGAAACTCCCGGAACGTTGTTCATCGGATAAAAACTACCTTTTTCCTTAATATCGTTGGCAATGCCCTGCTCCGAGCTTATCATCGCCGCGTCATAGCTTTTATCGAGCGACAATACCGTAAGCGCGAATCCCTCGCTGCTGAGCTGATTCATTTGAATTTCGCTTCCCGTCGCAAACAGCTGTTCGGTAAAATATTGACTTGAAATCATGCATATCGGATTTCCTTTAATTACGGTATTTCTCAAATCATAGCGCTTTATCCGTTTTTCATAGGACAAAGCGAAATCGGCGGTTTTAATCCAGACATAACCCGCGTCCGACGCGCAAAGCTCCGATGCCAAAAACGGATATACACCGCTAACGACTCGTATTACGCCGCTTTCTCCATCGGCTCTGCTGACGGGCAGAACGCCCTGAAAATCGTTTGCGCCTATAAAAGAGAATTCACCGCTCTTTTTGAAAAAATCAAAATTAGTGATAGAGCCTAACTTATTGGTATAAATTTTTTCATTTGGAGCAGCATGGTCAGCAAAGTAGTAACCACCACCGCTGTCAAAGGCGTAGACCGTGACCTTGCCGTCCGAAACGGAAAACGAAACGGGAAATTCAATATCCGAAAAGACGTTTTCTCCGATTTCGAGATCAATGCCCCCCATTTTATTTCCTGTATCTTCAAAGTATACCGTAACGCCTTCCTCGGTAGTAAACGGCTTGACAGAAGAACAACCGCAATAAACGCAGATATACTTTTTCCGAATGACATCAAACGTTCTCCTTACGCCAGTATTTCGCCCTCGGCGGTATCGCCGTTTATACTCAGCTTAATAAAATGAAAGGTATGATTTATTGATTCTTCCTCACGCTCACAGCTGACTCTGTAAATATTCTTATCATCAGCATAGATATAACGGAAAGCGTATTTGCAGTCTATTTCAGCATAATCGCCTGTTTCATAATTATATTTCAGCAATTCGCTCCGATCTCCGATCAGGTAGATAACGTCGTTTAAGACCGTATAATCCATACAAAAAATCCGTTTTCTTTATTTTCAGGTTCTAATGTTGTGAGTTCTCCCGTAATAACGGAGAGCTTGTTCAGTGTATTGTCGATCTGCGACCGATAATAGTAATAGTCGCCGACGATGCAGTCCCAATACGGGTGGACGTCGTCCAATAACAGCCCCTTATCACCCTGCGAGAAATAGACTTTTTCCTCGCCCGACCAATCATATTTCAGACGATATTCTCCGTACGCGATATACTTCAGACCGCTGTAAAGCTTCCTGGAGGTTCCGTCCTCATTAACTCGGTATATTCCGGTCGGAGGCTCCGGATTGTCGACAGTGGCATAATGGGTATAAAAAATCTCGCCGTTGCTGACAACGGGCAGCGAAACGGGATAATCCGTCAACGTCTCGATCACACCTTTATTAAGATCGTAACGATACAATAAGCCCTCAATATGTACTTGATCCCTACTGCTAAAATCGTAGCGGTCGTTTTCGATAAAGTACAACATTCCATCATTATAATTCAGATCGTACGCGTTTTTTTCAAATAAAACCTCAGTGGTCTCGCCGTTATGCTTGTACACCGTGCCGTCCCACATAAAGAATGTGTTCCCGCCGCCGAAACACAGCAATGACGGTCGAAAATCCTTGCAATTTACGGTATTTAACGGGTTTTCCGATTTCGGCAGACCTTTGAATAACTAATAGTCAATATGTACATTATTTTTTCCCGATGTGCTCTCCGTATTCGCGCTTGACGACAAGGATACTGAACCGTTCGTTGAAGATATACTGCCGGAATCACTGTTCTCCTATATCTTCGACGACGGTCGGATTCAGACGCCCCATTTCAGCCCGACAATAACATAACCATTGACACAACTTCTAAGCCCTTAATAATATGTTTCATGTAAAAGTCCCTCCCGCGATTCGGCAGCCGTTAATCTTTTTATTACTTTGTTCATAGAAGTCCTCCTTGATAACTACAGGGGATTATCCCCTTTCTCATGTCAAGCTGACTCCTTTATAATTTTATCACGTTTATCACTTTATTTGCAACATTTTTATGATATTTGTGATTGTTGCAAAAATAAAGGGAGAAAGATTGGCATTTTTAATCAACAGTTTTTTCATCACTGTAAACCGTGATAGTTTCATTATCACCCAGCTTGGCCGTCAGTGTGAACACAGTTTTAACGCGACATTTACCACTTGACAGACCCGTTTTCGTGTTGGACATAGCCAGTGTATTTGTATACGTTGTCTTTGTCCACTCTGCGCCATCGTATGAACTCCATGTCCACAGGAAACCCTGCCTCCGGAGATACTGCGTCGCGGTGATTTTCACCATGTCCGAATCGCCCCTGACATAGCTTTCACAGTCCGCCGTTGTGTCGTTTGTGTAAAGCTTAGACTTTGCGTCGTTCGCTTTTTCATAGTACGGCTGAACAATGCTTGTAGGAACAGTCTTTGCGCTCGCCGTCACGGACTGCGAAAAGCACATCAATAGGCTCATCAGAAGTGAAATTACCCTACGCATAGCGACCACCTCCACTCGATGGGAACGGCAAAATTTCCCTTTCTGCAATGGAAGCGAAATAGAACCTCTTACCGTGACAGGTATTTTAAAAATTTTTCGGCAAATCTATAATTTTTGTAGAATATGCCAAATTTATCGCTTTGCTTTTATTAACATTGCCAGAGATCGAAAGTAGATAACCATCATATATCCAATATATTAATGAACTGTCATCTTGAAACGCAAAGACAAAACCATCGTTTTACTCACATAACGACAATGGTTCAATCTTGGCTTTATCTGTACTGATATTTCCTATATTGCTTTCGCATATTAATTCTTGAGAAAAACTAACCATTTCAGTTTCAAAACACGCTATGTGCGCTCGTCCAATGTTTCTATGAACGCTTGTGCCAATTTTTCCTCAACCGTCATGATCATCCCCCTTTTATGTAAGAACCTTTTTCGCGCCCTCTTGATATACGTGCGGATATTGTTTTCGGAAATTCCCATTGTTTCGCCGATTTCTTTGGGGCTTATCTGTTTGAATAAATACAGATAAAGCATTTCATAATCTTTGCCCGACAATTCGTTCATAGCGCTCTTTATTTCATCAACGGTCGTATTCGAAAGAGCCGTTTCCTCAACACGTTCATCTGCTCTTAAATCGAGTTGTTCATCAAAATTCTCTGTCGGATGATTGGTTTTCCTTCGACATATGTCAATTGAACGGTGCTCTATAACAGAAGCAAAATAATTATCACTTTTGTGACAGGGTATTTGTGAAAATTGATGAATTTCAAAAAATTATATTGGAGCGTGCATAAAACTCTTTTCTTGTGTCGGTAAGGTTTGATTTTGTCAATATCACTTGACACAATTTACTCAAAAAATTTCAGCAAGTTTTAGTTACTTCCGCACAAATATCCACGGAGCGTAAGCGGAGTGGATATTTGTGCGGGTGCGTCATGCGGCGGCACTCAGCGCTGCATAATAACGCCGCCTTTTTTCAGCAGGCGGCATGCCGCCTATTGCCGAACAGATTCTCCGATTGTTCCAATAACTCATAAAGTAGCGCCAAACAAGTGTTTTTAGTTCTTCCAACGTGTAATTCTCGGATTTTCGCCCCCGAAGATAAAACAACTCGTTTTTCATACGCGCCCACATACTCTCACACCGTGCGTTATCATGACATCTTCCTCTTGCCTGTTCATACTCTGCAGGATTCCAAAATCTCCTATTGCAACACGGTATTTTTCACTTGTGTACTGACTTCCCCGGTCAGAATGAATGATTGCTTTTCGCATTTCGGGATAACCCTTGCATGCATCTTTAAGCGTTCTGACGCACAGCTCCGCACGCATATTATCGTCCATTGAAAGTCCCAAAACAAATGCGTCAAAACAATCAAAAATCGCTGATACATACAGTTTGCCGTCCTTTGCAGGGATTTCCGTTATGTCTGTAACACACTTTTCGCAAGGCTTTTCAGCACTAAAATTACGCTTAAGAAGGTCATCAGACTTTCTGGCCTCACGGTCGGCTTTGGTTATTCCTTTTGGCTTTCGATTAAATGTATGATTTATGCCAAGATCTTCCATTATGCGGTAAACCGTGCTTTCGCTCGGGATATTTTCATTTGGATATTTCAGCTTTAATGCTGTGTGCATTCTTTCCCGTCCGTAAGTATCGTTGCACTCGTCCTCGGCGGTTATTTCGGTAATCAATTCCGCTATATGTTCATACTTCCACGGTTTTTCTCGATTTTTCAAGTAATCATAAAACCCTTGCCGAGAAACCTTTAACGCCTTGCAATAAAAGCTGATTTTTCCTTTAATTGTGCCGTCTTCCGTCTTTTTCCCTATGAACTTTAATCGTTCCCTTTTCCCGACTTCCGACGGCTCGCAGCGAAAAAAGCCGATGCTTCCTCCAAAAATTCGTTTAGTTCGTTAAGCCGCTTGATCTCTTTCTCTTGCACTTTTAACTGCTTACGTAATTCCTGCACTTCCGCTGCAAGAGTTAAGGCTGTCTCCGGTGTTTGTTCTCCTGCTCCCGGATCCACTTCTCCCGTTTTTGCCTTGTGAAGCCAAGTCCCTAAAATGTTTTTCGGTATTCCGAGTTCTTCCGCCGCTCGCTTCCTTCCTACCTCTTTTGCAAGCTTTATTGCCTGCGCTTTGAATTCTTCTGTGTATGTCCTTGCTTCTCCCATGTATGACACCTTCCTTTCTTTTTTATTGTAATCCTATTGATTGCATTGTGTCAAGTTTTATTATACAACATTAGTTATAGAAGACAATCCCGTCGTTCATCGTCGGGATTTTGCTTGCGGAAAAATATTTACAGGAGGACAATTTATTGAAAAAACTTGAAACCGTAAACTGCGAGGAACTATGAACGAACCACTGAAGCCGATTGAATTTGTGGTGGACAACCTCATTACGCAAGGACTGTTCATTCTGGATACTCCACGCCCGCTATCAAAAATATTTTTATAGTGAAATTGCACAAAAAAGATATTTCAAACCTCTCTTCCACAACAAAATCTCCAATATTTACATAAAACATTGACTTTTATCCGAAATTTGTGTATAATAATAACGCTTGCGCGGACAATTCATATAATTTTGCGCAAGAAAAATAAAACAGGAGGTGTAAGAGAATTGCCAACCTTTAATCAGCTTGTAAGAAAAGGCAGAGAGTTATCCACTAAGAAGTCTAAGGCTCCCGCACTGCTTAAGAACCTTAACACTCTTAAGAAGGAAACCGAGGATATGCCCGCTCCCCAGAAGCGCGGCGTGTGCACGGCGGTAAGAACGGCTACCCCTAAAAAGCCTAACTCCGCAATGCGCAAAATCGCCAGAGTAAGACTTTCCAACGGATACGAAGTAACCGCCTACATTCCCGGAATCGGGCACAAGCTTCAGGAGCACAGTGTCGTTCTTATCCGCGGCGGACGTGTAAGAGATCTCCCCGGTGTGCGTTATCACATCATCAGAGGAACTCTCGACGCTCAGGGCGTTGACGGAAGAATGCAGGGCAGATCCAAGTACGGCGCAAAGCGTCCGAAGGCCGGTAAGAAGTAAAGCACAAAAAATTTCACTGCCACATTTGTGGGAGGTTAATATATAAATAAATTTATACATTGCCTTACACGATGGACGGCGGGAGAAAGCGGTATATCCGCTGCGCTTTCGAGTACCGATGAATTCATTGACCGACGGAGAAACAAGTCTGTCGGCGAAAAATTATGAAGGAGGGAATAAAGTGCCAAGAAGAGGTAATGTACCCAAGCGTGAGGTTTTGCCCGATCCTATGTATAATTCCGAATTGGTGACAAGACTTATCAATAATATCATGCTTGACGGCAAAAAGGGCGTAGCCCAGAAGATCGTTTACGGCGCGTTTGAAATCGTAGGTTCAAAGACCGGCAAGGAGCCCCTTGAGGTTTTTGAGCAGGCGATGGAAAACATTATGCCGCAGCTTGAGGTAAAGGCTCGCCGTGTGGGCGGCTCCACCTACCAGGTTCCTATGGAGGTTCGCCCCGACAGACGAAGAACATTGGGTCTAAGATGGCTCACCATGTTCAGCAGAAAACGCAATGAAAAGACAATGAAAGAAAGACTCGCCAACGAGATCTTAGACGCGCTGAACGGACAGGGCGCGTCCTGCAAGAAGCGTGATGATACCCACAGAATGGCGGAAGCCAACAAGGCATTCGCTCACTACAAGTGGTAATTGCAAGGATAAATGTTCGGAAAGGCGTAAACACTATTTCCGAACGGAAGGCGTCGGTTTAACCGCGGCGCCGTATCCTTCAAAGAAAGGAAGGTCATATATATGGCAAGAGACGTAACTCTCGAAATGACCCGCAATATCGGTATCATGGCGCACATTGACGCAGGTAAGACCACAACCACCGAGCGTATCCTGTTTTACACCGGTATCAACCATAAAATAGGCGAAACTCACGAAGGTTCTGCGACAATGGACTGGATGGAGCAGGAGCAGGAGAGAGGTATCACAATTACCTCCGCCGCTACCACTGCATACTGGAACAAGCATAGAATAAACATTATAGATACTCCGGGTCACGTGGACTTTACCGTTGAGGTAGAGCGTTCATTGAGAGTGCTTGACGGCTCGGTTACCGTATTCTGCGCTAAAGGCGGCGTTGAGCCCCAGTCGGAAACGGTATGGCGTCAGGCGGACAAGTATCAGGTTCCCAGAATGGCTTATGTAAACAAAATGGACATTATGGGCGCCGACTTCTTCAACGTAGTGCAGATGATGAAAGATCGCCTTAAAACCAATGCGGTTCCGATTCAGCTCCCTATCGGTGCGGAAGACACATTCAGAGGAATAATCGACCTCGTTGAAATGAAGGCCGACATCTATTACGATGATCTGGGCAAGGATATGAGAGTCGAAGAGATTCCCGACGACATGAAGGATCTGGCTTCCAAGTACAGAGATCAGCTTTTGGAGGCAATTGCCGAGCAGGATGAAGAGATCATGAACAAGTACCTCGAAGGTGAGGAAATCACCATTGAGGAAATTAAAAGATGTCTTCGCATCGGCACAATAAACAATCAGATAGTACCCGTAATCTGCGGTACTTCCTATAAGAACAAGGGTGTTCAGAAGCTGCTCGACGCAGTAGTTGACTACATGCCTTCTCCCCTTGATATCCCCGCCATAAAGGGAACCGATCCCGACTCCGGCGAGGAAACAGACAGAAAAGCGGGAGACAACGAGCCTTTTTCCGCTTTGGCGTTCAAAATCGCTACCGACCCCTTCGTAGGTAAGCTTTGCTTCTTTAGAGTTTACTCCGGTATGGTAGAGGCGGGTTCCTCCGTTCTCAACGCTACCAAGGGCAAAAAAGAGCGTATGGGACGTATTCTCCAGATGCACGCCAACCACAGGCAGGATCTTGAGGTTTGCTATTGCGGCGATATTGCGGCGGCGGTAGGTCTTAAGAACACCACCACAGGCGATACTCTTTGTGACGACGCCAATCCCGTAATTCTCGAATCCATGGAATTCCCCGATCCCGTTATCGATCTGGCTATCGAACCTAAGACCAAAGCGGGTCAGGAAAAGATGGCGCTTGCTCTGGCAAAACTCGCCGAGGAAGACCCCACCTTCAGAACATGGACGGACGAGGAAACCGGTCAGACAATCATCGCGGGTATGGGTGAGCTTCACCTTGAAATCATTGTGGACAGACTTCTTCGTGAATTTAAGGTTGAAGCCAACGTAGGCGCTCCTCAGGTTGCCTATAAGGAAACAATCACTTCTAATACCGAAGTCGACACCAAGTACGCCCGTCAGTCGGGTGGTAAGGGTCAGTACGGCCATGTTAAGCTTCGTGTCGAACCCAATGAAAGCGGTAAGGGCTACGAGTTTATCAACGAGGTTGTGGGCGGTTCCGTTCCCAAGGAATATATCCCCGCTGTTGACGCAGGTATTCAGGGCGCTATGCAAGCGGGCGTTCTGGCAGGTTTCCCCACCGTTGACCTTAAGGTAACTCTTTACGACGGTTCCTACCACGAAGTAGACTCCTCGGAAATGGCGTTTAAAATCGCCGGTTCCATGGCTATCAAGGAAGCATGCCGCAAGGCAAACCCCGTTATTCTTGAGCCTATCATGAAGGTAGTGGTTATCGTTCCCGAAGACTACATGGGTGACGTTATCGGCGACCTTAACTCAAGGCGTGGACTTGTTCAGGGCTTTGAAGACAGAAACGGAGCGAAGCAGATAGAAGCTCTGGTGCCCCTTTCCGAAATGTTCGGCTACTCCAACGACCTTCGTTCAAAGACACAGGGAAGAGGACAGTATGTAATGGAACCCCACAGCTATGTACAGGTTCCCAAGAACATTGCCGAAGGCATTATGAAGAGCAGAGGCAAGGATTAATTCGGTAAATGCTCTAAAAATTAATTTTTTTTTGGGAATTTTACAAAAAACACTTGTAATTTACAAAAAAATTTGGTAGAATTAAAATTAAGCTATAATTCAATTTTCAAAATATTTTAGGAGGAACAAAACAAATGGCTAAACAAAAGTTTGAACGTAACAAGCCCCATGTTAACATCGGCACCATCGGACACGTTGACCATGGCAAGACCACACTTACCGCCGCTATCACCAAGGTGCTCTCTCTTAAGGGCTACGCTCAGTTTGAAGCATACGATATGATTGATAAGGCTCCCGAAGAAAGAGAGCGCGGTATTACAATTAACACCGCTCACGTTGAGTACGAGACTGACAATCGTCACTACGCTCACGTTGACTGCCCCGGCCACGCTGACTATATCAAGAACATGATTACCGGTGCGGCTCAGATGGACGGCGCTATCCTCGTTGTTGCCGGTACCGACGGTCCTATGGCTCAGACCAAGGAGCATATCCTTTTGGCTCACCAGGTAGGCGTTCCCGCTATGGTAGTATTCATCAACAAGTGCGACGATGTTGACGATCCCGAACTTCTTGACCTTGTTGAGATGGACATCAGAGACATTCTTAACAACCACGACTTCCCCGGTGATGATATCCCCGTAATCAGAGGCTCCGCCAAGGTTGCCCTCGATTCTTCAAGCCAGGATATCAACGCTCCCGAGTACGCGTGCATTGTTGAGCTTATGAAGTCTGTTGACGAGTACATTCCTACTCCCGATCGTAAGGCCGACCTGCCTTTCCTTATGCCTGTTGAGGATACTATGACCATCACCGGACGCGGTACCGTTGCTACCGGACGTGTAGAGAGAGGCGTTCTTAAGATGAACGACGCTATTGAAATCACCGGTCTTTGCGACGAGCCCAAGAGCACCGTTGTTACCGGTATCGAAATGTTCCATAAGCTCCTTGACTACGCTGAAGCGGGCGACAACATAGGCGCTCTGCTCCGTGGTATCCAGAGAACTGATATCGAACGCGGTCAGGTACTTTGCAAGCCCGGCTCCATTCATCCCCACACCAAGTTCAGCGGACAGGTTTACGTTCTTAAGAAGGACGAGGGCGGCCGTCACAAGCCTTTCTTCAGCAACTACAGACCTCAGTTCTTCTTCAGAACCACTGACGTTACCGGCGTTATCACTCTTCCCGCAGATAAGGAAATGTGCATGCCTGGCGATAACGTTTTGATGGACGTTGAGCTTATCACTCCCGTAGCTATCGAAGAAGGTCTCCGTTTCGCTATCCGCGAAGGCGGCAAGACCGTAGGCTCCGGCGTTGTTACTAAGGTTAATGAGTAATTAAAAATTAAGTTATTAAATGTAACTTGATTTAAACAACAATAAATTCCACCGACATAAAACCGAGATTTCTTTAAGTTTAAGGTAAACAAAGCATTAATGTTTATGCGATGTTTTTACTTGAATGAGGAGAAAAGCTTGGGGATGTGCTTGGTGGAATTTTTATATTTTGATTAAATTGTTTTATTAATACAACTAAAAATCAAACAATTTAATTGGTACATTTTAATAAAATTTATTTATTTTTCTGTAAAACTTGACTCCTATTTTCTTGGTTTTGTTTACCTTGCTTCTATTTCTATTTTGTTAATGCAGCACAATTATTTTATTTTTCAAACAAGCGATAGTATTAAACAATTTCCGTTATAATTATACTAACAATCATTTAAAATATAGACAAAATACAGAAGATGTGCTATAATAG
>CAJUFF010000081.1 GCA_910585505.1 uncultured Ruminiclostridium sp. | reverse complement strand
CCCCAAAGCTTGTGTGTTTTTTGCACTGTTGTAATTTTGTTTAAACTTTTTTGGGGTTGCTACGGTTTTAGAAAAACACCGTATAAAAAATTCGGCTGCGTTTCTCAAAAAGCAAACGCAGCCGAATATAAATTTCACAGCTTCATATTGTACAATTCAACATAACAAAACAAAGCATAAATAATACTGCCTAAACTCACTTCACACCAACACAATCCCCATCCTGCCCGTCTCACTCCTTCATTCCCCGCCGTTTCGCCGCAATTATGCGTAATTTTCCGCAGCTCCGTACCTACCGAATCTACCTTGCCTTTTGACTCCTATAATTTATAATAGCCTTATCCAAATACAAAATTTATAGATTATTCTCCTCATATTATATTTTTTTCTTAAAAATACGGAAATCCTATTGACTTATGCACAATAATATGTTATACTAACATAAAATCTTTTAAACATATTCCCCACAAAAGAGAGGTGCGTTATAAAGTGCTTTATTTGATGGCTGTTGAGACTCCGGAGGAGGAAGCTTTTATAACAAAACTATACTCGGAATACGAACAGATGATGTACAAGATAGCGTTAAATATTCTGAATAACAACTATGACGCCGAGGATACGGTGCATGAAGCGTTTTTGAATATTATCCGTCAGGACCATCTCGCCAATCTGAAAAAATTACAGAAGTCGAGACTTAAGGCATATCTTATCATTACCGTTAAAAACGCCGCGTATAAATGTTATAATTCCCGTCGGAGCCGTATAGCTGAAAATATCGAGGATCTGTACTCTCTTAAGGGAGGAGCTTCCGCTGAAGAAGAGCTGTTTTCCGGATACGAAGCCGAAAATCTTCACAAGGCGCTTAACAAGCTATTGCCAAACGACTATGATCTGCTTTTCCTTTCGGCCGTCATGGGTTATTCAATATCCCAAATGGCGGAGCGATTGGAAATATCCGAAAACGCGCTTCGTCAGCGAATGTTTAGGGCAAGACAAAGACTTAAAAAAATAATGAATGAGGAGGAAACTGTCAATGACAGGAGATGAAGCTTTAAAAATGGCGCTTATCGCCCATTACGAGGAATATTATTCACAATACGACGTTACGGCGGACGACAAGCCCCACCGTTTTTCCCTTGCGTACCGTATCAGAAAAAACAGCATTATAAGGCTCGCAAAGAAGCGTTGGGAGCGTCCCGCTCCATGTGTTCCGTGTAAGCCGTCGGGAACCCTTGCCGCCGAAAGGCGCTATATTCCGCTGAAAAAGCTTGCGGCAATGATAGCCGTTATAATATCGGCGGTGTTCTTTGCCGCGGCGGCGAGTGCGATTTATTTCGGTGCGCGAGGATTTATCTTTGACGTGCATAACACTCATTCGGACGTAAGCGTTGATTTTTCCATGTATGATATCAAGGATACGATTGAGGAAGTTTATCGGTTGCCGGTTGAAAGCGGTTACAAGCTTGTTAATGAAGCCGCAAACAAAAGCATAGTGAACTCACATTATGAATGTGGGAATAAGATGGTTGATTTGATACAATATACTAAGTTATTCGCTGAGAATATGATGGCCAATACCGAAAATTCCACGGTCTGTGAGATTGAGGTTAATGACGATGTCGGATTTATGTTGTATCATCAAAGTAAAAATTCTGACAATATTTCTATCATTACATGGGTAAGAGACGGATACGTGTTTGAAATTATGGGAACAGGCATTGATAGTGAAGAGTTGTTAAAGTTAGCGGAAATTATTGAAACCGAGTAAACAATTAAATTGTGAAATTGCCACTGTAACTTGTAACCGTTTCGGTAAAGCCGTTTGAAGCTTCAACGACCAAATCACTTCTGAGCCTGTATGTGCCGCTGTTAGATATAGTGGTCGTGTTTGTATAAATATAGGCAAGATTAGGATTATCGGATTTTTTCGACCATGTATATGAAGTTGAGTACCACTTTCCAATTGAATTTTGCTTCTCAATGGTTTGGGTTATGGATTTCCATTTTTCACCCGAAACCACAATTATGGCGCTTTGGCATTCTACGGTATTTCCGGTAACGGATACAGCAGATGCAGCCTTGCTATTGCAGTCATACAACGGCATAATCCCGCTGTTGGGTTCGTTCCCCTGTGCGTATACCCCTGTGGGCAATGTCGAAGCCATCATAGCCGCCGCCATCAAAACAGAAATAATTTTTTTCATTTTTTACCTACCTTTCTTTTTGCCGAAAATCGGCAGACCTGTCCGCCGATTTTTTGGTATTTTTACCGTAGGGCGGACTTGATTATAGTTAACAATGGTAAAATCCAAAAAACGACATTTTGTTACATCTTTTTCCAAAAAAATTCATATTTTTAATAAAATTTGTATGACTGCACAAAAAACAGGTAGGGTAATTGTGAGTTTTGCCCACCGAAACTTGCGAGGGGACATAAGATCGGTTATATAAAACAAAAAGCCCCGCGTTAATACAGGGCAAAAATTATCAATATTCATAAAATCGCATTCAACCGCTGATTACGATTTCACTTCCAGACTGAAATTTCCCTCAAGGTCAACCTTGAGCATAATTGTGCGGATATACTTTTGATAAAAATTCATTATTTCGGTATCGCTTGCCTCTATCCTCGACTGCTCGAACAGCATGCGGGCAAGCCCCTTTCCGTTATAGGTAAGAAGATCGGGGAGCCGTTCCTTGAGCGCGCTTATCAGCACTGCGCGTTTAAATTCCTCAATGTTGCCGGAGCAGAAATCGTCAAGGGAACAATAGTAAATTTCACTTGTTTCCATCGCCCTTTTTATAGCCTGTCCGCACTTCTCCCATTCTACTACCACAAGAAACTCCGCTTCCGGCAAAGAGGAAATCAATCCCCAATAATCGCTGTCGCTTGACAGAAGTATAAACGACGAAACATCGTTTCTGTAAAATTCTCTGCAAACGCCCGTTGATACCTTTATATCAACAAGCGACTTGTAATCGGTGATACGCTCCACCTCAATATGCTCGACGGGTATGCTGATAAAATGTTCGAGATAATCCCATCCGTCCGTAGTGTGAACATCGTCGTACAGTACTATCTTATCTATTTTTTCAAGCTCGTCGCCGTTAAGATTTTTCAGCATTCCGTACAGCTTGTAAACGTCGGAATTTTCACAGTCCACAACGATAACCGTCTTGTAGCTGCTCCTTATAAAATCATATATATTGTTCTTGATGTCGTTTACGGCGTTCTTGTATTTGGATTTATCGCCAAAGTAATCTCCGTTAATTTTATATAATATTTCAATGAATTTTCCGTCTTTATATAAAAGATTTCCGTAGTCCTTCGGCTTCCAGTGAATATAATGCTGATACGGGTAATAAGGCAAATTTTCCATATATTTTTCAAATTCAAATTTTTGATTTTCCTCGTTTGTGAACTTGGGAAGAATAAATAAATCCTTTATGTATTCCCAATTCAGCCAGTCGGGAAACAGCTTGCGGCAATCGTTTATGTGTTCCGCAATCAGCCTGTTGATATGCGTAGTGTAATCCACCGCAAGCTTATTCGGCAGAATGACCTGTATTCCCCATTTTTCAAGCTGCTCTATATTATCCGAGTCGAACCATTCTATTTTGTCAATATTGATATAGTCGTATTTCAGAATATAGTCGGTTCTTTTAAATTTGAGCATTAACGCCGTCCTGATTTTGCACAGGTATCTTATTACCGTTGCCTCTCTGTCCGCCGCAAGCTGTTCAAGCAGCTCGGAGCATTCGTCGCCGTAGCCGCTTTCCAGAGTAGGCTTCTTTACGCCTATAAGATACGCCACTCTGCAAACAATTTCTTTTGTATCCGTTCGCATAAAATTTTTCCTTTCATTCATAAACACATCCGCACATTTTTCAAAAAAGCAATTCTTAAAATATGAACAAATGCCGTGTTGCTCAAAACTTACAAAACATCGCGTAAGAAATAATATAGTCGATTACATTTTATCATATTTTTGCTTTTTATGCAACTTTTATTTTTCCAAGAAGGCTTATACTAATGCTTTATAATTACTAAAACTCATATAAAAAGAAAATAGTTACAAATTATGGCGGCTGAAGTTTTCGTCAGCCCTTTTCAAAGGGCTGCGGGGCTATCCCCTAACGGAGTATTAACCCTTAGAACAAATTCTTATTCTCTTTACTCCGTACCTCTCCAAAGCTCTTACAATCTCACCGTCAATAATCTCCCCGGCCATTACAACGGGCACGCAGGGCGGACAAGGCGTATTTATATCGGCGCATATCCGCCCTTCCGCTTTCTCTAAGGGTACAACTTCCGCGGCAGAAAACATAGCCTCTCTCGGCTCCGCCGCGGCTATTGGCCGTACAATCGGCGGATTGACGGGAATAAGAGGCTCTAAGGGCTTTATCCCCTTTGCCGCTTCAATAATCCTTTCAAAATCCTCCGTCCGCTGAGCGCAGGAAAAAAGCAGCACCGTGTACCGATCGTCGGAAAACTCGCTTTCCACACCATTTTTCCTCAGCTCTTCCCCAAGCTCCGCGCCTGAATATCCGTACGGAAGAGCGTCAACCGTTATGCGCATTAGATCGCTTTCCTTAAGGGTATAGCCGAGTTTAACCAGCTCCGATTTAAGGCTCTTTACTTCCGCAAAAATCCTTTTCGCTTTCTCCCGTTCCTCTTGAATAAAATTATTGCACATATCCAGACTGTCCAATATAAGATATGACGGACTGGAGCTTCCGAACAGCGACATGACCGCCTTTGCTTCTTTGATAAAAATTTCGGGAGCATTTTTGTTTATGTGAAGATAAGCGCCGCCCGTGAGACACGGAAGGGTTTTGTGAGCGCTGTCGGCGGTCATATCCGCACCGAGGGCAAGAGGATGTCTGTCCGTAAACACAAGGTAGGCTCCGTGAGCGTTGTCCGTCAGTAATGGCACGTTTTTTTCGCGGCACGCCTCGGCTATTCCCTCAACGTCGCTTTCCCCTCCGTAATAATCTATACTTTGGGCAAACACGCACAGCGTGTCCGAGGTTATTTTTGCTTTTACCGCTTCGGGAGCAATTTTACAGGAAAGGTATTCCTCCGGATAAATCCAGTCGGGTACAAGCCCCAAAAGTACGCAGGCGGAAATAAGGCTTTTGTGACAGTACCTTGAAGCGATAACGCGCTTTTTTTCGGGTCGGTAAGCCTTTGCCAGTGCCAGCATCGTTTGTACCGAAAGGGTACTGCCTCCGCAGGAAAACAGTGTCTTTCCCGCCCCGAACAGCTTTGCGGCGCTTTCTTCGCTTTCCCTTATTATTCCCGCGCTTTCAAAAAGGCTGTCGGCGCCTTCTATTTCGGTGATATCAAAAGGATTGGATTTCCCTCCGGGCATATGACAGCGGACGGAGTTTTTCTCCCCGTAGGAAATTAAGAAATCGTGTATCGGCGTGTTCATTGGACTATACTTGTTCCTTTCTCCGAAAAAACCGTTTTGGGGGTTCATTTCATACAAATCTTTGATCATACGCATTATTTATCTATACCTTGATAAAAGATTATAGCAATCCAATAAAAAGATAAGCAAATAGGAGCGAAGCGACTAAATGTCCTTTCCGCTTCCCTTTCGGACTCCGAAAGGGAAGTAGGGGAGTCCAAAGGACGGGGGCAACGCCCCCAATGCTTGTGTGTTTTTTGCGCTGTTGTAATTTTGTTTAAACTTTTTTGGATTGCTATAGTATCAAACTTTTGCTTTCAGAATATTGACTAAATTTTTCTTAAGTGGTATAATAACGTTAATAAAAAGCTCCAAGTAATCAGTGCAATCAAAAAGGACAACAAAAAATAAGGAGAAGCCGAAAAACAATGGAAATGCCTTTTAAGCCCAACGAGGGCAAAAACCTTACCATCGAAACGGATTGGGGCGCCTACGCTCGTTTTCCCATCAAGACCCACGTCGTTATGAAGGAAGACGTTATGAACGATCTTCTTGATCAATATGTTATGCAATATCTGGAAGAGGGCGATATGATCTTTATTTCCGAAAAGATCGTCGCCATAACCCAGGGACGCGCCCTTAAGGTCAGCGATATAAAGATAAGCCGTCTCGCGAAATTCCTCGTAAAATTCGTCTATAAATCCGACGCGGGAATAGGAATAGGCGCCCCCTCCACAATGGAGCTTTGCCTCAGGGAGTGCGGAAGAATAAAGGTGCTTTTCGCGGCCGTAGTCGCGGGAGTATGTAAGCTGTTCGGAAAGCGCGGCGTATTTTACAATATTTTGGGTATGAAAGCCAGAGCCATCGACGGTCCCAGCGAGTACAACGTTCCTCCCTACAACGAATACGCGAAAATGGCTCCCGAAAATCCGGACGGCGCGGCAGCGGATATGAAGGCTCACGCCAATGTCGAGATAGTCATAGTGGATGCCAACGACTTGGGCTGCAACGTTCTCGGAAAAAGCAGCAGGGACATTCCGGACAAGTTCTGCGAACAGCTATATCGGGACAATCCCCATGATCAGGGATTTTGTCAGACTCCCCTCGCCATAGTCAGAAAGGTCGAAAGGCTGGAGGGCAAGGACAAGGATCTGGCGGAGCTGGAAAAGCTTCGGTTTGACAAAGAGAAAGAGAACAACGAACAAACGGACAAATAATTCCTTTATAATAAAGCAAAAAAATTTATTTAAAGCTTGCCGCATAAAGCGGCAGGCTCAGTCTGTCGAAAAAATATAAACATATAAATTTCGGAAGGAAAAGAGGTTTGGAGAAAAACCATCAGGGTTTTTCTCCAAATTGCGATCAAGCCTTAAAATCGCGGTAGAGCAAGGCTCTGCCCGATTTTTGTTTTTTTGGGGCAATGCCCCAAAAAAACGGCGTCAGCTTGTCAAAAATCCGACCCAAGGGAGATTTTTTGACAAGCTGAGCCTGCCGCGTAAAGCGGCGGGCTTTTCTCAATTTTTTCTGAATTCCGACGGCGTAATACCCTCGTACCTTCTGAACATTTTACAGAAATAACTTGAGGTGCAGAAGCCCGTTTCAAGCGCTATCTCATCGGTGCTTTTTCCGGTTCCAGCCAACAGCTCCTTTGCCGCCTGTATTCTGCGCTTTGTTATATGCTCGGTGGGACGCAGACCGAAAGTTGTTCTGAAGAGCATACAAAGGTGCTGCTTGGTCACACCCGACGCAGCGCAGAGCTGATCCATGGAAATATTGCGGGCGTAATTGAAGTCTATATAATCCACCGCCCTGATTAAAGCGGGATTAGGCGAGGCAGAGGTGCCTTTGACGGAAATCAGCCTGTATAATTCCATTAAAAAATCGTAGAGATATCCCGACGCTCTGTAATTTCCGTAAACGCTGTCCGCCCTTAAAGCTGCGTGCATTTTTCTGAAAATATGCTCAAGCGCATTCATTTCTTTCAGAGCAAAAGCCTTGGCTTCGGTAAGTCCGAAGTGCCTTAAAATATCCTCATGAGCGAATCCCGCAGGCACTACCCAATGAACGTCCCATATGTCCTCGTTGGGATAGTACTCGTGAGGACAGTCGGCGGGCATAAATATTGCGGTGCACGCCGGTATCGGTATTTTTTCCCCGTCGGTTATAAGGGTGCCGCTGCCTTTTGTACAGTATAATATCTGATGACAAGGATAACCGCCGTTCCTTATTATATGATTTTGACAGTAATGCTGTCCCATATGCAGAAGATACAGCGGCAGTTCTTTTTCACCGCGTATTATCGGGAAATCACAGAAGAACAAAAAAACACTTCCCATCTTCATATTGTTACATAATCATAATATCATTACTTGACTCGAATGTCAAGTAATATTATAATAAAAAATAAGGCGGCCGTCTTTCTATGTCAAATGTATACAATCCGACGAAATTGTTGATTCGCAATCGGATGACAATAATTGTGCGGTGCTGCCTTATAACAATATTCGGAAAGGCGGATCATATATGGATATTTTAAAAATTGCGGCTCCCGGTACTCCGAAGAGCAAAATGATATATCACGAGGATCCCGATAATCTTCATATCAATACCCTTGAGCGACACTGTTATTTTATCCCCTTCGGAAAAAACGAGGATCCCTTCAAAGAACGGGAGCATTCGGAGCGATTCGAGCTTCTTAACGGCGAGTGGGATTTCCGCTATTACGAAAGTATAGTGGATATGGAGGACGATTTTATTTCCGTCCCCTTTGAAGCCAAAATCCCTGTACCCTCAAACTGGCAGCTTCACGGTTATGACAAGCTCCAATACACCAACTCACGCTACCCCATTCCCTATGATCCCCCTTATGTGCCCGATGATATTCCCGTGGGAGTATACGGCCGAAATTATGAGTACAAGGCGGACGGAACGGACAAAATACTGGTTTTTGAAGGTGTGGACAGCTGCATTTATCTTTATATAAACGGAGTTTTTGTCGGCTACTCCCAGATATCTCACTGTATCTCCGAATTTGATATCACTCCTTTTCTGAATGAAGGTAATAATACCATTACCGCCGCAGTATTAAAATGGTGCGACGGAACCTACTTCGAGGATCAGGATAAATTCAGAATGTCCGGAATATTCCGGGACGTTTACGTTTTGTCCCGTCCCCGCAGAAGGCTTTTTAATTATGTTATAAAGACCCTTCTTTCCAAGGACTTTAAAAGCGCCGAGTTAGTTTTTACACCCTTCGGCATCGGTACGGACTGTGTGCTCAAAAATAAAAACGGAGACACGATCGCGAAATTTTCCGCAGAGGACGGAAAAACGGTATCCGTACATATAGATTCGCCCTCTTTATGGTCGGCGGAAAATCCCTGTCTTTATGATCTCGAAATTGTCGCGGGAGAAGAAAAAATAGGGGAAAAGGTGGGCTTCCGCAATATTTCGGCGGAAAACGGCGTTTTAAAAATCAACGGCGTACCCATAAAATTCAAGGGAGTAAACAGGCACGACAGCTATCCCGACACGGGTTCTTACGCTTCATTAAAGCAGATGACCGAGGATATTGTCCTGATGAAAAAGCACAATATAAACGGAGTGCGCACTTCCCACTATCCCAACTCCCCCCTGTTTTACCAGTTATGCGATAAATATGGCCTTTACGTTATCGACGAGGGGGATATGGAATCCCATGGCTGCGTCGACGTATACAATAATTTGCATTGGACTGCCGCAATGCCTTATAACGGCATAGCGCTGTTCGCTTCCGATCCTCGTTATAAAAAAGCGATTACCGACCGCTCCGAGGCGTTGGTAAAAAGGGATATTAACCGTCCCTGCGTGGTTTTCTGGTCCTTGGGAAATGAAAGCGGCTACGGCACCAATATGTTAGCGGCGGGCGAGCTGGTAAAATCCTTGGACGACACAAGGCTTCTCCATTATGAAAGCACGCACAAGCTGGACAATACCTCCGAAAAGGTTTTGGACGTACTTTCGAGAATGTATACACCTCCGGAGGAAATGAAACAGGTTGCCTACGGGGATAAGGAAAATCGCCCGTTCCTTCTTTGCGAATACTGTCTTTCCATGGGCAACGCCCCCGGCGACCTGGAGGACTACCACAACGCCTTTTATTCAGACGAGCGCTTCTGCGGCGGCTTTGTTTGGGAATGGAGCGATCATGTTGGAATTTTGGGCTACACCGAGGACGGAAAGCCCAAATACGGCTACGGCGGCGATTTCGGCGAGGCGCATCATGACGGAAATTTCTGTATGGACGCTGTCACCTATCCGGACAGAAGACCCCACACCGGTCTTCTGGAGCTGAAGCAGGTTTACCGTCCGGTAAGAGTAAAAAAGGGATGTACACCAAGTCTTTTCGTTTTTGAAAGTATGCTGGAATTTGAAAACGCGGGTGATATATTGAACTGCCGCTATGAAATCACCTTTGACGGAGGAATACATGCCGAGGGAAAAGTTGATTTTTCCGTTTTGCCGCGCGGAAATGTCGAGATTTACGTGCCCGAAGCGGCAAAGTGCTTTGAAAACGATACTTATATCCGCTTTATATTTACGGCTAAAAACGATACCCCCTATTGCGAAAAGGGCTATGAAGTTTGTTTCGATCAGCTTAAGCTTTTTTCTTGGGAACCACTTACGGAGTACGTATCCGAAGTAAAGGGAGTTACACTTGAGGATACCGTTTTTTACGTCAATGTGGCGGCGGGAGATACCGAGTACCGTTTCAACAAAAGGATATCGGCTTTCGATTCGATTAAAGTAAACGGCAGGGAGCTTCTTGACAGGCCGATGGAATACAACCTCTTCCGCGCTCCCATTGACAACGACGTAATGAAAAACGACTGGTACAGCGCACACCTTAACGACTTTAATGTTAAAAATTACGGCGTTTTATCCGAGATTACCTCCGAAGGCGCGGTAATAAGCTTACGTCAGGCATTTGTGTGGAATATTTATCAGCCGATAGCTTATATGAACGTAAGGTATGTTATTTCCCAGGACGGAATAAAAACAGACTGCAAAGCGGAGTTTTCCAATAAGGTTACCTTCCTTCCCCGCTTCGGCATAAGGCTGTTTATGCCGAAAGCCTTTGACAGGGTGGAGTATTTCGGCTACGGTCCGTACGAAAGCTATATCGATAAGCACCAGGCGGATTATATCGGAAATTTCTCGGCGCATATAGGGGAGATGTACGAGGATTATGTGCGTCCGCAGGAAAATTCCTCACATTACGGCTGTAAGCATATGACGGTAAGCGACGGAGAAACAGAAGTTACTTTTACCTCCTCTCAGGATTTCTCCTTTAACGCTTCGGAATATACTCAGGAAGAACTGGCGGAAAAAGGTCATAATTTTGAGCTTGAAAAATGCGGAAGCAGCGTTATCTGCGTCGACAGTATGATGGCGGGAATTGGTTCTGCCATATGCGGCCCCGCTCTGGCGGAAAAATACCGCTTGCCGCTGCCCGTGATTTCGGCTCGGTTCAATATTAAAATTTCAAAGGCGGAAAGGATGAAGTAAAAAAATGTTTAAAAAAATAATTTCCGGTATTACTTTGGCAGCAATTGTGCTGACCATGTCAGCCTGCGACACCGAAGTGAGCATGACGGCGCAGGAAGTCGCCGAAAAAATGGGTGTGGGAATCAACTTAGGCAACACGCTGGAGAGCTGCTTCACCTCAAACTACAAGGACTGGATTTCGGTTGTGGGGAACAACACTCCTCTGGATTACGAAACTTTCTGGGGCGCGGTAGAAACAACTCAGGAAGTAATAGACGGCATGAAGGCCGAAGGCTTTGACACCGTGCGGGTGCCCGTTTACTGGGGCAATATGATGGAGGACGACGGCACCTATACGTTAAACCCCGAATATGCCGCCAGAGTAAAGGAAGTAGTGGATTACTGCCAGAAGGCGGGACTGTATACCGTAATAAACATTCACCACTTCGACGAGTTCATTATCCGCCGTCACGATACCGAGGAATGCAAAGAAATTTTCACCATAATCTGGAAACAGATCGCGGAGTACTTCAAGGATTATTCCTATAAGCTGATCTTTGAAGGATATAACGAATATCTGGGCGGCGGAAAGCTGAATTCCAAGCGCAAGGTAGAGGATCGTCCCAAGGAGGAAGCATACGAGCTGACGAACGTTCTTAACCAAGCGTTTGTGGACGCGGTAAGATCCACCGGCGGAAAAAACGCCGAGAGAGTTCTGATAATTTCCGGCTACTGGACAAATATAGACCTTACCACCGCGCCCGAATATATTGTTCCAACAGATTCCGCCGAGGACAGACTGATGGTTTCGGTACACTATGTTGACAACGCTTTTTACTGGGCAAAAAGAATAGGCAGCGACGAATGGCTGCAATATATCGACGACCAGATTGCACTGCTTAAAAACGCGTTCCTCGATGAAAATATACCCGTATTTATGGGAGAGACCTCTTCAAGATATCCCGAAGAAAACATTGACGGCAGCGTTTCCGACAAAACCTCCTCAAAATATGTAAAGACAGTGCTTGAAAAACTGCTGGAAAACGATATCGTTCCTGTGCTTTGGGACGTAAACGATAATTTCTATTCACGTACGGAGTACAGAATAAAAGCGGATGACGAACGACAGATGATCGCCGACATAACCGAAAAGATTCATGAGCGAAATTCGTGAGATTGTACCAAATTAAAATGCTGCTTATACTAATTCCCGATCAAAATATAGCCAAATTTTGTTGTCGGTCGGGAATTATAGCAATCCAACAAAAAGATAAACAAATAGGAGCGAAGCGACTAA
>CAJUFF010000080.1 GCA_910585505.1 uncultured Ruminiclostridium sp. | reverse complement strand
CTTAATATTATATCATAATTCCGGAACTTTTTCCACTACTTTGGGGGTTGAGCCTGAATAAATGCGTGAGGAAAAACACAGTCGATATGCTCGGCGTTTCTTTGTTTTTCTTCCTTTAACAGATCTAACCAGTTTCGGTAAATAACCAAACCATAACCCTGCATTTTATCTTCCCCGCAATGGTCGATATTCGATAAAAGCTCAACTCCTCTTAAAAGCGCATTGATACACGCCTTAGTAAGCGGCATTTTCTCGTTGAAGGGCTTGAGCGTCAGCATATCGCAATCGGCTTTATACCAACCCGCATATTGGTCAAGCTGTTCAAAGTTCATTCGTGCGTTTTTCTGATCGTCACCCTCCAAAAAACCAAGTCCTTTTAAAATTCGTCCATGGTCGGAAAATCCGACAGCAAGAATGGTATCCGTATATTCTTTGGGAATAATCACCACGGGATAACCGTGTTCAATTTCCCTACACGCAAGTGAAATAAATTCATCTTCCGAATAATCCGACCTTGAATGAAGCTCATAATCCAGACCGTAAATCAAAAAACTGTCGCGTATCCATTGATCGGGTCCGTATGAATATCCGAAGCATATATTCATAATTGCCGACTGCAAAACATATTCTTCGTCGTCATTTATCTGACGGTTTTGGCTGTCCCTGCGCTGCTCCAGCCCAAAAAACAACTTTAACGCCGCTAAAACAGAAGCTGACGAAATGCTTTTGGGCCATTCGGGACCCGAATAATCAGCCACGGGAAGCCGAGGTTTAACAACGAATTCATAATCGAAGCCCATATTCTGCAAAACACACGCCGTCGGGTCAAGTATCCTGTCCACAGAGCAATCAAAAAGTCGGGACATTTCACAAAGCAGCGGTATTTCGGGCGCGGCTTTTCCGTTCTCCCACTTGCTGACCGCCTGCGGCGACACCTTTAATATCTCCGCGAGCTGCTCCTGTGTCCATTTCTTTCCCGTGCGCAAACAGGCGATTTGCTCTCCCATTTTTTTCACATCAAACATGTCCATTCTTCTCCTTTGTTTTTTATAGCAGTTTTATGCTGCAATGTTATTATATCGATTATACGCCGAAATGTCCATATATGACGGGTTGTTTTTTCGAGGCGGCAGCTCAACCCACGGTTGAGCTGCCGATTGTGGAAATATTGTCCGCCTTACTTCTTTATTATCGGTACCCACATACGAAAACCATCGGGAACACATCCTTTTTGAAACCATCTTTCCGAGAAGATATGTTCTTCGTAAAATATGCCGGCAGAACAATCAAACTCATATCCCTCGGTATTTTTTATAAATTCAACAAAAGCTTCGGAGGCTTTCATCATGCTGAGCGATATATCCAGATAATCATATTCATCAAACTGATTAGGGGGCTTGTTTTTGTGTGTCCTTTTTTAGGTTGACTTTTAATCTGTATTTTCAAACTTTTATTTTACCACTTTTTGCTGTTTTTTTAAGGCAACACCGCACAATGATTGTGTGTGGATTGCGCCGTCAGATTTTTCGTCAGCTTGTATAAATCCGACGCAGGAATACTGGCGTATTTCAAGGAGGATTTGTGCAAGCTGACGGAAAATATGCAAGCAAGCCACACGCAAAGCCGTCAGGCGGTCATTGCGCGGTGTTGCCATAAGTTTTGAAAGTAAAAGAGACTTATAAAAAAACCATAGTTTTTTCGACAAGCTGATTATATGGATAAGTTCTATAACATAGCTTTAATTGCAGTACGCCGAAAAAAGCCCTAAAAAATATTAAAAATCCCGTCCAGGCATTTGACTTTTCTTTAAAAAGGGTGTATAATAAAACAGTATATTTATTTACTGTCTACATATCAATAAAAATAAATAATAACAAAAACGACCCGAAACAAAAGGAAGGAAAAAATAATGGGCTTAATGGATAAACTTTTCGGTAGCTATTCCGAAAAAGAGCTTAAAAGGATAGAAGCAAAGAAACAGGCTACACTTGATCTGGAGCCGAAATATGCCGCCATGAGCGACAAGGAGCTTCAGGGACAGACCGCTCTGTTGAAAGAAAGGCTTGCGGGCGGAGAAACTCTCGATGATCTTCTTCCCGACGCTTTTGCCGTGTGCAGAGAGGCCATGTGGCGCGTTATCGCCATAAAGCCCTACCCGGTGCAGATTTTGGGCGGCATAGTGCTTCATCAGGGTCGCATTGCCGAAATGAAAACCGGTGAAGGCAAAACCTTTGTGGCCGCACTGCCCTCATACCTTAACGCTCTTACCGGAAAAGGCGTCCACGTTGTTACCGTAAACGACTATCTGGCCAAGCGCGACAGCGAACAGATAGGCCGCGTCCACAGATTTTTAGGTCTTACCGTAGGTCTTATAGTTCACGGAAAAAACAACGATCAGCGCAGAAAGGCTTACAGCAGCGATATCACATACGGCACCAACAACGAATTCGGCTTTGATTACCTCCGCGACAACATGGTGGTAAGAAAACAGGATCTTGTACAGAGAGAGCACAACTTCGCCATCGTGGACGAGGTAGACTCCATTCTCATAGACGAGGCGAGAACTCCCCTTATTATTTCCGGCCCCGGAGATAAATCCACCGACCTTTACGAAAAAGCGGATAAGTTTGCCGTAACATTAAAGCCTTATAAAATGGTAGAGACCGATTCAAAGGAAAGTCAGGACGATTACGACGGCGATTATCTTATTGACGAAAAGGCAAAAAGCGCCACGCTTCTTCCCCGCGGCGTTAAAAAAGCCGAGCAGCATTTCGGGGTGGAGAACCTTATGGATCCCGACAATTTGACATTGCTTCATCATATAAATCAGGCCATAAAGGCTCACGGTATAATGCGCCTTGACGTAGATTACGTGGTAAAAGACGGTGAAATAATCATTGTAGACGAGTTCACGGGCCGCCTTATGTTCGGCAGACGCTTTAACGAGGGTCTGCACCAGGCGATAGAAGCCAAGGAAGGCGTAAAGGTGAAAAACGAAAGCAAGACCTTGGCCACCATCACCTTTCAGAATTTCTTCCGCCTTTACGACAAGCTTTCTGGTATGACCGGTACCGCCATGACCGAAGAGGACGAGTTCAGGGGCATATATAAGCTGGACGTTATCGAGGTGCCCACCAATAAGCCCGTTGTGAGAGAAGATCATCAGGATCAGGTGTATAAAACCGAAAACGGAAAATTCAGCGCCGTTATCGAACAGATAAAGGCCTGCCACGAAAAGGGGCAGCCCGTTTTGGTAGGTACGATCTCAATTGAAAAATCTGAGCTTCTGTCAAAAATGCTCAAAAGAACCGGCATTAAACACGAGGTGTTGAACGCCAAAAACCATGAGAGAGAAGCCGAAATCGTGGCGCAGGCAGGTAAAAAGGGCGCGGTTACCATCGCCACCAATATGGCGGGACGCGGTACCGATATTATGTTGGGCGGCAATCCCGAATATCTGGCAAAGGCGAAAATGCGCAAAATGGAGATAGACGACGAGCTGATAAACGAGGCCACAGGCTTCTCGGAAACCGACGACGAGAATATAATCGAAGCAAGACGGCTGTTTAAAGAGCTTAACGATAAATTTAAGGAGGAAATAGCCCCCGAAACGGAGGAAGTAAGAAAAGCGGGAGGACTTTATATCTTAGGCACCGAGCGTCACGAGTCGAGACGTATCGACAATCAGCTCAGAGGACGCGCGGGACGTCAGGGCGACCCCGGCGAAAGCTGCTTCTTTATCTCAATGGAAGACGATCTGATGAGATTATTCGGCGGCGACCGCATACAGGCCATGATGGAAACCCTCCGTATCGACGAGGATATGCCCATTGAAAACAAGGTGCTTACCAGAACCATAGAATCCTCCCAAAGAAAGATTGAGGGAAGAAACTACTCCATACGCAAAAACGTTCTCGATTTCGACGACGTTATGTCTCAGCAGAGAGCCACCATTTATTCCCAGCGCGCAAAGGTGCTCAACGGGGAGGACGTAAGCGAAAGCATAAAGTCCATGATGAAGGAATATATTACCGAAACGGTGGATCAGTTCTGTCAGGGCGACCTTCCGGAGGACTGGAATATAGAAGGACTTCGCGACAGTCTGATGGGATTTATTACCACTCCGGAGGATCTCAGATATACCAAGAGCGAAAGAGAGGAGCTGGAAAAATCTCAGGTTGAGGAATTCCTGCAAAAGCGTGTTGCGGAGCTTTACGAAGCCAAGGAACAGGAAATTACCCCCAACATTATGAGAGAAGTGGAGCGCGTTGTGCTGCTTAAAAACGTGGATATGAAGTGGATGAACCATATCGACGCCATGGACGATCTTAAGCAGGGCATTTATCTCCGCTCCATGGGACAGAAGGATCCCGTAGTTGAATACAGGCTGGAAGGCTTCGCCATGTTTGATGAGATGATAGCTTCCATTCGCGAAGACACGGTGAGAATGATCCTTACCGTAAAGGTGCGCAGAGAGGAGCCGCCCCAGAGACAGCAGGTGCTTAAGCCCGCTCCCACGCCTCCTTCGTCGCCCGCCGCGCCCGTAAATACCCCCTCCTCGAAAAAGGTGGGCAGAAATGATCCATGCCCCTGCGGAAGCGGAAAGAAGTATAAAAAGTGCTGCGGAGCCGATGAATAAAAAACGGCAAAGCCGCGCTTGGCGGGTTTTTATAGAAACAATTATCGTTGTTTCATACTTTAATTTATGAGAGGTATTTTTGATGGATACGCTTGTACAATCCGTAAGCACATACTCCGGAATTGGTATCTTTGATCTGAGCGGAACCGTAGGTCCGGCAGGAAGCAGCGACACTTTTGCCATGTATCTTTTCACAAACGGCGCGGAAAAAATATTCGGCGGTCCGGAGGCGCTCGACGCGGCTTTGGGACTTTACCAAAGCTCCGGCGAAAGCATATTGGGGCTTAATATAACCGACATATCCAATACTCCCGACGTACCCGAAGCAAAGGACGATGTTGCGGATATTACCGATAATGTAGGAGAACCTGAAAAAGCGGACGCGGAAAAATTTTACTCGGATATAGAAAAGGCTCTTCCCTTTTCCGTAGCGGAGGAGAAGAAAAATGAAGCGGCGTTCGCCGATATGTACGTTACTTCCGCTGCGGAACGTTTCGGTTTCAGCGAAACAGAAAAGGAAACCCTTACACGTGACGATTATACGGCGAGATGCCGTGACAATTTAAATATTCTTGAAGGGGATTCTTTCTCCCTCCGTGTTCCGGTAGGAGCGGGCGAGCTTCCGCTGCTGATGGACAGAATACTGAGAGTTATTTCCGAGGGAGGGACTTTTGAGGACGCTTTATGGGAGCAAATTGACAGATACGGACAGGGCAGCCTTAACGGTAATACGGATCTGTTCTGGATTGATCCCGAAAGCGGCGAAGTATTGGGCGCCTTCAAGTATGAAAGAACCGTGGAGGACAATGAGTGGAGAACTTTGTTTGAGGATGACAGCGCGGTTCTTACGGCGGCGGATGATCTGGCGTCGTTTATAAGATACGCGGTTTTCGCTCTTGCCGATGATGATCCTGAAAGGGTAAAAGATTTTCTTGAGCACCTTAAAAATAAACAGGCTTATGCCGATTACGCGCGTTTTATACTTGACCTTAAATCCAATGCAGATATAAACGGGGTTATGGAGCTTATCAAAGCCAATCTTACCGCCGCCGGGATAATGGGTGGAAACGGAAGCGGCGGCGATAGCCATAAAAATTACGATACGCTGACTCCCGAAAATGAACTGAAAGAAATTCTTGAAAGCATCGGAAGCGAGGAGATTTCCGACGGCACAATTTAATTAACGGATTTTTAGCAAAGTGTCAGACAAAAAAACAGCGCTTTAACCGAGAAAGCGGCAAGGAAAGGATACAACCGAATGGCGGAAATAAAACCCTTCAAGGGCTTACGCTATACCGAAAAGGCGGGAGAAATAAAAAATCTTTGCTGTCCCCCTTACGATATTGTAAGCGGAGAACAAAGACAAAAGCTTATCGAAAAAAACGAATACAACATTATAAGGCTGGAGCTTCCCACTACCGAAGCGGGAGAGGATATCACACCCTACCGCGAAGCGGCGGGAACGCTCAGAAGCTGGATTAACGACAGCGTGCTGAAGCGGGACGAAAAAGAAGGAATCTATATTTATGAAATGGAGTTTTCCGCGTTTGGAAAAAGCCATAAAGTAAAGGGTTTCGTCTCTTTGGTAAAGGCGGAGCCTTTTGAAAAGGGCATTATCCTGCCTCATGAGGAAACCCTGTCCAAGGCAAAGGCCGACCGTTTTAATTTAATGAAAGCAACCGGCTGTAATTTCAGTCAGATATATTCATTATACACCGATGAGGACGGTTCGGTGTTCGATATTATAAAAAAGGCCTCGGAAAAGGCTCCTAACAGTGAATTTTCCGACGATGAAAACGTGATTCACCGTATGTGGATTGTGGACGATCCCTTTATTGTAAAAAGCATTGCCGAAAAAATGGCGGATAAGAAGCTTTATATTGCCGACGGACATCATCGTTACGAAACCGCGCTCAATTACAGGAGCTACGTAAGAGACAATCTTGACGAAACGGGCAGCAGCGATTATGTGACCATGATGCTTGTCAATATGGAAAACGACGGATTAGCGGTTTTCCCCACTCATAGGATAGTGCGCGGTCTTAAAAGCTTTGATTATAAAGGCGTATGTGAAAGATGCTCCGAATACTTTGAAATTACCCCTTATCTCAACAGGGAAAAGGGCGAAACAGGACTTGAAGAAGCCTACAAAAACGGAGAAAAGGCTTTTGTCATGTTTATCGGAGACAACAATTATACACTCCTTAAGCTGAAGGACTGCTCGGTGATGGCCGAATTGCTGCCGGACAAAAGCGAAGCCCTGCGAGGACTGGACGTAAGCGTACTCCACACCTTGATTTTAGAGCGTATTTTCGGTATTGACAAGGAAAATATGGCAAAGCAGATAAATCTCACCTACACAAGGAGCGCCGACGAGGCTCTCGCGGAGGTAGACGGGCAGAGGGCGAACTGCTGTTTTCTGCTAAATCCCACGAGGGTTGAGGAAATAAAGAATGTGGCGGCGGCGGGAGAAAAAATGCCTCAAAAATCCACTTATTTTTATCCTAAGCTTACCACGGGGCTTGTTATGAATAAGATTTTTGACTGACCGGTTTAATACTATGGGCTATCTGAAAAGTCGCAATTTGCACAATTTCTACTAACTGCGGGCGCTTTTTGCGTCAAAAATGCTCGAAATACCCTCGTATTTCTCCGCTTTTTTCCTTGAAATCGCCACGCATTTAGCGAAATTGTACAAAATTGCTTGGTTTTCAGATACGCCCTAATCTTTGATCAAGGTAAAACGATTATCAGTATAAGGAGCATTTATGAAAGCGGAAATACAAAAGGAGCTTGAAAATCATATAATCCCCTTTTGGGACGCCCTTTGCGACTATGAAAGAGGCGGATTTTACGGATTGGTAAGCTATGGACTTAAGACGGACAAGAATGCGCCCAAGGGGGTCATACTTCATTCCAGAATACTTTGGTTTTACTCCAACTGCTATCTTGTGCTCAGAAAAAAGGAGTATCTGGATAAAGCTTCCCACTGCTTTGAATTTTTGCGAAAGCACTGTGTCGACAGGGAATATGGCGGTGTTTACTGGATGATGAACGCCGACGGCTCGGTTAACGATTCCATGAAGCATACCTATTGTCAGGCATTTTTCATTTACGCCATGTCAAGCTATTATGACGCTTCCGGAGACAAGGAAGCCCTTGAGCTGGCGCTTAATATATTTGAAACCGTTGAAAAGAAGTGCGTTGACTCCGTGGCGTATCTGGAGGCACAGAGCAGGGAGTTTGAGCTTATCGAAAACGACGCCCTTTCCGAAAACGGACTGATGGCGGATAAGACCATGAATACGGTATTGCACCTTATCGAGGCCTATACCGAATTGTATAGGGTATCAAGAAACGAAAAAGTGCTTGAAAGGCTGATTTTTCAGCTTAAGCTTACATATGACAGAATCTATGACAAGGACGGTTCAAAGCTTCTGGTATTCTTTGATAAGGAAATGAACGTAATCGGGGACATACATTCCTACGGTCACGATATCGAAGCCACATGGCTTTTAGACAGAGCATGCGACGTTATAGCCGACGGCGGATCCGAAGATTTTGTGAAGCTTAGGGAAAAAATTTCCGTAATGAATCGGAAAATAGTACGTAACATAGCCGGCATAGCTTTTAAGGAAGGTTCTGTTCTTAACGAGAGAGAAAACGACAAAATCAACACATGGCGCATATGGTGGGTACAGGCGGAAAGCGTGGTGGGATTTCTCAACGCTTATCAGCGGTACGGAGATTCCGAATATGAAAACATTTCCCGTTCCGTTTGGAATTATATAAAGGAAAAAATCATAGACAGACGCGAGGGCGGAGAGTGGTATTCACAGGTGGACGAAAACGGAACGCCTGCGGATTTCAAGCCCGCTGTTGATCCGTGGAAATGTCCCTATCATAACGGCAGAATGTGCCTTGAGGTTATTGAAAGGCTTGAGTTTTAATATGAAAAAAGGACGTATTGAAAGGATAACGGCAGCTTTGCTGTCGCTTGGGCTTTTTTTATCGTCGGGGTGTTCCGGCGGAGTTGAAGGAGAAATTGAGATCCCCATCTACGAGGGGGTTCAGCATGAGGATTATAAAACGTATGAGGTCGGAAGAATGAATCTGTCCTCCGGAGAAAATATCGGAGCCGCTCTGGGATACGCTCTTTCGGATTCGCTGTATACTCCTGCGGGGGCGAATCTGGTGAGCTATAAGCTGTCAAAGCTTCAGGAGCTTAAAGAGGGTGATGTTATAGCGGTATTGGACAGCTCGGCTCTGGACTATACATACCGTAGGCAGGAAATACTGACTCAAGCGGCGTATGAGAACAGTCAAGCCTTGGGTACCGAAGCGGCAAAGCTTGAATATGAGTACGAAAAAGCGGTGCTTGATTCAATACAGTATCAAATAGACAGCTACACTATCAGAGCCCCCTATGACTGCGTAGTTTCCGACGCCGCTCCGCTTACCGTGGGTGAGGAGCTGGAGGAAGGAACTTATATCTGCTCCATCGCGCATCCCGATGAAATTTACGCCTACATAGGCGCTCCCTCTACAAAAGAAGAAGAGGACAAATACAGATTGGGTGCAAAGGTATCGGTTACTTTAACGGGAAATACCTACGAGGGGACAATCGTAAGCGTACCCAACAGCGGGGCGTATAAGTTCGACCTAAAGTATTCCAAAGAAAATATGCTGTTTGAATCCGCTAAAACCGGCCCCGTGGCGGCGGACAGCAGTAAAAATGTCATTATTGGATTTGAGCCAGATGTTCTGGAAAAAATGTTGGAGGAAACTCCGAACGCTGTTGTTGCCGGATGGGCTACCGTCAACTATACCACAAGGGAGATGAATAATGTTCTCGCGGTGCCTATGGGGGCGGTTTCAAACAGAGAAAACGCATATGTCTATCTGATAAAGAACGGTGACAGAATACAGACGCCGGTTTCCGTAGGAGGTACTGTTAACGGATATACGGTTATAGTTGCGGGATTGAATGAAGGGGATCTGATTTCGGAGTCGTTTAAATAATTAAGTCTCAATTCGAGTTAGTGTTTCCGATAAAACGAATTGATATATACTGAAAAAGCAATTTTGGAGCAGGGAGTAATTAAGTGAACGGTTTAATTGAAAATATTGCTAAACTCCATACAACAGAAATGGGTGCGGAAAGAATAAAAAGGAATTTACAGCTTGAAGCGGAGGATCCTGTTCAATGGTGCAAAACACAAATTTTATCTGAAGGCACAATAATTGAACGAATCGGAAAAAATTGGTATGCGGTTGCAGGTAATTGCAGAATAACGGTAAACGCTCATAGCTATACAATCATAACTGCACATAAAGTAAAAATATGACCTACATAATTCTTAACCAATACTAATTTTTGGTTAAGGTATAGACAATTATATGGATGACTAAGGATTATTTTCTGCTAAAGGCAGTTATGCCCGCAAACGTACCTACACGGACGTTTGCGGGCATAATATGTTTTCTGTCAATACATATGCGGTTTATGTACAATAAGAAAGATTTAACGTTTAGGTAAGTAAAAAAGCCCGACAAAAGTCGAGCTTTTTGAGTGCAGCGATATGCTGCCGGTGCATCATGACCAGATAGCCTTTCTTTAGTTCCGTGAAAAAAGGAGGGGAGTCTGACCGACCTTTCTCTAAATTGATAGCAATCTTTAATCAAGTCTACAACTTGTTTAAAGATTGCACCCTAATACTAATCCCTTTTAAAACTGTTGGATTGGTATAAGCACTAATTATCGATCATTCGTATTATTATACCTTGATCAAAGATTAGAATGAGTACGCACATACCGCACTGCCTTCTATCATAACCATTTTTTAACCAGTCTCTCTAAATCGCATAAATTATTTATTGTAGTGTGACAAGAATCACTTTCACCTTTTCTATCAATAAGTACACTTTTTATCCCTATTTTTTCACACGGAATTATATCTGTAATAACATTATCTCCCACATAAATAATATCATTTATCTTTTCACCCGATTTTCTTACAGCTTCCCAAAAAATATCCGTGCATGGTTTTGCTTTTCCAATATCTTCAGAAAATAATTCTATTTCAAAATGGTCATCTATATTCGTACATAATAATTTTGATTTTTGTTGTTTGGATTTCCCGTTACTTATTATTCCAAGTCTAAAATCCTTCAATAATTTAATTGCATCATTAACATCACTGAACAGTATCCAATTCTTTTCCAACAAAAATTGATAATCACAAAATAACAACACACCTTCTCTTTCTTCAATATTCCTGCTACAAAAATTCGTCATTTCACAAAAACGTTTTTTCCCTTGTTCTTTGAATTTCAGTTCACCATGTAAATATCTGTCAAAATATTTTTTTGATATAGTATGCCAATATTGCACCTGCTCATCATTTAATAAAATATCATATTTTGTCTTAAACAATTCCATTATAGCTTTTTTTTCAGAAGTATCATAATCAATTAAAGTATTATCAATATCAAAAAAAATCATTTTTATACCAACCCCTTTTTTATCCATAGTTTAAAAAGAGTTGCCCCCAAAACACTAATCCAACAGTTTTAAAAAGGGATTAGTATTACTCCTATCCTCTATTTTCAAACAAGCACTAATCTTTGACGAAGGTATAGAGAAAAATATATGGATGATCAAAAAGTATGGCTTAGGGTGCAATCTTAAATTAAGTCCTGTTTCGTTACAAAAATATTCGCGGATGGTGAATCCTGTTTTTTACAAGATTTATGCCCACAAATGACTTTATACAGCCATTTGTGGGCATAATATCTTTTTGGTCATATTTAGCTGGAGGCGCCACCCGGATTTGAACCGGGGATCAGGGTGTTGCAGACCCACGCCTTACCACTTGGCTATAGCGCCGATTTTCGCTTTTGTGAATACGCAACTTTTGTTCACAAAAACGAAAATCTCACTGCCCCCGCTTTTGCAAGAGCTTGGTATAGCTTATTCGGAACATATATAAAATATTCCAAAAAACTAAAATAAGCTACTGGAGCGGATTACGAGGCTCGAACTCGCTACCTCCACCTTGGCAAGGTGGCGCTCTACCAGATGAGCTACACTCGCATTTGGGTCCCCCGCAGCTTGCACCGCGGGGGTGGTGCCTCCGGTCGGAATCGAACCAACGACACGAGGATTTTCAGTCCTCTGCTCTACCAACTGAGCTACAGGAGCATCTCATCCCATCTGTATATGGGATGAGGATTGGGTGATAAAAGTAAAGGGGGGTTAAGAACAGCCGCTCTTTTTTGGGGAAACGGCTGCCGCCTTTCGGCGGTGGCGACTCGGATGGGGTTCGAACCCACGACCTCTAGCGTGACAGGCTAGCGTTCTAACCAGCTGAACTACCGAGCCAATATTTCTTTTACCCGGATTGGCAAGCGATTGCCGCAATCGTCAACAAATGGATAAAAGAACAAAGTTGGAACACGTTTTGGCAAGTCTGCGACATTAATTCCGAAGCAAGCAAAACAACGATCCTTAAAGAAATAAAAAAACATTAATACCTTAAAAAACAGCCGACAAGCGTATATGTCCGACTGTTTTTTGGTGGGAGTTACAGGGCTCGAACCTGTGACCCTCTGCTTGTAAGGCAGATGCTCTCC
>CAJUFF010000079.1 GCA_910585505.1 uncultured Ruminiclostridium sp. | reverse complement strand
AAACGCCGTCTTTTCGCCCCAAAACGGTCATCTTCCGCGTCAAAAAGCCTCGTCAAAAGACGGTTTGACTGCGTTTTTTCCTTAAAACCAACAATTTTGGGTCAAAAATTAGTCATTTCCTCTATTTTCAAACAAGCCTTAGTATAACGCATTTACTGCGGCACAATAAAATATTGTTCCCCAAAATAACTCTTGAATTTTCTGCTTGCTCGTCTGACGAAATACTTCATCGGAAATCTTTGAAATATGCGCATATTCCTGCGGCTTTATTCCTTGTCTGTCGGCAAACGTTCATCGCATAAAATTTTCAAAAGTTATTTTGGGGGAGTAATACGTGAAAAAAATAACATTGTATATCCGTTTTGTCCATAAATTTAAGCGGTTTTGCACTCGCTTTTTTAGGCATTTGGATATAAGATTAAGGTTAGATAATGCGATAAGAAAATGTCGCATTTTATATCTAAAAAATGAATAACAATTTCGGAGGTAAACAGTTATGATACTGGACAAATTCAGCTTGAACGGTAAAGTGGCAATTGTAACGGGCAGCGACACGGGCTTGGGACAGGGTTTTTCCAAAGCCTTTGTGGAAGCAGGAGCAAAGGTATTGGGCGTTTCGGTGGTTCCGAGTACGGCAACTCAGGAAATGCTCGGAAAAGAAAATTTTGAATTTATTACCGCCGATCTTTCGACACTTGACCCCATCGAGGGAATAATACAAAAGGCTCTGGATACCTTCGGCCATATTGACATTCTCGTAAACAACGCGGGTATTATCAAGCGTGAGGACACCATAGATTTCGGCGTTGAAAACTGGGACAGCGTTATCAACGTAAATCTGCGCACCCTCTTCTTCCTCTCTCAGGCGGTTGCAAAGCAGTTTTTAAAGCAGAACAGCGGCGGCAAGATTATTTCCGTTGCAAGTATGCTCTCCTATCAGGGCGGTATCCGCGTACCCAGCTACACTGCCAGCAAATCCGCCGTAAAAGGAATCACAATGACTATGGCAAACGAATGGGCACAGTACGGAATTAACGTAAACGCCATTGCTCCCGGATATATGGCTACCAATAATACACAGGCGCTTCGCTCCGATAAGGACAGAAGCGAGGCCATTCTCGACCGCATTCCCGCGGGACGTTGGGGCACTCCCGACGATATCATGGGCGCGGCGGTATTCCTCGCATCCTCCGCCAGCGATTATGTAAACGGCTTTACCCTTGCGGTGGACGGCGGTTGGCTAGGAAGATAATTATAATTAACGGAGGATAACGATATGGATATGAAAGTCTTTCAGGATCAGCTTGAATGTACGGGCATAATCCCCGTCATCAAACTTGAGGATACGTCAAAAGCGGTGGAGCTTGCCAAAGCTCTTCGCGCGGGCGGAATAAACGCGGCGGAAGTGACCTTCCGCGCCGAGGGTGCTGACAAAGTAATTTCGGATATGACCGAAGCTTTCCCGGATATGCTGGTAGGCGCGGGAACAGTCCTTACAATTGATCAGTGCGACAAAGCGATAGCGGCGGGGGCAAAATTTTGCGTAGCTCCCGGACTTAACGCCAAGGTTGTAAAGCACTGTCTTGACAAGGGCGTACCCTTTGCTCCCGGCGTCGCCAACGGAAGCCAGATTGAGGAAGCCATGGAGCTGGGGCTTGATTTCGTCAAGTTTTTCCCTGCGGAGCAGGCGGGGGGGCTACCTTATATTAAAGCGGTTTCGGCACCCTACGCGAATATGAAGTTTATGCCTACGGGCGGGGTAAACGAAAACAATCTTAACACCTATTTGGGATTTAAAAAAGTGCTCTGCTGCGGCGGAAGCTGGATAGTTCCCGATAAGCTGATTAAGGCTGGGAAGTGGGAGGAAATAACCGCGCTTTGCCGCACCGCCGTAAACAAGATGCTCGACTTTTCGATTGCTCATGTGGGAATTAACTGTGAGAACGAGAACGAGGCTAAGGACGTTACGGAAATGTTTGCGAAGATGTTCGGCTGGGAGCAGAAGGTTGGTAACAGCAGCGTGTTCGCGGGAAGCTATATCGAGTGCATGAAAACGCCGTTCAGAGGGACGAAGGGGCATATTGCGGTGGCTACAAACAGCGTCAGAAGAGCGGTTTATCAGTTGAAGACTCTTGGGGTTGAGGCTGATATGGATTCGGCAAAGTACGATGCGGACGGCAGAATGACTGTGGTTTATCTTAAAGATGAGTTTGGCGGATTTGCCGTGCACTTGGTGGAAAAGAAGTAAAAAAGAAAAGCGGCGAAGCCGCCGCTTCGGAGATAGAAGCAGTCATTATATTTTTACAGTAAACGTCAAATAAATTTGCCGTTTAAATGTAATTTACAGGTTTATTGTTATAATTACAAACATTCAACAAGGAGAAAAACAAAAATGTCAAAAATAGTTACAATGGGCGAAATAATGCTCAGACTTTCCACTCCCAACAACGAAAAATTCATTCAGGCGGACGAATTCGACATCAACTACGGCGGCGGCGAAGCCAACGTAGCTGTTTCCCTCGCCAACTACGGACATCAGGCGGAATTCGTCACCGCCGTTCCCGACAACCCCATAGGGGCCTGCGCCGTGGCCGCCCTCAGAAAATACGGCGTTGAAACCAAGCATATTGCCAAGTGCGGCGAAAGATTGGGTATCTATTTTCTGGAAACAGGCGCTTCCATGAGAGCCTCCAACGTGGTATACGACAGAGCCCATTCATCCATTGCCACGGCCGACGCCTCAAACTTTGATTTTGACGATATTTTCAAGGACGCCGACTGGTTCCATTTCACCGGCATAACCCCCGCCATTTCCGATCTGGCGGCTGAGGTTACCGAGGCTGCCCTTAAAGCCGCGAAAAAGCACAACGTGACCGTTTCCGTGGATCTGAACTTCCGCAAAAAGCTCTGGTCATCCGAAAAGGCGCAAAAGGTTATGACCAATCTTATGCAGTACGTGGACGTGTGCATAGGAAACGAGGAGGATGCGGAAAAGGTTCTGGGCTTCAAACCCGGCAACACCGACGTAACAAAAGGCGAACTGGAATTGGGCGGCTATGTTGATATCTTTAATCAGATGGCTGACAAATTCGGTTTCAAATACATCATTTCTTCCCTCCGCGAAAGCCATTCCGCTTCCGATAACGATTGGTCCGCCTGCATTATGGACGGCAAAACAAGAGAGTTCTATCATTCCAGAAAATACAGCATTCATCCTATCGTTGACCGCGTAGGCGGCGGTGATTCCTTTGCGGGCGGACTTATCTGCGGTCTCGCCGACGGAAAGGATTTCAAATCAGCTCTTGAGTTCGCCGTTGCCGCTTCCGCGCTGAAGCACACTATACCCGGCGATTTCAACTTAGTTACCCGCGCCGAGGTGGAAGCTCTCGTCGGCGGTGACGCTTCCGGACGCGTACAGCGCTGATTTGACAACATAAAAGACGTACAGATTTTCACATTAAAAAGGTAAATAATATGTTTAAGCTTTTTATCCGCGCCCACGACTTAGGCGTGAAAAACGAGGAAAATATATCCGCGAAACTTAATGAGCTTGGTCTTGACGGAGTTCAGTTAGTGGCGTATAAGGCGCTTGACTGTGTGGCTTACGCGCCCGCCTCCATTACCGCGGAGCGGGCGGAAAGCTTTTCCGATTGTTTTAAAAGAAACGGCAAGTCCGTTCCTCTTATAGGCGCTTATTTTAACCCCGTTCACCCCAACGAGGAAAAAATACTGAACGGTATCGCGGTATTCAAGGATTACTTAACCCTTTGTCATTCCTTCGGCTGCAATATCGTAGGATCGGAAACTGGCTCCTACAACGGCGATAAATGGACTTATCACCCTCAAAACCGCACGGAGGAGGCTTTGAAAAAGGTAATTGAAACTTTTTTGGAGCTGTGTGCCTTTGCGAAAGAGCAGAACGCTTTCGTGGGAATGGAAGGCGCTTTCGGGCACGTGTGTTATGATGTAAAAACCTTAAACCGTGCGGTAAAAAGCATAGGCGCTGATAATATAAAAATTATTTTTGATCTGTATAATTATCTGGACAAATCCAATGTTGACAAAATGTACGATATTTTAGCCGAGGGGCTTCAGACCTTCGGCGGCAGGATATGCGTGTTCCACATTAAGGACTGTAGGATAGCGGAGGACGGCTCATTGAAGCAGTGCGGAGTGGGAAAGGGCATATTTGATTACTCTAAGATACTTTCGGAGATAATTAAGGTATGCCCCGACGCAAATCTTGTATTCGAGGGCACCATGGGAGAGGATATCCCTTACGCGGTGTCTTATATAAAGGAAACCATCAAAAATATCTCTTAAAAAGGAGCAAATCATGACATTAGATATCAGATACAGCAATCACCCCGATGATTCCAAGCATTATGACACCTCCGCTTTACGGAAAAACTACCTTATCGAAAATGTATTCGTAAAGGACGAAATTTCACTGACCTATTCCCATCAGGACAGAATAATCGCGGGCGGCGCAATGCCCGTAAGCAAGGAGTTGGCGCTGGGAAGCGCAAAAGAGCTTGCTACCGACTATTTTCTTGAAAGACGCGAAATGGGAATAATCAATGTCGGAGGAAACGGCACGGTTACACTTGACGGCACAGAGTACAAGTTAGGTTATAAGGACGGTCTTTACGTGGGAATGGGCACAAAGGAAATTTCATTTAAATCCGACGACGGAAATAAGCCCGCAAAATTCTATATAAATTCCTGCCCCGCTCATCAGACCTACCCTACGGTATTTATCACCAAGGAAAAGGCGAATCACGTACCCTTAGGCTCTCCCGAAAACCTTAACAAGCGTGTGATAAATCAGTATGTTCACCCCGCAGTGTGCAAATCCTGCCAGCTTGCAATGGGTATGACCGAGCTTGACAAAACAAGCTGCTGGAACACAATGCCCTCCCACACTCACGAAAGAAGAATGGAAGTTTACTTCTATTTCGAGCTTGAAGAGGACAATATTGTTTTCCATATGATGGGACAAAAGGAAGAGACCCGCCATATCATAATGCACAACGAGCAGGCGGTAATTTCTCCAAGCTGGTCAATCCACAGCGGCGTGGCCACCTCAAACTACACCTTTATCTGGGGTATGTGCGGAGAAAACCAGACCTTTAACGATATGGACAATATCGGAAATCTTGAATTGAAATAACCGAAAAAACCATAGAAAAGTGAGAGTACTGTTATGGCATATTTAACATTAAGAGGCATAAACAAAATTTATCCCAACGGCTTCCACGCAGTTCACGACTTTAACCTGGAGATCGAAAAGGGCGAGTTTATCGTATTCGTCGGCTCTTCCGGCTGCGGCAAATCAACTACTCTTCGTATGATCGCGGGTCTTGAAAATATCAGTAAGGGCGATTTTCTTATTGACGGCGAAAGAGCCAATGAAAAGGGACCGCGCGAGCGCGGCGTCGCTATGGTTTTTCAGAGCTATGCCCTTTATCCCCATATGTCCGTATACGATAACTTAGCCTTCGGCCTTATGCTCCAAGGCGTGGACGAGGACGTTATTGACAAAAAGGTAATGAATACCGCAAAAATTTTAGGTCTTACCGATTATCTTGACAGAAAACCCCGCGCCCTTTCAGGAGGACAGCGTCAGAGAGTGGCGGTAGGCCGGGCAATTATCAGAAAGGTGGATATCTTCCTGATGGACGAGCCATTGTCCAACTTGGACGCTAAGCAAAGGGTAACCATGCGTTCCGAGATCACGCAGATTCACCGCGAAACCGGCGCCACCACAATTTACGTAACCCACGACCAGACCGAAGCTATGACTATGGCGGACAGGATAGTGGTAATGAAGGCGGGCTATGTTCAGCAGGTGGGCACACCTCACGCTCTTTACTTCAATCCCGTAAACATGTTTGTTGCAGGCTTTATCGGCGAGCCTCCCATGAATTTTATCGAGGAGACCCTTAAGGACGGAAAGCTTGATATTAAAGGCAATATAGTCGACCTTAACAGGATAGCCGATCCCGCCGTACTTAAAAAATATGAAGGAAAACAGGTTGCCTTGGGCTTCCGTCCCGAAGCGGTAAAGCTTATGGGTAAGGAAAATACGGACAATGCTTATAAAATCGCCTGCAATGTTGAGCTTACCGAGCTTTTGGGCGACAACACCAACGTCTATGTGGACATAAGCGGCGTGAAATCTATTCTTAAGGTGGATCCCCACGATTCCCCCGAAATGGATTCCGACATTGTTTTCGCTATTCCCTATGAAAGCGTTTACCTTTTCGATAAGGAAACGGAAAAGCGAATAAAGTTAAAGGAGTAAGTTTACTTATTGCTTCCCCAACTAACTCTTGAATTTTTTATGATCCTAACGGCTGCCGAAAGACGAGGAAAAAAGCCGCAGTAATATACGCATATTTCAAGGGTTTCTGATAAGTATTTCGGCAGCGGGGCAAGCAAAAATGTTCAAGAGTTAGTTGGGGGGCAATAATATGGCTGATACTTCAAATGTAAGTGAGAAGGATCGAAAAAGAAGGGAATTTATCCTTAACGGCAAGCCTATGGCGGTCGTTTTGAGTATTTCCCTTCCCTTAATTTTGTTAGGCGCATTTTCCTATCTGAGCGGAATTATCGACACCTTGGTTGTAGCGAAAAGCGATAACAACGCGCTTTCGTCGGTGGTGATGATTTCTCAGATAAAAAATCTGTTCACCGCCTTGGGATCGGGCTTCGCCACCGGAGGCTCCATAATTGTGGCGCGGCTTATCGGAAGGAACGAATATGACGCCGCTAAGCAGGCGGCCAACACAGTTCTTTCTCTCTTCGTATGCGGCGGTATTGCCTTGGTCGCAATACTGATGCCATTGTCGAGAAATATTCTGCTGTTGCTGGGACTCACCGAAGGTATGGCGGAAAGCGGTCTGGGTTATTTCAGAATACAGCTTTTGTCCATCGGCGTTTCAATGTTCAACACGGTATTTCTCGGACTTGAAAAAGCAAGGGGAGCTACGGTAAACATACTTTTCGTCAATATAATGTCCATGTCGCTGAAGCTTTTGTTTACGGTGATTTTTGTTACAATACTTAATATGGGGACAAATATGGTGGCGATGTCCACGTTGCTGGCGGATATATCCGTAACCTGCTACGCCATAGTCATGCTCGTAAGAAAACGCTACCTTTTCCGGTATTCTTTAAAGAATACCCGCTTTAAAAGAGATTTTATCGGGCCGCTATGTTCATTGTCGGTGCCTGTGTTTTTAGGCAAGTTTGTCTTTTCCATGGGTAAAGTTATAGTTAATTCCTTAGCCATCGGCTACGGAGAGGACGCTCCCGGCGCTCTGGGAGTATCCAATCAGATAAGCGGCAGCGTTACCAGCATTTCAAACTGCACCGAGGATTCGGAATCCTCAATAGAAAGCTACAATCTCAGTGCGGGATACTACGGAAGAATGATAAAAATATTTTTCTGCACACTTATCATAAACCTTTTGATTTCCACTGTAGGATTTATAATACTTACGATATTCAAAAGCGATATTTCATTTTATTTTGCCGACGGAAACACCGAAAAGGCGGCTCTTATCGAAAAAATATTCGGTTATGAAAGAATAGGCATAATTGCTCTCGGCATAAACGCGGCGGTAAACGGCCTTATTTACGGAATAGGGTATACAAAGCTTTCCATGGTCTGCAACCTGTCAAGGCTTTTCGTATTCAGAATACCTTCGATGCTGATTATGATAAACTGTTTTCCCGAAATGGGAGCGGAAAGCCTGGGTATAGCAATGCTGATCTCCAATCTGGGCATAGGACTTATGTCGGCGGTTATAGGTACAGTCTGTCTTATCAGAATAAAACAGCACCGCACCAAAGACAATGTTAAATTTCAATAGGAAGGATCGAACACAGAAATGAAAGAACTGAACAGAACCAATTTTAAAACAGGCGAAAGACCCATAAAAATTATGCAGTTTGGAGAAGGTAATTTTTTAAGAGCCTTTGTGGATTGGATCATACAAAATCTTAACGACAGCGGCGTGATAAGCTCCGATGTGGCGGTGGTACAGCCAATGCGCATGGGAAGAGTAAAAGAGCTTGAAGAGCAGGACGGCCTGTACACCGTTTGCCTCGAAGGCATAGACAAAGGCGAAAAGGTACAGAATAAAAGAGTTATCGACGTTCTCCGGGATTTTATAAATCCGTTTGAGCAGTACGACAAGTATCTGTCCTATGCCAAAAGCGAGGATCTGGAAATAATAGTTTCCAATACCACCGAGGCGGGAATAGCTTTGGATCCTTCCGATACCGACTTTGCCGTGTGCCCCAAAAGCTTTCCGGGAAAGCTTCTGGCTCTGTTAAAGGCGAGATACGAGCATTTTAACGGCGATATGAGCAAGGGTCTGGCGATAATACCCTGCGAGCTTATCGACCATAACGGAGACGAGTTAAAAAGGGTGCTTAAGGAGCTGGCGGAAATAAACAAGATGGACGGCGGGTTTATAAGTTGGCTTACCGAAGCCAATCACTTTACATCAACCCTCGTGGACAGAATCGTTCCCGGTTATCCCCGCGATACGGCACAGAAAATTTGTGAGGAAACGGGCTATAACGACAATAACATAGTTAAGGGCGAGATATTCCACCTTTGGGTGCTTCAAAATGAACCCTTTGTACAGGAAAGACTCCCAGCCGACAAGTCGGGTCTTAACGTGATCTTTGCCGACGATATTACACCCTACAAACAGCGCAAGGTGAAAATTCTCAACGGCTCCCATACCTCAATGGTTCCGGTGGCCTACCTTTGTGGAATCGACACCGTAAGGGAAGCGGTAACGGACGAGGATGTGGGAATGTTTGTTCGGGGACTTGTAAACAATGAAATAAAGCCCACCATAAATCTGCCCAAGGAGGAAATGGACGCGTTCGCAGGCAGTGTCATAGAACGTTTCATGAATCCGTTCATACGTCATGAGCTTATGTCCATCGCCCTGAATTCCACCACCAAGTTTAAAACACGCCTTCTTCCAACTTACAATGATTACCGTGAAAAATTCGGAAAGTCGCCGAAAGGGATCCTATTTTCTTTGGCCTCCCTTATTGTTTTTTACCGCGGTAAAAGAGGAGAGGAGCAGATCGCTCTGAATGATTCCCAAGAATATCTTGATTTCTGGAAGGAAGTATGGACGCTTGGTGATTTTACCGAGATAGCGAAGAAGGTGCTTTCCCGAAGCGATATCTGGGAACAGGATCTGTCGGCTGACGATGATAATGTCGGCGTTGTGGGAGAATATATCGAAAGCATTGTAATAGACGGAGAAAGAAACGCTTTAAGGAAGTTTCTCGCCGAAAACAACGTTATAAGCAAATAATCTTTGTTTTTCGCCGACATGATTTGAAAAGGAATAATTGCTATGAAAAAAACTATCGTAATTTCCCCCGAAGATTCGGTGGCAGTGGCTTTGGTTTCCCTCGAAAAAGGCGAGAAGGCGGAAGGCGTGGTGCTGTCCGAAAATATTGAAAAGGGGCATAAATTCGCCTTAAGGGATATTAAGAATGGCGAACAAATAATAAAGTACGGGGAAGTAATAGGAAAAGCTACCTCCGACATAAAAGCGGGCGAGCATATCCACAGCCACAATATGTCCACCAATCTTTCCGGTACGCTCGAATATACCTACAACAAAATATCTCCAAAGGATTTAGGCGCACGCAAATCCCGCAGAGTCAGCGTATACAGGCGCAAAAGCGGAGAAGTGGGAATCAGAAACGAGCTTTGGATAATCCCCACCGTGGGCTGCGTAAATTCTCAGGCGAAGCTTATCGTTTCCGAATTTCTGAAGAAGTACCCCGACCATGAGGGCGTGGACGGAGTTTTTGCTTATACTCATCCATACGGCTGCTCCCAGATAGGCGAAGACCACAACCGCACCCGTATGATACTTCAGAGAATGGTAAAGCACCCCAACTGTGGCGGCGTACTGGTATTGGGCTTAGGCTGTGAAAACAACCGAATGGACGTATTTAAGGAAACCTTGGGAGATTATGACCAAGACCGCACCCGCTTTCTGATCGCGCAGGAGGTGGAGGACGAGGTAGAGGAGGGCGTAAGGCTGCTTGAAGAGCTGTACGGCAGTGCGAAAAACGACGTTCGCGCAGAGGAGGACATTTCCTGCCTTAAAATCGGTCTGAAGTGCGGCGGCTCCGACGGGCTTTCGGGAATTACCGCCAACCCTCTTGTGGGAAGATTATCCGACTATATGGCCGCCATAGGCGGTACGACGGTACTGACCGAGGTGCCCGAAATGTTCGGAGCGGAACAGCTTCTTATGGACAGAGCCAAAGACGAGAAAATCTTCAATAAAATAGTAAAATTGGTGAACGGCTTTAAGGAGTACTATCAGAAACACGATCAGCCCGTTTACGAAAACCCTTCTCCGGGAAACAAGGCGGGGGGAATCACCACCTTGGAGGATAAATCCTTGGGCTGCACCCAAAAATCCGGTTCGGGAGAGGTATGCGACGTTCTTTTTGACGGCGACGCTCTGTCCGCTCACGGACTCAATCTGTTGAACGGTCCCGGAAACGATATGGTGGCGGTGACGAATCTGGCAAGCGCGGGCTGTCACATGGTTTTGTTCACCACCGGACGAGGCACTCCCTTCGGCGGTTTTGTTCCCACGATAAAAATTTCCACCAACTCCGATCTTGCCAAAAGAAAATCTAACTGGATAGATTTTGACGCAGGGGGAATCGCCGTTGGGGAAAGCTTTGAGGATAAGCTGGAGCAGCTTGTGGATTTGATAGCCGAAACTGCCGACGGAAAACAGACGGTTAATGAAAGATATAATTCAAGGGATATCGCTATATTCAAGACGGGGGTTACGTTGTAAAAGACTAAGAAAGGACTGATACCGATGAAAAACTTTATGGACAAGGATTTTGTGCTGAAAAACCAAACGGCGCAAACTCTCTACGACAATTACGCAAAGGATATGCCTATCTTTGATTTTCACTGTCACCTGAACATCGAAGAAATCTACAATGACAAAAAATTCGGCTCCATCACCGAAGCATGGCTTGGGGGCGATCATTACAAATGGCGCTTAATGCGAGAAATGGGCGTTGACGAAAGTTATATAACAGGGGATAAGGGAGATTATGAAAAATTCCTGAAATACGCCGAGGTAATGCCCTACGCCATAGGAAACCCCATCTATCATTGGACACACCTTGAGCTTCGCCGCTTCTTCGGCATTGAAGAAATTCTTTCCCCAAAAACCGCCGAATCAATTTACAATAAGGCAAATGAAAAGCTTAAGACCCTCACAGCCCGCACCCTTATAAAAATAGGCAATGTAAAGAAGCTGTTCACCACCGACGATCCTATTGACGATCTGCACTTCCACAAGCTGCTTAAAGAGGACAAGAGCTTTGACGTTGAAGTTGCTCCGGCTTTCAGACCCGACAAGGCGATAAACATCGAGCTGCCCACATTTGTGCCTTACATAGCCAAATTGGCCGATGCGGCCGACGTAAAGATAGACGGAATAGACGGTCTTTGCGAAGCCCTGACTAAGAGAATCGAATATTTTGACAGCGTAGGCTGCGTATGCTCCGACCATGCTCTTGACGTTGTGATGTATATGCCCGCCGAAAAGGAACAGGTTGACAAGATACTTAAAAAAGCGCTGGCAGGAGACGATCTCACCAAAAACGAGATAGAACAGTACAAGGGGTATATTTTGGTGCACTTAGGCAGGCAGTATGCGCGGCTCCGGTGGGTACAGCAGTATCACATAGGCGCACTTCGCAACAATTCCTCCCGCTATATGAGGCTTTTAGGTCCCGACACGGGCTTTGACTCGATAGAGGATCAGACCTTTGCGAAAAAGCTTTCCATGCTTTTAGACACCTTGGACAGTACCGACGAGCTGCCCAAAACCATTCTTTACTGTCTCAACCCACGCGATAACGAGGTTCTCGCCGCTATCATCAACTGCTTCCAACAAGGCGGCACGGTAGGCAAAATGCAGTTCGGCTCCGCCTGGTGGTTCAACGATCAGAAGGACGGAATGGAAAGACAGCTTATGGCTTTGTCACAGGTGGGGCTGCTCAGTAAATTTGTGGGCATGCTTACCGACAGCCGCAGCTTCCTTTCCTATACGAGACATGAGTATTTCAGGCGTATTCTCTGCAATATGTTAGGTACTCTGATTGAGGAAGGCGAGTATCCCAACGAGGTTGAATTTGTTGGTGAAATCGTGAAGGATATCTGCTATAATAACGCGGTAAGGTATTTCAGCAAATAAAATCTTTAAAGTTTCTCTTGCTTATTTGCGTAGATGGCATTGAAAGATAATTTTGCAGAATATATAAGCAAATATCGGGAATCGATGAACAGAGTTGATTCCCGATATTTTTTTATTATAAAGCTATAACTTGTTTAATACTAATACTGTTAACCAATTAAAAATTGGAAAAATGGTTTTTAATTGG
>CAJUFF010000078.1 GCA_910585505.1 uncultured Ruminiclostridium sp. | reverse complement strand
TTGCATAAAATTCTTTTTTGTTTTATATAAGTTTTGGATATAACAAAGTATTAGTATAATATTATAAAATACCATATCCTGTGTTTTATCCAAATTTTAAATTTTTACTGTTCATTTTTATCTTGGGAAAGTTTATTAAAATGAAAAACAGGCAATACTAACTCTGTTAATAAATAAAAGAAAGGAAGTTAACAGATATGTCGACCGTAATTGTAACACAGGATAACATAAGCAGCGAAATTTTTCACAGCAGCGTTCCCGTTTTAATTGATTTCTGGTCTTCTCACGACCGCGAGAAAAAGGCTTATGCTTCTTTGGAGGAGATAAGTGAGGAAATGAAGGGTGTGGCTAAAATTGTCAGAATAAATGTTAACGACGAGCCGGACATAGCATATCGCTTTAAGGTCAATCAAGTACCAACTATGCTTGTATACCGCGGAGGTACTGTAACGGATACAATAGTAGGTCAGGCAGATAAGGGAACTATAAAGTGGCTGTTGGGGGATAGGGTGTGAACTTTTTTCAATTTGTCAATAGTATTATTTAATACTAATATCGGTTTAAAAAGTGGATAAAATGGTCTTTTAAACCGATATTAGTATTTAAGGTGTAACTCTTTTTCGAGATATAGACAATTGATCTTGAAGACCAAAGATTATTGTTCGGGTGAAATCTTTAATAATAGTATTATTTTCCAAAAAAGCTGTAATTCCATCGCTAATAGGAATTACAGCTTTTATATCTGTTCTGTCAATAGTACCTACAGATGCTTAAAAATACCTCAGTAACTTACTCCTCAAGGAAATACGTCGCTTCCATATCCGCCGTAGCCATAGCAAAAGCCAACGGGTATTTTTCCAACGCGCTCCCAACTATATTGCTGTCTTCGCTTCCCGAAAAACCCATATGCCAACGTATAGCCATAGCTTCGTCTCGACTAAGCCGCATAAATCCGCTTATCATATAAACGGATTTTTCTCCGTGACCGTAAGGGAGATTATCCTCAAACCTATAACAGGGAACCTTTTCCCATACACCCTGATCGTTTTTTACATTTCGGAAATCTTTTATGTAAACGTCCGTCTTACAGATATCGTGAAGCAGAGATACTATTGCCGTGGTTTCTTCGGAAAAGTTCAGCTTATACAACTCCTTTACCCTTTCCCTTGCAAGATAATCCGTAAGACAGTGGTACACGTTTATAGAGTGCTGCGCAAGTCCGCCCTCATAGCAGCTATGAAACCGCGTACTGGCGGGAGCGGTAAAAAAATCGCAGCGGCACAGATAATCCAACAGCTTGTCAGCGCCGTCTCTCTTGATTTTTTTTTCATATATTTCAATAAATTCTTTTTTTATTTCGCTTGCAGCTCTTTTTTCCATATCAATAATCGCCTATCTCAATGGATTCGGGGAATATCCTTTCGCTTTCCTCCTTGTTAAGGAATGTGGTGCTTACATATCCCTGAATTATAGCGCCGTCGTCTACTGTTATGGTGGAAGCGCTTATATCCCCGAATACCACAGCGTCAGCCTTGAATTCCGCCTTTCCGGTGACTTCCACGTTGCCCTTTACCTTACCGTTTATCTTTGCAAAGCCCGAATTCAGGTCGCCGATAAGCAGGGTGTCTCTTCCTATTTCCACGTCGCCTTTAAGCTGAATATTGCCCTGAACCTGAGATACCATCATATTTGCGTTGCTGCAAATAATATCGCCTATTATTCTTCCGTTAAGCTCTATATCCTTTGTGGTCTCCACATCGCCTCTTACGTCACCGTCAATGCTCATATTGGCGAAAGAACGGACATTTCCGTCAATTATGGTGTTTCTTGAAATAACGGTTAATTCGTTGTCGGGAGCGTCGCGGTAATCACGTTGACTTACATTGCCGATGGGATATGAGGATCTTCGGCCGTCACCATTCTGTGGCTGCTGCCTTTCGCGGGGGTCGTAGCGCTGCTGATTGTTGTTGAAGCTGCGCACATTATAGTTACGTTCGGATGCGCCGGAGACGTTTCGATTGTCACGTCGGTCGTAACCATCGCTCTGTCTGCCGTCGTAGGCGCGGCTGTCAAAGCTTTCCTCCTGATTGTTGTTATAACCGCTTTGAGGAGCATTGCCGTATGCGCTTTGGCTGCTGTTGTAGCCGTCCCGCGGAGCGCCGCCGTATCCTCCCTGAACGTCATTCTGACGTTCTTCGTCGGGCGCATTTGAGCCTTGTCTTGTGTAAACGTCACCGCGATCGTCGGCATAAGTCTGCCCGTTGTATCCTCGATCATCATAGGGGTAATCGCCGTATCGGTCTTGCCGTCCGCTGTCATATGAACGGTCGTAATTATCGTTTCTTCCATCTGTAGGCTGCGAATCGTAATTTCTTACTCCGTAATTATCATCGCGCCTCGGAGCGTCGTTATAACCGCCGTTTCTGCTGTCCGCATATTCGCGATAATCGCTACGGTTCCGATAACCATCGTTTCGTTCTCTTGAATAGTCGCGGTTGGTATTATCGTTATAACGATCCCTTCCTGCGCGGTATCCGTCGCTGTCCGAAATGGGTCTGCCGCCGTCGCGGGTGTTTCCTTGGCGGTATCCATCGCCGCGGTCGTTGTACTGATCGGCTTCATCACGGTAATAAAGACGGCCTGTTTCCTCGGTATAGCGGTCGTTTGCCGAAAAAGACGGATCGTTGTCCAGGGCTTTTTTTAAGCCCGCCACCTGGGCGTTTCTTTTTTTGTCATCCTCTTTCGTATTACCGGTAAGCTCTTTTACCGCTTGCGAAAAATTTTCCTTCAGTCCCATTTTAAACGGTCCTTTCATTTAAAAATTCGGTATAAAGCTGCGCTTGAAACCGATTAGCTTTATATGGTATGGTTATAAATTTTTCAAAAGACATAAATATACATCTTTATCATACAATAATAAATCCTTTTTGTCAAGAGAAAAGCCGAAAAAATATGGGGTTGCCAAAAATTTTATGTATTATGTCAATTAAAGGGCAGTATTTTTGTCAGTATAGCGGGGAACCGCATCGTTTTAACGCGGAACACTGGTTTTATTGTATTCTAAAAAGAAATATATTCACCCGCTTTATTATGAACAGGCGCAACGTTAAGCGTAAAATCCCTTTCGGTTTCAAGCCCCTCAGCCCGAAGCCTGTTTTTTACTGTTATATAAGCTAATTCGGGGGTATTGTTTTCTTGGCTTAGGTGTCCGAGAACAAGGTTTACCGTACCTTTTTTTACAAGCTCCGCGCAGAATTCCGCCGAATCGGGGTTTGACAGATGCCCGCGGGCGGAGGAAATGCGCGCTTTCAGATAAGAGGGGTAATTGGGGTTGCCCTTTAGTCTTTCCGGTTGATAATTTGCCTCGATAAACACGGTTCGGCATCCCGAAAGATTTTTTCTTACATCATCGGTTATATGACCAAGGTCGGTGGCAAAGCCAAGCTTCTGTGTTCCGAAATCGAAAAGATACCCTACGCTGGCTTCCACATCGTGTGGGGTAGGGAAACAGGTTATTTCTCCGTCAAAATCAATCTCCCTCAGATCTCCCGTGCTTCTAAGATTAGCTGTGGAGGTTACGTGGCCGTGTTTTAAAAGGTAATTCAAAGTAGGTTCTTTGGCATAAATAGGAATATCAGTGCGTTTTGTAAGCGTTAGGAGGCCTTTTATATGGTCGGTATGCTCATGAGTCACAAGAATCGCTTTAACGGAGCTTATATCCGCACCGATAGCGGAGAGGCCTTCGCAAAATGCTTTATAGCTGCATCCCATGTCGATAGCTATTCCCGTTTCCCTGGTGCCTATGTAAGTTGAATTTCCTTTGCTGGAACTGCATATTGAAAGAAGTTTCACGGTATTCTCCTTTTGTTTTTTGGGAGTGCCGGGTTTGTACAGCCTATTGTCCCGGATTAATCAAAATAATAAAACATTTTAAAATCGAGAAGCCCCTTTGTTGCTTTTTAGTCATCTTACCACAGATATCAATCGCATTGCAGACTGAGTGTTACAGAGTCCTCAAGGCGATTGTATAAACATTGATTTTCATCCAACCGCAAAAAAGATTAGCTTTTGCCGGAAAATCAGTGTAAATTTAAGGCAACACCGTACAATGATTGTGTGTGTGGATTGCGCCGTCAGGCGGTCATTGCGCGGTATTGCCTTAAATCAAAGATGGTTAAAAAACACACCCAAATCGCCGGCTTTAAATCAAAACCGGCGCTGGGAAGCTTCTCGATTTATATTATTTAAAGCGCTTTTCTCATTCCGTCGGTAAATACCCTCTTTACGATGTCCGCGCCGAGATTGCGCAGCTTTATTTCCATATCCTCATAGCCGCGTTCTATATGATAAATGTCCTCTATTTCCGTGGTGCCTTCAGTGGATAGCCCGGCTATGATAAGCGCGGCACCCGCTCTGAGATCCGAAGCCTTGACCGGTGCTCCAGTCAAATGCTCTACCCCTTCAATTATAGCTACCTTTCCGTCAACGGAGATATCCGCTCCCATACGCCTAAGCTCGTCCACATACCTGAATCGGTTGTCAAACATACTTTCCGTAACTATGCTGGTTCCTTTTGCCATTGTGAGAAGAGCGGTGAGCTGGGGCTGCATATCCGTGGGAAAACCAGGATGGGGCATTGTCTTTACGGTTGTTTTTTCGTATCTGTCCTGGCCTATAACCCGTAAATATTCGTCGTGTTCTTCTATTACAACACCTATTTTTTTGAGTTTTGAGGTTATAGGTTCCAGATGCTTGGGGATTATGTTGTTTATGATAACGTCTCCCTTTGTTGCGGCGGCAGCTATCATATATGTTCCCGCTTCTATTTGATCGGGGATAATGGTGTATTCGGTTCCGTGGAGCTTATTTACTCCGCGTATTTTTATTACATCGGTGCCGGCGCCCATAATATCGGCGCCCATAGAATTCAGGAAGTTGGCGAGATCAACTATGTGGGGCTCCTTTGCGGCGTTTTCAAGAATGGTAAGCCCTTCGGCTTTGGATGCCGCCAGAATCGCGTTGATTGTGGCGCCTACCGTTACGCGGTCAAAATAGATCTGAGTTCCCACAAGCTTGTCCGCTTTTATGTCAACTATACCATGTTCGATATTGTAGTCCGCGCCCAGCGCTTTAAAGCATTTAAGATGCTGATCTATGGGGCGGTCTCCCAGATCACAGCCTCCCGGCATTGACACCCTTGCTCTGTTGAAGCGGTTAAGCATGGTGCTTAAAAAATAGTAGCTCGCTCTCATTGAACGCGCCATCTCGTAGGGAACGACCACATCGCGAATATGAGTCGCATCCACTCTTATAGTGTTCTTGTTGAGTATTTTTACATCGGCGCCCATTTCGGTCAGAATTCTGAGGTCAATTGATACATCGTTGATTTCCGGAACATTGTACAGGGTACAGGGACCGTCTGCCAGTATCGCAGCGGGTATGATAGCCACCGCGGCGTTTTTTGCCCCGCTTATGTTTACGGTTCCCTGAAGTCTTTTGCCGCCGTTTATAATAAATTTATCCAATTTTAATGCCTGCCTCTTGTTTTATTTGAGGTTCACGAAGCACCCTTATTTTTGCGCCGCCAGTAGTACTGCCCGATTGTTATTGCAACAGCAAATTTTTACGGTTTTTTGAAAACATCATTCGGACATATTTTTTTTCATGTTTGTAATTTGAATAAAAAACTTTGTTAAAAGTACGTTTAAAGCGGTATCAAAAGAAATATGCGGAATATCCCTTTTCAGCAAAAAATTTCGGAATCATCTGAACATTAGTAGTATTTCAAAATGTCACCAAGATATTATATCATAAACAAATAAAAAATGAAAGCAAAATTCAAAAAATCTACATATTAACCAACAAATTCCCTTAATAGAAAAATTTTTTCATCATTCAGTTAATTGATTTATTTGCTTTTCTATATCTACGGCTTTGTTTGAGTCAGCATACAATATATTGATGAGTGTCAGACAATATGCTTTAGGCCGCAGTGTCCGAGGGCACAGGTGTTTCTGTGGTGTCGAGCGTCTGATCGGTCTCTTGTGTTTCCACGATATTCTGAGTTTCGGGGACGGGGGTGGTTTCCGGCGCCGTGGATTCCCTTGTGGCGCGCGTGGCTCTTGTTTTTTCCTCGGTTGTTGTTTCCGCAGGGGTAATTCTTATTATTTCCACCGATTCTATGACAATATCGGATATTGGCTTTGACGCAATGCCGCTTGTGTCATCGGAATCGTTTCCGAATGCGGTTTCGACTTCGTTTATCGCTTTTAATGTGTTCCATCCGTCCACTACCTGTCCGAACACGGTATCCTCTCCGTCGTATTCGTAAATGCCGCCTACCTGTTGATAGCGTTCTTTAACTTCGGCGGGAATAGTGTTAAGCTTTGTGTAGTAGTCCTGATAATATTTTTTGTCGTCAGGAAGCAGGCCGTTGACTATCTCCTCATTATCAAGATCGGCTTTAAGCTCGGCGGCTATTTCGTCAATGTTTACCGGCTCGCTGCTGTTTACTATGTAAAATTGACGGTAGTTGCCCTTAGTGTTTTTTGCCATACACACCGCTCCGTAATAGTGATTCATATACCTGTTTGTTTCTGTGCCGAAATATTCTTTGTCGGAAACATCTCCGTCATAGCCCGTTCCGGAAAGAGATCCGCCCTGTATTAATTTATCCTTAACGACGCGGTGTAAGGTTCTGTTGTCATAAAATCCAAGATTAGCGGTTTCTATAAATTTTTTCACCGCCTGCGGCGCGACCTGAGGGAACAGCTTTACGGTTATTTCTTCCTCGTAATCCTTGATTTTGATTACCGCAAAAATATCGTTTTCCTCAAGAGAAGCCTCTACGGTGTTTCCCATAAAGGGTGTTTCCTTTGAACAGCCTGTCGAAAGAGTAAGACAGAACGCGGCCGAAACCGCAAAGACAATTTTTGTTATTTTATTCATGATAACTCCTTTTTAGGATCTTTGCGCCCCATTACGCGCAAAGCCGTAATTTGTCATTTAGAATATTCCGTTATTTCAACGTTGTAGACGATTATATCGTCGATTGGTTTATATGTCTCGGAATTATACTCGGCGTCCAGTATTTTTTCGAGTACGTCCATGCCTTCCGCTATCTGACCGAATACGGTGTAGAACCCGCTAAGATTGGGAAGAGAACCGTGTTCCACCCATGCGTCTACCAACTCGTCGGGGAAAAGCTGTTCTCCGTCCCTTTTTATGCCTCTCAGATCGGCGATCTGCTCCTCGGTAAATTCTTCATATGTGTTACAAAAAAAGTACCTGCTGTCAAAATAACCCGTACTGAGGGAATAGGCACAGAGTGCTCCTTTAAAAGGCCATAGCTTAGGCGAGTATTCGTTTTCAATAAGCTTTCCGTCGTCTGTTGCGCCGGTGGCGCCGTCGTTTGAGGAACCTGTGGCTACGAAGAGTTTTTCGTAGTTTTCATATATTTTTGTGTTGTCGTAATATCCTTCGTTGGCGCGGTTAACAAAATTCTGTACCGCCTTCGGAGCATATTCTGGGTAAAGCACCGCTGTAATATCGCCCATAGAGGTTTTTATTACCGCCGCCATACGGCCCTCCTCCGGCTCCTGAAGCTGAATAAGCTCCATTTCGGAGAAATCATAGTCCAGAACCGCACTTTTTGCATTGCCTCCAAACAAAGAGCAGCCACCGAATAAAAGCGCCGAAGCGGTGATAAGGGAAAAAAACGCCGCGTTTTTTTTAAACGTCATATCTATTATCGTATCCTTTCAAGTCGTTACGGTTTTTATGAAAAAAAGGCATTGCATAAGAAACGCCCAATAATTTTTGTCGTCCTGTTGAGCCGGCGGCATCAGCTGTCAAATACATAACAGTGTCAGCCGTCGATTGGGTAGTGTTGTCTCATATATATTATATAGGTAAATTGTCCTAAAGTCAAGTGAAAAAACCGTATCAATTAGGCAATATTTTTTTAGTTTTGCAAATATCGCGTTAAAATGGGTAATTACGCTTTTTTAATATTTGTGCCCTGCCTTGTTTCTTCTATTATATATCCTTCGGCGATAATTTGATTCCTGATGTTGTCGGCTAAAGCGAAATCCCTGTTTTTTCGCGCATCCCTGCGTTTTTCCGCCAGATCGAGGATATGCGCGGGTATTTCATCCTCCTTTTCGTAAAGTATACCCAATACTCCGGTTAACTCGTCAAACGTTTTTTCAAAGGCCTCAAGGCTTCCCTTTACGGTTTCCGGACGTGAAACGGCGGTGTTTATTTCTCTTACCAGTTCAAATACAGCGGTAATACCGTCGGCGGTATTAAGATCGTCGTCCATGGCTTTGATAAACTGTTGCTTTCTGTTTTCGCAGGTTTTAAGCGCCGCTTCTTCCGCTTCTCCCGCTTTGGCGGTGGAAATGGCGTTTTTAAGTGCCGTGCGGCAGTTTTTGAGCCTTGTGAGAGAAGCCGACGCACTTTCCATAACCTCTTCGGTATAATTAAGCTGAACTCTGTACTGCACCTGTAAAAGCATAAGCCTCACCGGCTCATATCCGAAACGTTCGGAAAGCTCTCTCACAAGGAAGAAGTTTCCCTTCGACTTGCTCATTTTGCGGTTATCCACATTGAGCATACCGCCGTGCATCCAGATGTTTGCCAGGGGATAGCCGTTGGCGCACTCTGACTGGGCTATCTCGTTTTCATGGTGAGGGAAAATAAGGTCGGCGCCTCCGCCGTGAATGTCAAGCGTACCGTTGACAAAGTGGCTTGACATAGCGCTGCATTCTATGTGCCAGCCGGGTCTCCCGTGCCCGTAGGGAGAATCCCAGTAAGGCTCGCCATCCTTTGCCGCTTTCCAGACGGCAAAATCCATGGGATCACGCTTTTGTTCGCCTTCCTGTCCCACTCTTTCGCTTGCCCCTGCTCTCAGGTCGTCAAGGGGCATATGGGACAGCTTTCCGTATTCCGCATATTTATTGGCCGAAAAGTATACGTCCCCCCCCGCTTGATAAGCGTAGCCTTTATCTATAAGCTTTTTTACCATGTCGAGTATCATATCTATGCTTTCTGTGGCTTTTGGGTGAATGTCCGCGTCCGTTACGTTAAGTCCTCTCGCGTCGGTAAAATATTCCTTTATCATTGCCTCCGCATGGTCGGAGGGTGATATCCCTTTTTCGTTGGCTATTCTTATTATTTTATCGTCCACATCGGTGAAATTCTGGATATAGCACACATCATACCCCCTGTATTTCAGGTATCGGCGGAGTGTGTCGAAAACGCAGAGCTGTCTTGCGTTTCCCACGTGGATATAATTGTAAACGGTGGGGCCGCAGACATAAATGTTGACCTTTTTTCCGTTTACCGGTCTTAATTCTTCTTTTTTTCTTGTCATTGTGTTATAAAGCAGCATTGTCGTGTCCTTTCTTTTAGTGAAAATATTTTCCGAAAGCTTCGTTTCGTCTGTTTTTATGATTCCGTGTTCTCGATCTCTTCAAGTATTTTATCCAGTTCTCTCTTTATGCCGCACATTTCCTGTGAAACAGGGTCGGGAAAATGAATCTGATCCAGATCTCCAACTCTTATTCCGTCCCTCTTAACGATTCTCGCCGGAACGCCAACAGCGGTGCAGTCGGGGGGAACCTCGCTCAGCACTACCGCATTTGCGGCTATCTTGCTGTTATTTCCCACTTTAAACGGACCCAGTACTCTCGCGCCCGCTCCGACCATTACGTTGCTGCCGAGGGTTGGGTGTCTCTTACCCGTTTCTTTTCCAGTACCACCCAAGGTCACTCCCTGGTATATGGTGCAGTTGTCGCCTATTTCGGTGGTCTCGCCTATAACCACACCGCTCCCGTGATCTATAAAAAGATTTTTTCCTATTGTGGCTCCCGGATGTATTTCTATTCCGGTTTTTTTAAGGGCTCTTTGGGATATGGCTCTCGCACGGAAAAAATGTCCTTTCAGGTAGTGTCTGTGAGCCTTTCGGTAAGCTCTTATGGCCTTGAATCCGGGGTAGAGGAGAAATACCTCTATCCTGTTTTTTGCCGCGGGATCGCGTTCTATTATAGAGTCAAGCTCGGCTTTAAGCTGTTCAAACATCTTACAATCGCTCCTTTCCCATAAAAAAATAAAAACCGCCCTTCATTTACGAAGGCGGCATTTCTGTCACGGTTCCACTCCGATTTCCCTTTTCAACCAAAAAGGCTTTTGCCCTTAACGCGGGATACGGGCGGAAATACTCGGAATCTGTCTTTACAAAATACCGCGCCTGATATTCCGCGCATAAACCATAAACTTTGTAAAGACATTTTTTAAAAAATTTCTTTCCGCCGACTCACGGCCGCACCTTCAAACGTCCCGAATGCCGCTTTTCAGCTTTCACGGCTCTCTGTGAATCGGGGTACGCTTTACTCTGACCGATCATAGTCTTTTTATATGTTTTTTTAATTCTTATTACATTATATGTTTTTACATAAAAATTGTACCATATTTTTTTTAAAATGTCAACTTGAAATATTGTAAAAAGTGTGGTAGAATTATTTTAAGAGAAATTTCAATTGCGCCCCAACGAAAGACAAGAGCAATTTTATACTGTTAAAACACGGGCGATCGGCCTGACGGGAAAGGAGCGGAACGTATGAAGAAAAAGCTTGACAGGGAAGAGCGCAGGGATAGGCTTCAAAGAACGATACGCAGGAATTGGATACTTGCGGCGGGTTCGCTTATTCTGGCGGTAGCGGCTTATTTTATATTTAAATAAATAGGTATTGTAATTTATGTTTTATACTATAGCAATCCAAAAAAAGTTTAAACAAAATTACAACAGTGCAAAAAACACACAAGCATTGGGGGCGTTGCCCCCGTCCTTTGGACTCCCCTACTTCCCTTTCGGAGTCCGAAAGGGAAGCGGAAAGGACAATTAGTCGCTTCGCTCCTATTTGTTTATCTTTTTATTGGATTGCTATAGTATTATATGTTCTCTTGTTATGAAGCGTACAGAATCGCCGCTTTCGGTCACGAATTTCTTCGTTCCCTCAGCGGCGGTTCTGTATTATTTATTGCTGCTCATGAAAAGTTATCCGAAAATTATTTGATTTCCAATCTTCTTACCGAAGGCTGGGTTTTTTCTTTTTTGGGAAGCGAAACCGTTAAAACGCCGTTTTTATACTCCGCGTCTATCTGACTCAACTCGCATTCCGAAACGTTAAAGCTTCTCTGATAAGAACAATAGGAGCGTTCTCTGCGTACATAGCTACCCTTTTTGTCTTTTTCGTCGGTGCTTTTGCTGTGTTGAGCGGATACGGTGAGGCAATCGCCGTTAAGGTCAAGCTTGATGTCTTCCTTTTCAAAGCCCGGAAGTTCGCTTTCCAGTACGAACCTGTCTCCCTCGTCCCTTATATCGGTTTTGCAGCTTGTGATTTGGTTCCCCTTAAAGAAATCATTTTCAAATTCATGAAAAGCGTTGAACAAATCATAGCCTTTTCTTTCAAACGGTGTAAGCATACTCATAATCAATTCCTCCTTTGGAATGCCGTCAGTTAAAAACATGGTTTATTTGCTTTGTAATTATTACAAATACTATTTATATTTCCATGTTTTTAATTTTGTTGTCTTTTTCTTTTGTGATTATAATATTATACCTGTTTGTTGACAAAAATATTATGCTTTTGTGACAAAAAAACGAAATTAGCACTCTCGGCGTAAGAGTGCTAAAAATGTTTGTCCATTAAAACCATATCTTTAATAGCCTCCTCGGAAACTTATGAAGTATCGTATGACGCAGCAATTTTGCTGTCAGGCGAAGCCCGTTTTCCGCAGAAATACTGTATGTATTTCAAGGAAAATGGCAAAGCATGACAGCAAAAGGGTAAGTCAGACGGTGCTTCATAAGTTTCCGAGGAGGTCTGATTATACTCAGAAAAATTTTACTTGTCCCGTTTTTTCGATTTTCTTAGTCTGTGTTTCGGCAGGGTAGCCTAACGCGGCCATGCCGAAAACAATATGATCGGACGGTACCTCAAACCTTGTCAGCAGCCTTCTTACGTCGGGTTCGCCGCAGATTCCGTTAAGCTGGTTAATCCACACCGAGCCTATTCCCATTGAATGGGCGGCAAGAAAAATGTTTTCAAGGGCGCAGGCGTTGTCGTCGCGTCCATATGGAGAATCGGCGCTGTTTGAAGGGATTATCAGGGCGGCGGGTCTGTACATATCGTACCCCGTTCTGTCAAGCGCTTTTGCGATTTCGTAAGCCAACTCGTCTATATCATCTCTTTTGGTAAGTACGGTAAATCTCCAGGTCTGAAGATTTCTCGCGTTGGGAGCATATAAAGCGCATTTTACCAATGTACGCAAATCTTCTTCCGCTATTTTCTTTTCACTGAAAGCTCTTACGCTTCTTCTTGATAAAATATTTTCAATTACTTCGTTCATAAAACAATCGCTCCTTTTCAAAAAAGTTATACCAATCCCTTTTTAAACTATTGATAAAATCCATAGTTTAAAAAGGGTTGCACCCAAAACACTAATACGAC
>CAJUFF010000077.1 GCA_910585505.1 uncultured Ruminiclostridium sp. | reverse complement strand
TCAACATACACTTTATCGCCCTCGGTGTCGCCCTCTTCAATCTCTTCCCTCGGAGTGCGAACAACTATTCCGTCGTAAATATCGCCGTTTACTTCAACGGTAACTGGATCGTCTACGGCAAAATTGCCCGAATTTTCGACAGTAGCTCGTACGCAAAGCTTTTCGGGGTCAACTATTGAAACTATAATATCATAAGGATCCACGCTGTCGCCGGGATTCAAGGTTTTTACATAAGAGACCTGCCCGGTCATTGTGGCATAGACTCGGCCGCCTTCGTATTCGTCCTGATACTGATCAAGGGTACTTTTTTCTATTTCAAGCTGAAGCCTGTCCGCAGCGGAACCGGAATTGTTATAATTAAGCTGAGCAAGCTCAACCTTTAGCTGCTGTATTTTAAGCAGATGCTCGATAGCGCCGTTATTCATTTCGGCGATCAACTGCCCCTCCTCGACAAAGTCACCGGGGTTTACGTAAATATTTTTTAGCTGTCCGGTATATTTTGAAAAGAAGCAGTCCGATTGAACGCCGGATACAAGATATCCGCTTTGTATAGTCTGGCTTACTATGTCTTTTCTTGTAACGGTGTAGGTATAGTAAACCACTTCCGAAACATCGAGAGTCGGAGGCTCAAGCAATGGCTCTTCATCGGGAAAAAAGTAGCATCCCGATGTTAAAACGGCTATTGAACCTGCAAGAACAAGGATAGCGGCCGGATTTATATTTTTTTTCTGCATATGTATATGTATCCTTAAATAATTTTTTTGCAAACGTTTCCAAATTTAATTTTAACATATTTCGGACTTTTTTTCAATGGTTTTTTTAAAATATTTTTAATTTGCAGCAAGTATTGCCGGTAAGATTTCATTGTGGCGAGCAATACTACAGACCCTTTTTAAAAATTCTTGAAAACAAAGTATTTTTTTGCCGTAAAAGTTGACAAAGTTTTCCGTTAGTGGTATTATATTTGTATGAATCAATTATAATGGTGGTTTTATGTACAAGTATGTAATATTTGATCTGGACGGCACCTTATTGAATACATTGGAGGATTTGGCGTCCGCCGGGAATTACGCTTTAAGCACTGCCGGTTATCAGACTTACGATATTGAAAGCTATAAATATTTTGTTGGAAACGGTATACCTGTGCTGATAAAAAGGCTATGTCCTAAAAATATCGGAGAGCAGGAAGAAAACAAAGTCCACAGTCTTTTTTCGGATTATTACGGCGCGCATTGTTTTGATAACACCAAGCCCTACGACGGAATACTCGAAATGCTTTCGGAACTTAAAAAAAACGGTATTAAAACGGGCGTTGTGTCCAATAAGGATCATTCTTATTCGGTGAAACTTGTAGAGGACTTTTTTAAAGACAATATTGGTATCGTATGCGGAAGAAAAGACGGTTTTCCGAAAAAACCCGATCCGTATTTGGTAAATTATGTAATTGACAGGTTTGATGCTGATAAAAAAGACATTCTTTATGTTGGGGACAGCAACGTGGATATGGAAACCGCGATAAACGCCGGAGTGGATTCATGCGGCGTATTATGGGGTTTTCGTACAAAAAAGGAGCTTTCGGACAGCGGCGCTTTATATATAGCGGATTCTCCCAAAGAGCTTCTTGATATAATTTTAAAAAACAAAAAGGATGCGCTGTAAATTATGAGAAAATACAGATCACCGATATTTGCGGTACTGTTTGTAATCGTTGCCGCAGCGTTTGTTTTCGTTTGCTCATACAATATATTCTTTTCACTGCATTTGGACGTTAAAAACGATTCTGATTTAAACGTGGTATGGCGAAACGAAAACGGAGTCGAGATAGATATCGAGAATCTTTCTCAGCTTTCCGCAATAGTTTCCGAAAACGGATATTCTTTATTCCATACGGCGGAAGAAGATTGTGATGACGTTTATATTGCATTTAAAAATTCCTTTGCGGATACTGATATATTTGTTAATCAAAATAAGGTATACTCCACAAACGAGCATTCTTATCCGATGGAAAAATCGCTTTTTTCCATAGACGGCGCGTCGCCCCAGTTTCATTATACAGGTATTGGCGATATTGTCAAGGGAGATGTTATCAGAATTGATGTTAAATTTATTTGTGATAGCGAGCTTTACGGAATAAGAAATGTGATTTTGGGATCTTCCGGTGAAATTATTAGCACGGTGTTCAGAAGCGATCTTTTGGGTATTGTTTTGTGTATTGCTTTGTTTTGCATGGGAATTATACTAATTATGTTCTATTTCGCTTTCAGAAAAGACGTGTCTCTCCATGGAGTACATTATGCCGGCGCTTTTGCGGTTTTGGCTTCCGTTTACTCAATTTCGGGAAGCATTTTGCTTTCCTCGTTGGAGATAGTAGGTGCGGACTCATTATGTATAATAAGGTGTCTTGCCTATGTCACTATGTTTATGCCTTTTATTCTTTTTTTTATGGAAAATACGAAATTTCGAGTTTCGGACAGGATATTGCAGGTCGCGTCGGTAATTCAGGCCGTCGTTATCGCTGCAATTTATATTCTCGGAATATCGGGTGCAGCGAATATTTATCGCACAAGGATTATAGCGGATATTTCCATGTTGGTGCAGCTTCTGTTAATTTTAGGCGTACTTATATTTGATTTAAATAAAAATAATGAAAAAAGAAGCACGGATTTTTCATTTATCGCAATATATCTGGTATTCCTCGGAATGATTGCAGCTCAGTTTGTTTTCGGTTCGGGAAGTTCAATACCCATAATATTTGTTTTTTCCTGTCTGTTTTTTATTATCTAGGTGCTTGTTATGAGTATGTTTAGCTTTTCCAAAGCTTTTGAGCTTAGCAACGAGGCAGAAAAAATGGGAAAAATCGCGTTTACGGACGGGCTTACGGGAGTCGGAAATATTGCCGCGTTTAAAAAAAAGCTTAATCACCTTGAAGTAGTAAAGGTAAATTACAAGTCAATAGGAATAGTACAATTTGATATAAACAATCTTAAAACCATAAATGATACACTTGGCCATGAAATGGGCGATAAGCTGATAACGGACGGATCGGCAATGATAAACAAATGTTTTGGCGGAGTAGGAAGCGTGTACCGCACGGGCGGCGACGAATTTGTTGCGGTTGTTTGTTGTGAAAATGCTTTTAAACTTTGTAACGAGGCAATTTTAAAATTTGAGATGGCTATTGACGAATACAATTCCGATGATTCGCACAGGTTTTTACTTCAAATTGCCTACGGAGCGGAGTTTTACAGCAGTGAATTTTCGGATCAATATCTTACGCTCCGAGAGGTACAAAAGCTTGCGGATAAAAAAATGTATCAAAATAAGAATGAGCTTAAGGAAATTGCAAAAAGAGAAGGTCTTGAAGTAATAAAATCTGAATATAAAAATAATGGCATTGTAAAATAATGCTTTTGAAAGGACGGTTTTTTTATATGACGCAAAATAATATTTCCATGACGACCGAAGAAAAGCTTGAAATGTGTTTTAACAGCTTTAAGAGCAAAATTGATTTCAAGCCGGCTGTGGCGTTGATATTGGGTTCCGGGTTAGGCGCCCTCGCCGACGAGATTGATGTCAGGGCTGTTTTAAATTACAATGAGATTGATGGTTTTCCTTTGTCTACTGTTCCTGGACACAAAGGTCGTTTTGTGTTCGGATATATAGATGATGTTCCTATGGTCATAATGCAGGGAAGGGTTCACTATTACGAGGGTTATAATATGAGCGACGTTGTGCTTCCCACAAGACTTATGTGCAAAATGGGTGCGGAGGTTTTGTTTCTTACAAATGCTTCCGGTGCGGCAAATCCTGATTTTTCCGCGGGAGATTTTATGCTTATAACCGACCAGATATCCGATTTTGTGCCAAGTCCTCTTATAGGACCCAACATAGACTCTTTAGGCACACGTTTTCCGGATATGAGTGAGATATACAGCAAAGAACTTAGGGGAATTGTCAAAAAGACTGCCGAGGCGCTTAATATAAAATTGCGCGAGGGGGTTTATATACAGCTTACGGGGCCAAATTTTGAATCACCCTCCGAGGTGAAAATGTGCCGTATGCTGGGAGCGGACGCCATAGGAATGAGTACCGCCTGTGAAGCGATCGCCGCTAACCATGCCGGCATGAAGATTGTGGGGATAAGCTGTGTGGCAAATTTGGGCTGTGGACTTACCGATACCCCTCTTACCCATAAGGAAGTAATTGAGGCGGCGGATAAGGCGGCTCCGCTGTTTAAAAGGTTGATAAAGGCTTCCGTGGTTAATATTTTTCACGAGGGAATTATCAAGTGAATAATACCAATAAAAGCGGCGATGTTTTTTACAATGTTCGCTCAGGAAAGGAAATTATACGGAAATGAAAATAAAATTTTATAATGCGAGAATAATGACCGCCGAAAACGATTGTTCGATAATAAACGGAGAGCTTCATATCGACGGTGAGAAAATAATCTATGTGGGGGAGGAGAAAAAAGGTGGCTATTTTGACAGAGAAATAAACTGTGAGGGAAATTTGATAATACCGGGTTTTAAAAACGCGCATACTCATTCCGCAATGACCTTTCTGCGTTCTTATGCAGACGATCTTCCTTTACAGGAGTGGCTTTTTGAACGCGTTTTCCCGCGTGAAGACAAACTGACTCCCGACGATGTATATTTGCTTACCAAGCTTGGTATAATGGAATATCTGAGCAGTGGAATTACATCTTGTTTTGATATGTATTTTTTTGCCGACGCCATTGCCGCCGCTGCGGCTGATACCGGCTTCAGGCTTGTGCTGTGCGGTTCCGTAAGCGGAGACCCTGTAAATGCCGAGCGTGTACACAAGGAATACCTTAAATTTGCCAATGGGAAGTATAACGAGCTTATATCCTATCAATTGGGTTTTCACGCTGAATATACGGCTTCTCTTGATCTTATGAAAGAGATGGCAAAGCTGTCTCAGAGCTTAAAAGAGCCTGTTTATACTCATAACAGCGAAACGGAAAAAGAAACCATAGAGTGCAGGGAGCGTCACGGAATGAGTCCAACGGCGCTGTTTGAAGAACTGGGAATGCTTAATTATGGCGGCGGCGGGTTTCATTGCGTATATTTTGACGATAATGATATGGATATATTTAAGCGTCACGGTATGTGGGCCGTTACAAATCCCGCTTCCAATACCAAGCTCGCCAGCGGTATCGCGCCTATCTGTCGTATGATGGATAAAGGAGTTAATTTAGCAATAGGCACCGACGGTGCGGCAAGCAATAACTGTCTTGATATGTTCAGGGAGATGTTTTTAACCACGGGATTGCAAAAAATTCGTGAAAAGGACGCTTCCGCTTGTGATGCCGATGGTGTACTGCAAATGGCGGTTAAGGGAGGGGCGCTCGCTATGGGACTCGCCGACTGCGACTGCATTAAAGAAGGGAAAAAGGCCGACCTTGTGCTGATTGATCTTGAGCAGCCAAATATGCAGCCGCTTAACAATATAGGCAAGAACCTTGTGTACAGCGGCAGCAAGAGCAATGTTAAGCTTACTATGGTAAATGGCGGGATTCTTTATGAAAACGGGGAATACTATATCGGTGAACAACCGTGTGAAATTTACGAAAAAGCCAACAAATTGGCAAAAAAATTGAGGTAAAAAGGCTTTGCCGCTTTAAACAGGTTCATATGTTATAAGCGCGCTTTTATAGACAACATAAATGAAAAAAAATTTTGAGCTTCCGAAATTTGTGGAAGAAATTTTAAAAAAGCTTGAAGACGCGGGCTTTGAGGCTTACGGGATTGGGGGGTGTGTGCGCAATCCCCTTATGGGACTTCCGGTTTCTGATTATGATATCACCACCTCCGCCATGCCGGAGGAGATAAAACGGGTATTTTTTAATATGAAGATAGTGGAAACGGGAATAAAACATGGAACCGTTACCGTTGTATCCGAATATGGCACCGCCGAGATTACCGCTTTTCGCTGTGACGGGGAGTATAAGGATTTCCGCCATCCGGAAAATATAAGCTTTACCCGAAGTCTTGAGGAGGATCTGAAGCGTCGGGATTTTACCGTAAACGCCATAGCTTGCTCACGGGACGGCGTAATAATTGACCCTTATAACGGTATCGGAGACCTTGAAAAAATGGAGCTTCGCTGTGTGGGAAACGCGGAAAAACGGTTTGAAGAGGACGCTCTTAGAATAATGCGCGCACTGCGGTTTATGGCGCAGTACGGTTTTGTTCCCGAAATCGGAACCAAAAATGCGCTTCATAAAAAAAAGGATCTTCTAAATGAAATATCCCCTGAAAGGTTAAGCTCCGAACTTACAAAGATTTTGTGCGGAAACACGGAATATTTATCTCAAGTACTCAGAGAATATAATGATGTTTTTTCGGTAATTATTCCCGAAATAAATAAATGTGTAGGTTTTGAACAGCATACACATTATCATAACCGTGATGTATGGGAGCATACGATAGCGGCTGTTGGAGGAATCGAGCCGGTACCTTATTTAAGACTCACTATGCTTTTTCATGATCTTGGAAAGCCGGCCTGTTATAAATTCTACAACGGTGAGGGACATTTTAAGGGTCACGCTTCAGTAAGCGGAAATATTTGTCAAAAAACTTTGGAGAGACTGCATTATGACAGCGGTACGATAAAAAAGGCCGTTTTTCTGGTGGAACGCCACGATATGGTAATGAACGACGATCCGGTATTGATAAAAAAGCACCTTAAGAAATTTGGAGAGAAACCGTATTTTGACCTTCTTAATGTTCATATTGCGGACGATCTTGCCAAAGCTCCCGCGGCTATGAGCCGTATTCCCGTTTATAATTCAGCGAAATATATGGCAAAAAAAATATTGGCTGAGAAAGAGTGTTTTTCTTTAAAGGAGCTTGACGTAAACGGAAATGATATGCTCAATCTCGGATACACCGGAGCCGACATAGGAAAAGCGCTTGATTTTTTGCTCAACTCGGTGATTGAGGGAAAAATCTCTAATAAACGCGACAGGCTCATAAAATATATAAAAGAAAACAATATTTAAAAGCGTAAGCAACTGAAAGGAAGTGGCGTTATGTCGTCGGTCGACGTAGGTATAGACCTTGGAACTGCCAACACAATTATATCTATTGGGGGGAAGGGAATAGTAGTAAACGAGCCGAGCGTGGTGGCTTACGATAAAAAAAAGCAAAAGGTTCTTGCAGTAGGCTCTGAGGCATATAAAATGATAGGAAGGACTCCGGAATATATAGTAGCGGTAAAACCTCTCAAAGACGGTGTTATATCCGATAACGTCACCACGGAGGCAATGGTTTCCGCCTTTATAAAAAAGGTGAGCAGCAGTATGATGCTTAAACCGCGTATAATTTTGTGCGTTCCTTCACTTATTACCGATGTGGAAAACCGTGCTGTTATTGAAGCCGCGCTTTCGGCCGGCGCAAGAAAAGTATTTATAATAAAAGAGCCTATAGCTGCCCTTCTGGGTGCGGGAGTTGATATTTCACAGGCAAAGGGCGCCATGGTAGTTGATATAGGCGGAGGTACCACTGATATTGCCATAACATCATTTAACGGTATAGTAAAGGATACATCCATAAAGTTGGCGGGAACCAAATTTGACGAATCAATAGTAAAATATATTTCCGCAAAATATAAGCTTGTTATCGGTGAGAAAACCGCCGAGCAGGCGAAGATTCGTCTTGCCAATGTATTTGAGCCAAGCGCTGACGTTAAAATGACGGTAAAAGGGCGCAATTTGCTTAGGGGGCTTCCCGAAAGCGTTGAGATAAATGAGATGGATTTGTATGAAGCGCTTATTGATCATGTGGAAGAGATTACCGTAGGAATACGTTCAGTGTTGGAGCGTACTCCTCCGGAGCTGGTAGGTGATATATTGGCAAACGGTATTGTACTGACGGGCGGAGGCGCGTTGCTGAAAGGCTTGGATAAATATATCCAGAATAAGATAGGCGCACCGTGCTATGTGGCGGATAATCCTCTCGAATGTGTGGCAAAGGGGGTCGAGGCCGCTTTCAGTCTTTCTGAGGAGCTGCTTGACGGTTTTGAGAAAATTTCGCTTTACCGTTATAAATAACAGAGAAAGGTGATATCCGATGCAAAAGCCGAAAAAGATGATAGGAAGTTTGATTTATGCAGTAGAGCGCATCTCAAAACGCTTTGATTCGGATAATCTTTCAGCTTACGCCGCACAATCGGCATTCTTTATTTTCATATCCATTTTTCCGTTTCTGATGCTGTTTCTTAATTTGCTCAAATATATACCTTTTTTCAGCGGGGAAAATATCGAAAGTTGGACTATGGAAATTTTTTCTCCGCTTATAGGCGAGCTGTTAAAGGGAATAGTCAGGGAAGCAGGTGAAACCGGTTCCGGCGCTCTTATTTCCATCACCACCATCGCTGCTCTTTGGTCATGCTCAAAGGGTGTTTTGGGAATAATCTACGGTCTTAATTCCGTATACAAAACTACGGAAAAGCGCGGATATATTCAGTTAAGAGCCACGGCGGTTTTTTATACCGTAGGATTTATAGCGGCGCTTGTGGTGGTATTGCTGCTTATGGTTTTCGGCAATATGATACTAAATCTGCTGATGACGTACGTCCCCGCGTTAGGTTCTCTTGCAAACGCTGTCAGGGTAATAAGGTGGTTGGTGAGCTTTGGTTTTTTGATGATTTTTTTTATGTTTTTGTATACCGTAATACCGGAACGAAAAACAAAGTTCAGAAATGAACTTCCGGGCGCGGTAGTGAGCGCGGTTGGTTGGGTAGGATTTTCGGCGCTTTATTCATTGTATATGGATATGTTTGCCAGCCGCTCAAATATTTACGGAAGTCTGGCTGCGATAATTTTCTTTTTGCTCTGGCTTTACATTTGTATGATAATTTTATTTGTGGGAGCGGAAATAAACGATATTCTGCGAGTGCATAATTTTGCCGCGCTGCTGAGACGCAGGAGGGAAATGAGGAAGATGGGGACAGTAAAGGCGCACATAAAGCCCAGTGAAAAAAATAATAAATAAGAACCTGCTCACGTAAGAATTGGTATGCGTCTTTAGACATATGAAAATTTGGTATAAAAAAGCCGCCCTTATATAAGGTGCGGCAATCTGGAAAGATGCATATTAAAAAAATCCTCTTATTCTCCGCTTTCCATTATCTGTTTTATGGGACATTTTTTTATCTTACCTCCGCAGTATCTCATCATAAGCTCATAGATTACAGTAAACGTAATAAGACAAATGATGAAGGCTTTAACATCAAAGCCGTATTCAGGCACCTCACCGCCCATTTCCGCAAAATCGGCAAACACCGCTTCAATCATTATTTTAAGCAGCATGTATTGATATAAGGTGCCAATGGCGAAGCCTATGTAGGATATTGGGCGGTATCCTCCGAAAATCGCACTTTCACATTGTCTTGTATTGTAACCTTCAACCTTAAGCATTGCAATTGTTTTTCCGTTTGCGTTTATTACAGTGGAAATCCCCAGAAACAGTGTAGTGAAGGATAAAGTTATTCCTATCATAAATATCATTATCGCAAATATTTCGCTTGCCAGCTCATCCATACTAAATGACATCTGCATCATTGAGGAAAAGCAGAATGATGCGAAAGCAATAAGAAAAACAAGCGTTTTTTTGCTTTTTAAAGTAGCTTTTCTCAGCTCGGTCAGAAAAGGCATCTCCTTTTTTGACCGAGCGTCTTTTTCGGTAAATTTTTTTATCTTGATATCCGGTATTTCTTTAAGAAGCTTCATGACGGGTCTTTTAAGTTTAATAAATGCGAATGTAATCGATAAAACCGCGAATATCACCGAAGGCAATATTACCAGAAGCAAAAGCAGAATCAAGTTTATATGAATGCTTATTTCCGGAAGTATACCCTCTTCATTCTGCTTTTCATAAAACATAGGCATAAGCAGAAATGATAAGAAGTATCCCATTATAGTTCCTACAAAAACGCTTAATCCAAAAATCCAAAAATCTTTGGAAATTTTCAAATTTGAGTAACCTAACGCTTTTAATATGCCCAATTCCTTTGAATGAGAATTTATGTACTGCTTTATGTAAAAAATCAGCATAACAATCGAAGTTATGAGCAGGCATCCGCCGCTGAGCGAGGATACAACTTTTCCGGTAGCCGTGACGGCGTCGTAAAATATTTTCTGATACTCGGCGGTTAATTCGCTTTCTATTCGCATAACATCTATATTGAAATTTAAAAACAAATTGCAGACAAACGCCGCGCAGAAGCACATTATCGTAATTCCCACAAGCTTGACGGCATTTTTAATACTTATTACCATTATTTTCTTTCCTCTCTTTATTACCAACCTATTTCAAAAGCGCTTTTGGGATTTTCATTGGTGGAAATCTCGCCGATCTTTCCGCTTTGCATTTTTATGACTGTATTTGCCGTTTCGGCAATATTGGCGTTGTGAGTCACCATTACGGCGGTAAATTTCTTTTCTTTGTGAAGCCGCAGTATATATTCAAGAACCGAGCGCCCTGTGTTTTCGTCAAGCGCTCCGGTGGGTTCGTCCATAAAAAGCACATTCGGTTTTTTTGCCAGTGCTCGTGCTATGGACACCCTTTGCTGTTCTCCGCCGCTGAGCTCGGATGGATACTTGTGCTTTTTTTCCTCCAGACCCACCGCTTTTATTATCTCGCCGTAGTTTTTGTTATCCGCAAGCTCCGCTCCCATTTTAACGTTTTTTTCTGCGGTCATATTTGGAAGAAGATAGTACTGCTGAAAAATAAATCCCGTATTGCTTTTGCGGAACTCGGTAAGTTCATTGTCGGAAAGGGAAGTGATTTCTCTTTGTTCGTAGCTTATTTTTCCGCTGTCGGGACGTTCGAGACCTGATAATACATTTAGGAGCGTGGATTTTCCGGATCCCGAAGCTCCTAATATCACTACAAGATCTCCGTCCTTTATTTCAAGTGAGATGTTTTTGAGAATCGTTTGTTTATTTTCCTTTTTTCCGTAGGACTTTACGATGTTTTCAACTTTTATCATCTGCTTTGTTCCTTTCGTTGATTTCGGACTTCTTTTTAATAAGAATGCTGACAAAAACCTCCGTAAGCATACCGCTAATCTCTTCCTCGCTGAATTTAACGGTTTTTGTCGCGCAAAGAGAGGCTATTCCGTGAGTATACACCCATAAATGACTGTACAGTGATAGAGCGTCCTTCGCAGGAAGCCCATATTGCTCGGTTATGGACGATAATATATTGTCATAGTTATCGTCTATTACCGGAAGCACGCTTATGGCGTCGCTGCGGTCGGTTTCCGACATAAAGAGAAGCCGAAAAAGCTTGGGCTGTTCAACAGCAAACTTTATATATGCCTTTCCCACGCCCTTAAAATGAATTTCCTCTTTAAGGCCTTCTTTGACATATTCGTTATACATTTCCCTTGCGGCTTTTTTTACCTCCCCTGTAACCTCCTCCATATTTTTGAAAACTGTGAAGATAGGTCGCGCGGAGCTGTTCAGTTTTTTGCCCACCGCCCTTGCGGTAACACAGGAGATATCTTGTTGGGAGGCGATCTCCAAGGCGGCGGCAATTATTTGTTCTCTGGTAAATTTTGATTTTGGCGGCATTTTGTTCCTTTCTAACTAAATCATACGTTTTAAAACCTATGTTTTAAATTATACTCTTTTTTATAAAAATGTCAAGCTTTTTTAAATTTATTTTTTACCTGACAAACGGTACCGTACTAAAGATGCGGTACCGTTTTTTAAATTTTATGCTGATATTTTTAAAATATAAAATCGGGCAGTTATCAATAATAAATAACAGCCCGAAAAATTGAAATTTATAATCTGAAAGTTTTTTTATAAGTGGTGCTACTTCATCAGGAGATTTATCGGAATTATCAATTCTGAGATAATTTTCAAACGGTATTTCATCTTCATAGCTTACACATCTGTATTTTTTGTCATCGTCTATAAGTCGTTGGTTTGAGTCGGATATGTTTCTTTTAGATGGTTTGAATTTCAGCCGATTTTCGATCGCATTTCTTTCCAGACGCAAATTTGTGATTTTCATAAGAGCTTGTCCAACTGTCATTTTACCGACTGCCGCATCTCCCAATATAAATACTAATTTCATATTCTCTTTTCCGATTCCGACTTGCAGTGCTCATCTTATTATAGTTAATCAATTTTAGAATTGTGGGATTAGTGTTTCGGGTGCAATTTCTTTTTAAACTATGGTATTACATCGGTTTAAAAAGGATTTGGTATTAAATAGCAAGCCACCAGCACACGCCGTATTTATCAATGACTGTGGCACAGCATTTGTTCCATGGCGCCTCATGAATTTCTTCTATGACAACTCCGCCGTCGCTCAGAACATCAAACGCGTGCTGAACGTTCTTTTCCGTTCCCATTTCAAATACATTAAAAGTCATTGTTTCCCATTTCATTTTGTGAACAAACTCTACGTCGCAAGGATTTTGTGCTTAAGATATCGCTAAAAAGACTTTTTCGTCAACAGATATTTAAGGCAACACCGCGCAAAGACCGCGCTGCGCGCTTTGCCGCGCATACGC
>CAJUFF010000076.1 GCA_910585505.1 uncultured Ruminiclostridium sp. | reverse complement strand
TCGGAGTCCGAAAGGGAAGCAGGGGAGTCCAAAGGATGGGGGCAACGCCCCCAAAGACTGTTTGTTTTTGCACTGTTGTAATTTTGTTTAAACTTTTTTTGGATTGCTACAATCTTTGATCAAGGTATAGACAAAATAATAAAGATGATCAAAGATTAGATTAGGGTTCAATCTTTAACCAAATCTACAACTTGATTAAAAATCGGTATCAATCGAAACAATAACAACTCCAAGGAGGACATAAAATGAAAGTAATCCTGATAAACGGCAGTCCCCGCGAAAAAGGCTGCACCTACACCGCCCTTTCCGAAATCGAATCTACTCTGATTAAAAACGGAATAGAAACCGAAATATTCCAATTGGGAAACAAACCCATACAAGGCTGTATAGGCTGCGGCTCCTGCAAAAAAAACGGACAATGCTTTAATACGGACAAGGTAGCTGAATTTCTCGAAAAAGCCGAATCCGCCAACGGCTTTATTTTCGGTTCCCCCGTTCACTACGCCGCCGCCAGCGGTTCCTTAACATCATTTATGGACAGAGCTTTTTATTCCGGCGGAAGCAAGCTCGAAGGTAAGCCCGCCGCCGCAATAGTAAGTTGCCGGAGAGGCGGCGCTTCCTCCACATTCGACCAATTAAACAAATATTTCACCATAAATTGTATGCCCATTGTCGCCTCCCAATACTGGAATCAAGTACACGGAAACACCCCGGAAGAAGTAAAGCAGGACGAAGAAGGCTTTCAAACAATGCGTACTTTAGCCAACAATATGGCGTGGCTGCTTAAGTGCATTGAAGCGGGAAAAGAAAAAGGAATAACCTTCCCCGAACGGGAAACCGTAATACGCACCAACTTTATAAGATAAAATAAAAAATCCCTCAAGGCTTATTCGCCCGAGGGATTTTATTTTATACTAACCAGATATTAAAAGATAATTGATATGATAACAGTTATAAAATTTATTTGCTACAATTAACCCGTTATACTTGTAACACTTGCATGGATTTCCTCAACAACCGTAAACACATCGTTAACACTGTTGCTGATATCTGTGGTACTCTGACTCATCTCGTTAACAGACTGCAACGTAGCATTGGCGGTATCGTTCGTACCCTCAACACGTTTGGCAATATCTTCAACACTGCTGTTGATGCTTTCAAGATTGCGGGATATGGTCTTTGTATGCTCTTCTGCGCGCTTAACGGTCTCATCCGACCTCACCGCCAAAGTGCGTATCTCGTCCGCGACAACCGCAAATCCTTTGCCCGCCGCACCTATGTTGGCAGCCTCAATGGAAGCGTTAATAGCCAAAATATTGGTCTGTTCCGCAATATTCTTGATATCCTTAAGAATTTTATTGTAACCTCCGATTCCGGTGCTGATTTTTTCGGCTGAACCTATAATATCGTCAACCGCACGGTTGATATTCACAATACTCTTCTGAAGCGCCTTCATTTCGTCTACAATAAGCTCATTTTTGTCCTTATTCTCACTGGAATGAGTGGCAATAGGTCCAACCTTCTCCTGAAGGGTTTTAAGTTCTTCCTTGATCTCCTGTACCGAAGCGGAAAGCTGACTGTGTTCGAGTTCAACTTCTTCCTTAAGCTTGTTGATATTCTTCTTTTCAAATACTATGCAGTTTTCGGGAACATTATTGCCGATATGAATGGATAACGCCATATGACGGCAACTACTGTAACCGCAGGCGTGACAGTTCAGTGATCTTTCTTCGTCGGTATATTTTCCCATACGGTTGAATATCTCGTCCAACTCCTTCTCGGTAGGAGGCGTAGTGGTGGCGCGGTTTTCGTAAGTCCTTAAAAAATCCTCCAGCTTCAAAGTCTTGAACAGATTGGCATGAAGACGTTTTTTAAGTGAATTTTTTTCCGTCCATCTCTTAGCACTGGACATAATATCATTTGCGCTGAAAGAACTCAAATTTTCTCTCGAACCCGCTCCGGAGCTGCATCCAAATTCACATGACAATATGTCGTAAACTACGGGAAGCTTCGTAGTTGGAGTTTTAAGATATTCGTCAAGATCATCGTATACCTTCGAAGCGCCCTCGGAAGTCATAACGTTGAGCCCGGGCTGATATACCTGAAGGCAGTCCTTAAGACCGCCCGGCAGCGGATAAAACGCTCCGTCATATCCACGGGTTCCAGTAAATTCAAAATCACAGTAACCGTTTTCAAAAATTATCTTATTTGCCTTAAAGAAATCTCCTAATTTTCTGAAAGTAACGTTATGGGAAATTATTTCGGTATTGACAAACTCGTCCCCCTTGGCAAGACAAGGAGTAAGTCCGATAAGAATATCGTCATTCTTAAGATACTTTCTTATGTATATTGCGGAACATAGCAACGGACTCTGTACCGGAGAAAGTTTTGGAAGCAAATCACTTTTATGCTTCTCGGCATAATTTACTATTGCGGCACACGGCTGGGATACAACTTTCGTACCCGGATGGGACTTTAAATATTCAATATGCATATATGTGCAGATATCCGCTCCGAAAGCTCCGTCGTAAATCTCACGTACGCCGTTGTTCTTAAGCCATTTAAGTACATGACGCCAACTTCCGTCAAAGGCGGATTTAATGGCGGGGGCAACGATAACCGAAACGTTTCCTCCCTTCATCAGATCCAGCAGCACATCGAGATCGTCAGTATAATCTCTCGCTCCGTGTGGGCAGGCCTTTATGCACTCTCCGCATCGAATACATTCATCGTAAACGCACTGTACCTTACCGTTTTCCATCTTATTGGCAGAAGGCACTGGACAGGCTCTTATACAGGCGTTACAACCTATACACTTATTCTGGTCGACAGTTACACGTACCAAAGCTAAATCCTCCGTAATATAAAAAATATATTAAAAGTAAATACTGATATTTTTGATCCGTTTTTGCTATTATTTACAATTATATCACATTTTTTTTAAAATTGCAATGGTTATGAAAAATTTTTGTGGAAATTGTTTTATATATATATAAATATACAACACAACATTGAATTTACTGCCGCAATAATGTATAATAAAAAAAATCGGAAAAAAGCAATAACTCTATGATAAAAATTTCCATGTGCGGTGTTGTCTTAAATCTTCTATTTCCCTATTTTAAAAGCTTATCTCTTTCCATCACCGCCAATCTGTCGCATCTCTCATTTTCCTCATGCCCCGCGTGTCCCTTTATCCATGTAAACTTTACATTATGAATTTCAACAAGCTCAAGAAGCCTGCCCCACAGATCGCTGTTCAGGGCGGGCTTTTTATCGCTTTTTATCCACCCGTTTTTCCTCCAGCTTACGGCCCAGCCCCTTTCTATACCGTCAACCACATATTTTGAGTCCGTCTGCAATATAACGTCACAGGGAAACTTAAGAGCCTCCAAACCTTTTATAACCCCCGTAAGTTCCATTCGGTTATTGGTAGTGTGTGCTTCTCCGCCCGATATTTCCTTTTCCTTACCTTCACACCTTAATATCACTCCGTACCCTCCGGGGCCAGGATTTCCCGAACAAGCCCCATCCGAAAAAATATAAACGTTTTTTCTTTCCATATCAATTTTTTCCTTTTTCTTTAAATAATCGCATAATTTTTCTTTTAACTGCCCTGAACGGCTTTCTGACCTGTATAAACGCCCTTATCATTATATCCAAAAGCCTGTCGGAAATTTTGCTTACAAGAAGACTCGTTTCAATTCCCACCGCGGACGTAAGTATGGTCACCCCGTATCCCATCAGACCAAGGGGATATAAACCGAAAATTTCGGGCAAAATAATCGCCGCCCCAACAAACGCGCCCATCAGAACGGCCATCATTCCGATTTTCCAAGGCTTAACTGGCTTAAGAACTCTTGATACCGTAAAAAAGCTTACCGCAGTAACCGCGTAAGTGGTAACCGTAGACATAACCTCCGTGGAAAAATTAAGACATTCACAGACAACGGCGGAAATTATAACGCAAAGCGCCGTTGCGATGCCTTGCGGCAAAGAAGTGCGCATAATGTTTCTTATAAACCCGCCCTTAATAATGTCCGTATTTGACTGAAGCGCCAAAAGAAAGCTCGGAGTACCTATTGACAAGGTGCTTATAAGAGTAAGCTGAATAGGTTGAAACGGATAAGGAATGGGCATAAAAATAAATATAAACGCCAAAATAGAGGAATAAATGGTTTTTGTCAGGAACAGCGTGCCGCTTCTCTGAAGATTGTTTACCGACCGTCTGCCTTCGGCAACCACCAATGGCATAGACGCAAAATTACTGTCTAAAAGCACTAAATTGGATACGCTTCTCGCCGCATCGCTGCCGGACTGCATGGCAATCGAACAATCCGCTTCTTTAAGCGCCAGCACATCGTTTACTCCGTCTCCCGTCATTCCCACGGTACGACCCGCGGCCTTGAGCGCTTTTACCAATAAAAGCTTCTGATCCGGAGAAACCCGCCCGAACACGGTATACTTTTCCGCCGCTTCCGGTATTTTTTCGTCGGACACCATTGACATATCCACCGTACGCGAAGCGTTTTTAACCCCTGCCTTATTCGCTATTTTTGAAACCGTTACGGGATTGTCGCCGGAAATAATCTTTATCTCCACTCCCTGCTTTTCAAAATATTTAAGAGTATCCGGCGCTTCCTTTCTTATAATATCGCCTATAAATAAAAGCGCCGCGACATTAAGCCGATCCGGAAGCTTTCCTTCACTTAAGCCTTCCTTTGAAAAAGCCAAGGTAAGGACTCTTAGTCCCTCATTCTGAGCGGTCTCACATTTTTCCTTAACCTTTTCGTATTCTTCTTTAAGAACAAATTCCGGAGCCCCGAATACGAGACTTCCTTCTTTAAACTCCGCCGCGCTCCATTTTCTTGCTGAGGAAAAAGGAACGGTTTTTATAAGTTTTGATACAACATCTGTTTTTTCTTTATTATCGGAAGCGCTATTCTTATTTGCTCCCCATCTCTCTTTTACCGCGTTAAAGGTGGGATTATCGTCTCCCATAACCTCCGTAAAGCTTGCTAAAGCCTTGTCAATTGGAAAATTCTTTTCAAACAGTTCAACCCCTTCAACCCTCATTCTGCCCTCGGTAATGGTACCGGTTTTGTCAAGACAAAGGGTATCCACTCTGGCTAATGTTTCCGTGCAGTACATATCCTGAGCCAGAGTCTTGTGCGCCGCCAGTCTGATTGTGCTTACCGCCATAACCACGCTTGTAAGAAGATACAGTCCCTCGGGTATCATACCGATAAGCGCCGCCGCGGTACTTACTATTGCGCGATTAGTAGGCTGTTCCGAAATAATGATGGAATTCACAAACAGCCCAATGGCCACGGGAACGATACACACCGCCAGCACCTTTATTATAGTGTCCAGCGCTTTAAGCATAACGCTGTTATTTTTTTTAAGATATTTGGCTCCGGCGGTTATTTTCGAGGCAAAGTTTTCCTTTCCCACTCTGTGAACTCTCGCCTTTACCTTTCCCGAAATCACAAAGCTTCCAGACATCATTTCATCGCCGATTTTTTTCAGAACCGGGTCGCTTTCACCGGTAATAAGACTTTCGTTTACCTCGCATTCACCTTCGACAAGAATACAGTCGGAACAGATCTGACGACCGGAGCTTAAAATCATAAGATCGTCCTTTACTATTTCGGCCGTGCTTATTTCCTTTTTCTCTCCGTTTCTTAAAACAACCGCTTTAGGCGCGGAAACAAGGCTGAGCTTGTCAACTACTTTTTTTGCTCTTATTTCCTGGACTATACCTATTACTGTGTTAAAAAAAATAACTCCTAAAAAAAGACAATTTTTATAAGAGCCGGTAAGAAATATCAAAAATCCCAAGCCTATATTAAGCAGGTTGAAAAAAGTAAAAATATTTTCGGTAACTATGTGCTTGATGCTTTTGGTATTGCTTTCCTGTTCGCCGTTAACGCGGCCGTCCTTTATACGAAGGTTTATTTGACTGTCGGAAAGACCGTTTTTCAGATATTCTTCCTTTAAAAAATCCTCTTCCATGTTTTCTCTCCTTTTTATAAGTGTATATATTATAACATATAAAAAGTGAAAATTGGTAAAGAAAATGTAAAAATTTTAAAAAATTTTTACAGCAATCCAAGTAAAAACCGCAAACTTTTTCAATATAATAAAGAATACAGAAATTCAAATATCAAATTAACCAAACCTCGCAAATTCTTTATAAAAACTTTTCACCGTTTTATACAAAAAATTCAATATAAATTATTATATTTTTTCTTCCACCTCACTTGAAAAAAATTCTCCTTTATGTTAAAATTATATTGGAAATTTGTCTGATTTTCAGTGTTTATGGTATTATCTCCCTGTGTGACGAAGTGCTTTTAAAATTTTTATTATCATAAAACCACGACTGATACTAATCCCTATTAAAACAGTTGGATTAGTATTTTAAGTTGGTATGAAAATCACCACAATCGTTATCCTTAAGAGAGGAATGTAAAATTTATGAATTCTTTTGCCGATATCTTCGATCTTATGAAGGAAAATCTTCCCATCACCGATACAGCAAAAAAGCTTTTTATTGATCCGATAAAGCCCATAAAGCTCAACAACAACAGAGTGGTGCTGTATGTCAATAATCCCTACGAAAAAACCATCATAAACGAAAACTATGTGAATATGTTCAAAACACAGTTTTACGAGATATTGGGCTTTGAAGTGGAAATAGACATACTTACTCCGGGAGATCTCACTCCCGAACAAAGGCTTAAATTCTGCGACCCAATACCGGAGCTTGAAGACGACGTGGATATGACCAAAAAGCTGGAGAGCACTCTCGCAAACAGCAATTACAATCACACCTTCGACACCTTCATTGTGGGAGACAGCAACAGATTGGCTTATTCCGCATGCAAATCCATAGCTCAAGGTCAAACCGGACAGTATAACCCTTTATTTATATACAGCGAGCCCGGACTCGGAAAAACCCACCTTCTTTGCGCGGTAAAAAATCAAGCCGAGCAAAACAATCCGAGCTTTAAAGTGCTGTACGTATCCGCCGAAAATTTCGTTACCGAATTCGTAAACTCACTTAAATACAACACAAACGACGAATTTAAAAACAAGTACAGAAACTGCGATATGCTTCTTGTGGACGACGTACAGTTTTTCAGCGGCAAAAAAGAGAGTCAGACCGAGCTTTTCCACACCTTCAACGAGCTGCACCAGAAAAACAAGCAGATAATACTTACCTCCGATCGCCCCCCGAAAGAAATAAACGATATTGAAGAAAGACTTCTCACCCGCTTTGAGTGGGGTCTTTTAGCGGATATAAGCACTCCGGAATTTGAAACAAGACTCGCCATTATAAAGCGCAAAGCGGAGCTGCTTAATATGCACATACCTCAGAATGTTACGGAATATATGGCGGACAAGCTTAAGAAAAACATACGACAGTTAGAGGGCGCGATTATAAAAATGAACGCGCTCACTTTGGTGACCGGCGTATCTCCCACGGTTTCAATGGCGCAGAATGTAATTAAAGACGTTCTTACTGATCAGCAGCCGGTTCCCGTTACCGTTGAAAGGATAATTAACGAAGTAAGTCATATATATAGTGTAACGCCTGAGGAAATGATAGGCCCGAGAAGAAACAATCAGATTTCCTCGGCAAGACAGGTGGCAATGTATCTTATAAACCAGATAACGGGTCTTTCATATACGGCAATTGGCGAGGAGTTCGGAAAAAGAGATCATTCCACCGTAGTTTACGCAATAAACAAGGTTAAAGGAATTATAAAAAAAGATCCTAATTACAGAGCCACTATCGAAGATCTTATCAAGAACATTTCAAACGAAATATAAAAACTAAAACATTTTAACTTTTCAACATTTTCCACGAAGTTTTCAACAATCCCTCAACACCCACAAGTTAAAAAGTTAAAAGAAAAAAAGATTAAACCTTTTACCGTTTTTTCAACCAACATTTAACAATTCATAAATCCGCGCACAAAAAATCATTTTCCATCATTTCCCCACTTTCCACAACCCCTATAATAAAAAAAGAAAATATATATCTTCTTTTCGATTTGTGAATAAAATTTACTGAAAAAAAATTGTATTGTTGAAAATTAAAGGTTAATTAAAAAGTTAAAATATGATAAGTTGTAAAAACAACTTATAAATAAATATAATTTCTTCAGGAGGAATACTTATGAATCGTTTTGTAAAAACGTATGCACAAGGTGCTGTAAATGTTACTGAAATATGGGTAGATGTTGTAACAGGCGTAAATTATATGTATCACTCCACCGGAAGTGCCGGGGGTCTTACACCGCTGATTGACGCAGATGGAAAACCCGTAATAACACAGTTTGATGAAATAAAAGATTGTAACGATAAACCGAAGTGTCATTATTAACATATTTTTTTAAAAACCGTCTACTAAACGAAGGAAAGGAAAAAATAAAATGAAGTTTACCGCAGACAGAAATTTATTATCAGACGCCGTCATCAACGCCTCAAAAGTAACCGCCTCTCATTCTTCTATTCCCGCTCTCGAAGGAATCCTTATTAACCTTAAAAACAATGTTATAACCGTAACAGGCTACGATCTGGACAGCGGTATTAAAAATATGATTCCTGTTATCTCTGCCGAAGAAGATGGAGAAGTAGTGCTTAACGCAAAGCTTCTGGCGGATATGCTGAAAAAAATGCCATCCGGATTTCCAATAGAGCTTACCTGCGAGGAAGAAACAAAAGTAACAATCAAATGCGGCACAGTCGAATTCAAGCTTGTGGGAGTTTCCGGAAACAATTATCCCAACCTCCCCGAAATGAGCCTTGCCGTAAGTTTTAATATCAAGGAAAATATACTCAAAAGCATGATAAAGCAAACCGTATTTTCCGTTGCACAGAATGACCTTAAGCCCATTCTTACAGGCGTTCTCTTCGAGGTAAGGGATAATGTGTTCAGTATGGTAGCAGTAGACGGCGTAAGAATAGCCATGAGAATGGAAAAAATCGAATATAACGACCTATCCTTCGTTGTTCCTACCAAAGTTTTAAATGAACTTTTGCGTATACTTTCCGACGAGGATACGGGAAAGGACATAACCGTATTGATAGATAAGAGTCAGGTAGGATTTAACAGAGACGATTATATTACCTTTACAAGGATTCTCGACGGAGATTTCATAGACTTCCGCAGATTTACCGAGTTTACCCCATCCACCGAAGCAGTGGTAAAAGCCGCCGCTTTCGCCTCCTCTCTCGACAGAGTACTGCTTCTCACGGAAAAATTTAAAAGTCCGGTAAAATGCGTTTTTGAAAACGATAAGCTCACGGTAAATTGCAGCACTAATTTAGGTTCGATCCACGAGAATATTAAGATTGATTATCCTAACAGCAGAATGGAAATAGCCTTTAACGCCAGATATATGATGGACGCTTTAAGGTACTCCGAGTGCGACGAGGTAAAGCTTCAGTTTACCTCCCCTCTTTCACCGATAAAAATAGTACCGGTATCCGGCGATGATTTTACCTATCTTGTAATGCCCGTAAAATCCAAAGAATAAGATAAATCCGCGCGAAAATCAGCAAATCGTTTATGTTGGAACGGGTTATTATAAGAATCTGTCCACATAGGAATTGGCATGCGTCTTTTTGGCAGATTTTACCGATGACTGCGTTAAAATTTCTTGACTTGCGACAGCAAGCCTGCAAAATTTTGCCTTGTCCCCGGCAAAATCTGCTCAAAAATCCACGCACCATTCTTATGTGGACAGGTTCTAAGCTGCGCTTTAATCAATAGGAAAGGAAAATATAAATGACAGAGGAAGAAGTTATAGAGGTAATCCCCCCTTTTATAAAGCTTGAACAATTTTTGAAATTTTCCTCGGCGGCCGAAACCGGAGGAATGGCTAAAAGAATTATATCCGAAGGCTTGGTTAAGGTCAACGGAGAGGTTTGTATGATGAGAGGAAAAAAACTTAAGGGAGGAGAAAAAGTTGAGGTTGAAGGAAAGGTTTATGTTTGCGTTGTAAAGTAAAAACCCGTTGCGAAAAAGACAAACGGATATTTGAAAAATACCGCGGAGCGGGGAAGAAAATATGAAAATAACCGATTTAAAAATCAAAAATTTCCGTAATATAAAGGAAGCTAATTTTTTATTTTCCGATAAAACCAACATAATAAGCGGCAGAAACGCTCAGGGAAAAACCAACCTTATGGAATCAATCTGCGTAGCGGTTGAAAAAAGCTTCCGAACTTCAAAAGCCACCGAACTGCTTCCGGAAAAATATGAACAAAAGGAAAAAGCCGCGTGCGAAATAGAAATATCCTTTTTTTCGGATAAATATAAGGAAAAGAAAAATTTTATAAGCTGTAAGATATCCGGAGGAAAAATAATAAGAAAAATAAATTCTGTTCCATATAAGGAAGCTTTAAAATTATACCCACAGTTGAAAACAATAGTGTTTATACCCGAAGATCTTTATACCGTAAAAGGAAATCCAGATAAAAGAAGAGAGCTTACCGACGAAACCGCAGATATGATGAATAAAATACATCACGAGAGAATCTCTGTTTATCTTCGGGCTTTAAAGCAAAAAAACACCTTTTTGTCTAAAATAACGGACAGAAATCTCACCGGAGATCAGCTTGTGCAGCTTTCCGTATGGAACGAGGAGCTGGCTAAGGCGGGAGTGAACGTAATGTGCGGAAGGCTGAAATATTTTCAGATATTAAGTAAATATACCCGCAAATATTACGGAGAGTTAAACGGAGCTGGAGAAATACTTGAGATGAAATATCAAAGCTCCATAATCGGGGATACGGATTTTGACCTTTCGGATACCGAAGGAATATACAATATTTATCTTGAACAGCTAAAAAAACACCTTGAAAAAGAAATAATAGTGGGACACACATTGGTAGGAGTCCACAGAGATGATATAGAATTTAGAATAAACGGAAAAAAGGCAAAGGATTATGCAAGTCAGGGACAGGTAAGAAGCGTTGCCGTCGCCCTTCGTTTGGCGCAGGCGGAAATGTTCGCCGAAAAATGGGGAGAATCTCCGGTTATAATTTTAGACGATGTTCTAAGCGAATTGGATGACCGCAGACGGGAGTTTATTTTAAAATATATAGTAAATTCACAGGTTTTTATTACCGGATGTAATAATAATGATTTTGAGGACATAGAAAACTCTTTCAGATGGAAAGCTGAAAAAGGTGAGTTTAAAAGAATAAACTGAAAATATTTTTCATATTTATTTATACAAATAAACCTTGAAATTGCTTTTCAATTCCGGCAGCTTATAAAAGCTGCGCTTTAAGAAGAAACGGTTATAATTATGTATATTTCATTGGGCAGCGATGTTGCCGTTCATAAAAATGATATAATAGGAATATTTGATATTGAAAAAACCTCCGTTGTAAGAAGCGTAAATGATTATTTAAGCGGCTGTCAGAAAAGCGGAGGAATTTATTATGTAAGCCTTGATATGCCCAAAAGCTTCGTGGTATGTGACGACTGCGTATATGTAACCAATGTAAGCACGGCCACTTTAAAAAAAAGAGAAAAGTTTTCATAATGTGAAATTCTTTTTAATAAAATATTTTTTTAATTTTATATTTTAAGGCAATGCCGCGTAAAGATTGTCGTGCAGATGCGCGGCAAAGAGCGCAGCGCGGTCTTTGCGCGGTGTTGTCTTAAAAAACAACTTAGATTTTCAAAGTTAAAAGGTCAGATTTGTTTCCGTTTTTTTGATTTTTTTGGGCAAATAGCAGCAATATATAAAAATTTCAAATATAACAATCTTTATCCCTATAAATACTTCAATATTGTATAATACGCAGATTTTTTTTAAAACAATAAATAAAAGAGTGTTATTACAATTGACATTTAAACGTCAAAGTGATAAAATACATCTTGTAAAAAATATGACCAATGAAAGGAAAAGAAAAAAAAGAAAACAACAAAATCAGCTTTGGCCGCGGTGGCTTTATCTGTCGCCATGCTTTTCTCGGCTTGTTCAACACCCGTGGAAAAGGTAGAATTTTCTCACGGAAAGGTTGAAGGTACCGTATATTCCAATGATATGGTATCAATAAATGCGGATTTCGGAGAGGGATGGACATATTTTTCCGATGAAGATCTTGCTGCTGCGTCGGGTATCACCGATTTTTCAAAGGAACAGACAGACAAGGCTTTCACAAATACGGGTATTGTTTACGATATGTATGTTGCCAACGCCGACAATGAAAACGTAAATGTTCTTTTTGAAAATCTGGAAATATCCAATAATACCTCTCTTGACGAACAGGGATATATAGACGCTTCAATTTCCGAGTTAAAAACCCAGCTTGAAGCTCAGTTTACGGTAGATAATCTGGAGCAGACAAAGATTACCTTTGCCGGAACGGAACTTCCTTGTGTAAAAATATCTCTTGACGTTTCTGGAGTAAAGCTTTACGAATGTCAGACTTATAAGAAAGCGGGACAGTATATGTGCGTTATAACCGTTACCGCTAAGTCTCAGGAGAATGCGGAAAATATTCTGTCGAAATTTACCGCAGCTTAAATAAGAAAATGTCAACGGAATGGTTATTGATACTTATAAATTCTCTGAATAATATAACAGTTGACGAATGTCCCCCGCCTCTTAGAAGTCGGGGGACATTTATTTGTCAAGCCGTAAAAAACCCGCTTATTAATACTATAGCAATCCAATAAAAAGATAAACAAATAGGAGCGAAGCGACTAATT
>CAJUFF010000075.1 GCA_910585505.1 uncultured Ruminiclostridium sp. | reverse complement strand
TAACCATTTTGACTATGATTTTATCCTGTGTCAAAATGGTTATTAGTATAATACTGATTCCCGATCAAAGTAAACGCTAATCTTTGATCATCCGTATTATTTGTCTATACCTTGATCAAAGATTAGTATAAACGGTCATCTTGCGCTTCAAAAAGCCTCGTCAAATTATTACAATTTGTTTACAGTTTCCGACGCAGTCTTGATTTTACTGAAGAAATATGATATAATTAAATCCATGATGTTTAAAAATCAATAATTATATTTGCTATAAATAAATTAAAACGAATAAAAAGAAAACCGAACGGAGAAACAAAAAACAATGGAGATCAGCAGCAGCCAAGTCAGTCAGAAGCTAAGCGCAACAATAAATGAAATAGAAAAAGTAATTGTAGGAAAGAAAAACGCTATAACCCTGCTGGTAGTAGCCCTTCTGGCAGGCGGTCATGTGCTTATAGAAGACGTTCCGGGTACGGGAAAAACCACCCTCGCCACCGCTCTCGGAAAAGCCACGGGGCTTGAATTCAAAAGGGCACAGTTTACCCCCGATGTTACAGCCTCGGACATAACGGGCTTCAACCTTTTTAATAAGGAAACCAACCGTTTTGAGTTCAGACCGGGAATGTCCATGACCAACATTCTATTAGCCGATGAGATAAACCGCACCTCGCCGAAAACACAGTCCGCGCTTCTGGAGGCGATGGAGGAAAGAAACGTAACGGTAGACGGAATTACCTATCGCCTTCCATCTCCCTTTATGGTAATAGCAACTCAAAACGAGCTTGGATTTGTGGGAACCTTCCCGCTGCCCGAAGCGCAGCTTGACCGCTTTATGATGAAAATAACAATGGGATATCCCACCGTTTCACAGGAGCTTGAAATACTTACCAACAGAAGCGGAAACGAGCCGATGGACAGTATAAGAGCGGTATGCGCGGCGGAAGAGCTGGAGCAATTTTCGGAGCTTACGGGTCAGGTAAACGTGGACGTTTCCATAGGACAGTACATAGTAAACTTCGTCTCCGCCACGCGAACGCATCCGTCGGTACAGCTTGGCGCAAGCCCCCGAGCTTCCTTGGCGCTTATGAGGTGTACGCAGGCTTTGGCGCTGGTAAACGGAAGGGCTTATGTTACGCCGGAGGACGTCAATATTATGATACCATACGTTTTAAGTCATAGAATACATCTTAAACAGGACGCAAAAATAAGGGGAGCTACCGCGTCAGACGTTATACGAGACATAAAAAGCGGGATAATGTTTCCGTTCGGAAAGGAACGGTCGTAAAATGGCGGTTTACCGTTTCGCTTACATTGCGGCATTGGCGGCGGCTGTGGTGTTTTCTCAGGCATATGCGGGACATCTCTCCTCTGTAATGCTGATAACCTTTGCGGTGCTGCCCGCAGTTTCGTTTATTTTTACTTTTACGGCGAAAATCGCTTTTTTCTTCAGATTTGATATAAGCGAGGACACGGTGGAGAAAAATAATCCTCTGAAAGTGAGGATCTTTATTAAAAACCGCTTTATTTTCCCTTCCTCCACTACCTATATCAAGGCTTCAATGCCCGGATTTTCGGAAAAAAAAGACGCACGGATTATTTTTTCTCTCGCCCCGTTTCAGACTAAGAATCTTAATCTTACTTACACTGCGGAGTACAGGGGAGAATATGATGTGTCCTTCGATACGGTATACTTTTACGATTATTTGAAGCTGTTCAGACTGAAAAAAGAACTGAGACTGCACAAAAAAATAACGGTGACCCCACGAATTATAGACGTCAGCGCAGTCGGCGGACTTATCACGGCAAGCGATGAGGAAAACGAGAAACAGGCGCTGAATTCCGTCAGAGGCGAACGAAGCTTTACGCGAAAATACGCCGAGGGAGACGACGTAAGAAACATCCACTGGAAGCTCTCCGCAAAGCAGGACGATTATATGGTGTGGCAAAACGCCGAAAATCTGTCCTCACAGGCGGTAATAGTATGCGACCTTATTTCCCGCGGGGAAACGGAAAAAGAAAAAGCGGCTTATACGGACGCGGTGCTTGAGTCTGCTCTGGCAGTGGCGCTTTATAATATGAAAAACGACTGCGGAAGCCTGCTATCCTTTTATAACGCGGATAAAGGGCAGATGACGGATATTAACACGGAGCATATGAGCCACTTGTATAATGCGGCTTACATGGCTGCCACGGTAAAGGACTACAAGGGTGAGCCGAGCTTTTATTCCTCCTGTAAGCGGCATTTCACCGACAGCACAAAAAGCGCGGCTATTCTGGTTACTCCTCACGGTAATAAGGAACTTGCCAAATTGGCGGAGGAGCTGGCCGCTTTGTCCGAAGTTAGAATTCTACTGCTGGGTGAAGCGGAAACGGGGGTAAAAAGGTACCTGGATACCTTAAGAAACGTGGCTGTGGCAGAGGTTGATCCGTTTAATATAGACGCGGAGATTGACGAGGCGATAAGAAAGCTTTACGGAAAAATTTAAACTTTTTCTGAAAATATCGGATTGTTTGAAAACAGAGAAAATAAGAAACTGTTCCAATAGGAATGGAGTGCGGAATTTTCGATTTTTCGGACGACCCTTGATGTCAGATAAAGCCAAACGGAGTATAAATGAAAATTAAAAAAAAGAAAAACGACAATTTTGCCATTTACAGTTTTCCGTATCATAAAAAAAACAGAAGCTTTACGCGTATGTTTTCCGCTAAAGCGCTTCTGGCCTTTATAACCTGCTTTTGCGGAGCGTATTATATTTCGGAAATGCTCAAAATGAATGAATCCGCTATTCTGACAGCTTTAACCGCGGGCGGGATTTGCGTTTTTTATATGATACTATGCGGGCTGTTCGGCAGAGGCAGGGTACTGCTGTTTTCCTTTGCCTTACTTTTGCTTCCGGGGAAAAAAATGTTGGAATGGGGCTTGGACTTTTTCAGATATGTTCTGCAAATAGCCGACGGAAGAATTATAGACGCGGATAAGCTCATAAAGGATACAGGCGTTCAGCCCAATCCTCTGCCATTTCTGCTTGTGCTGTGCGCAATATTCGGAATGTTGTTCGCTTTTGCTTGTTACAGGCGGTTCAGTCCCGAAATAGTACTTACATATCTGGCAATAATGGTGCTCCCGTCATTTCTGTCCCAGCATACTTACTACAAACCATCCTTAGGAATTTTTGCGGCCGGAGTTATTGCCATGTGGAGCGCTTCAATGGCGTTTTCTTCCGGCTATTTCCTGACGGCCGGAGGAATCGCCAACATATCTCTTATGGACAGACGGTACAGGCAAAGCGTCAAAACGCTTTCTCCGATAAAGCGTTTGAAATCCGACAGCCTTCATTTTAACAGGTATTTTTCGGACTGCGTTGTGATGTTTGTTTCGACCGTGCTTATAATTTCCGTAACCGCCGCCTGTTTTCCCCTAGATGGTAATTTAAAGCTTGATCGGGTAACGAAAAAAATTTCGGATACCGTAAGGAACGTTGGGGAATGGGGCTCGGAATTTTTCGGAAATATAAACGCTTCCCCTTATAAAGGCTTTTTTTCCGCAGACGGAGGAAGCATAAATATTTCCAACGGCATAAATCCAAAGGAAACGTCCCGCAGCAACACTCCCGTTTTGGAGGTAATCACCAAGGAAAAAGACAAGTTATTCCTTCGGGGCGATATAGGATATGAGTTTGACGGAAGACGGTGGAAATCCATATCCGATATAAAATATAACAATATCGCCTATTACAGTACGACCATAGAAAACACCGATTTTGACAGTCCGCAAACCCCGATAAACGAAGTGTTGGGCGATTATACCCCCGAAATAGAATATTACCTCGCTTCCAGAATGCTGGAGCGGGAAAAAGCTCCGGGCTATAAAAACCAATTTTTTATAGGCACTCAGAGCGTGAAAATAAACTACCTTCAAAGACTGAACACGGTGCTTTTCGCGGGTACTCCGCTTATCAACACCTTTCGGGAAAGCGAAAACTTTTCCGTAAAGGGCGATTTTATCGCATTGGCGGATAAGGGAAAAATAAACTCTATGGAAACCGTAATTCTGTATCCCGTCGGAGATCCCATGACTATTTTAAAGGAATCGGGGGGAGTTTCGGTTTTTGGTAATCCATACTACAGCTTCGTTTTCGGGGACGAATTTTCGGTTTTGTCGGTTGATGAGGACGAATATAACGAAAACCTTGCGGTGTACGAAAAATTTGTGTATGAATATTACACTTCGGTTCCGGAAGAAGAAAACCGCACCGTGGTAAACGCCGTTGCAAGGCTTCTGAACGAGATTCCCGATGAACAGAACGATGTGTTTGCCAATATTACCTACGGTGCGAAAACAGATGTTATATCAAGAATCTGCCTTGCCTATTACCTTCAGAATTATTTTACGTCGGGGGATTTCAGCTATTCTCTCACCGCCGATAATTTTTCGGGTCCCGATTCGCCTCTGCATAACTTTCTGTTTGACACCAAGGCTGGACACTGCGCAATGTACGCATCCTCCATGTGCCTTATTCTCAGGCACTTCGGAGTGCCCGCCAGATATGTTACCGGCTTTACCGCGGGAGGTGAAAACTGCACGGAAACTTCCGAAGGCTATAAGTACACGATACTTCAGAAAAATCTTCACGCATGGGTAGAGGTGTACTTTGACAATGTGGGCTGGATACCTTACGATCCTACCCCCGGCGGAGGAATGTCGGATTATGCTCCGGCAGGTTCCTCCTCCGCTGCTGAAACATCTGTATCTACCACGGCCGCTACCGGTACCGCCACTTCGGCGCATACCACTTCCGTCTCATCTTCCTCTTCCGCTGCTTCCTCCGAAAAGGAAACGGAAACCTCCGTTTCTCCAACGGTTCCGGACGATCCCTTTGGCGGCGGCGGGAATGGCGATATCATGAATTATGATTTTTTCAGAGCGCTGATTTTTATTCTCGGTATACCGTTGGCTTTATTTTTAATCGGAATGACGGCGGCGGGAATAATGAGATCTCTTAACGACAAACAAAACCGTAAATTGAAATTTTTTAAGAGCGGCGAGCCGCGGAAAGCGGTAAAAGAAATGATGGAATTTTCTCTTAAGCTTCTGGAATTTAACGGCATTTACCGTCGGAAGGGAGAGACTCCGGAGGAATTCGGCTTCAGGGCGGACAAGTCCTTGAAATCCGGCAATGTGTTCCGTGAAGCCGTTCCGTTTTTTGAAAGGGCGGAGTTTGATGCGGCTCCGGAATTTACCAAGGAAGAGCAGCTTCTGGTTTTCGGAAGCGTTTCAAGGCTGTTAAAGATTACTTTAGACGGCATGAAAGGTCCGAATCGGTTTGCGGCGAGGGTAAGGCTGTTCGGTAAAAAGCTGCGCTGAAAAAAACTTCAAATGTTTCCGGGCATTTTTTAACGGCAGTTAAAAAGAAAGGCATACGTTGAAATGGACAAGCTGAAAGTATTAAAGGAGATATTCGGTCATTCCGAGTTCAGGCCGGGGCAGGAAAATGCCGTGGACTGTCTTTTGAGCGGAAGGGATCTTCTATCCGTGATGCCCACGGGAGCGGGAAAATCCGTTTGCTACCAGCTCCCCGCACTTATGATGGAAGGAGTCACGGTAGTTATTTCCCCGCTTATATCTCTTATGAAGGATCAAGCTATGTCGTTGGTGCAAAACGGCGTTAAAGCGGCTTTCCTTAACAGCTCTCTTTCCTTTGAGGAATATCTCAGAACTTTGCGTATGACGATGGACGGGGTGTACAAGATTGTGTTTGTAGCCCCCGAACGACTTGAGACCGAAGCCTTTGCCGATTTTGCCCAAAAAGGGAAAATCTCCATGATAACGGTGGACGAGGCGCACTGCATAAGCCAATGGGGACAGGATTTCCGTCCCAGCTACCTGCATATATCAAACTTTATCGACTCGCTTCCCATTCGTCCGGTGGTCGGCGCTTTTACCGCCACCGCGACCGATAAAGTAAGAGAGGATATAAAAAACAAGCTGGGTCTTGTAAACCCCATGGAAATAATGACGGGCTTTGACCGTCCCAACCTGTTTTTCAGTGTAATAAAAGTTCCCGGCAAGGATAAGCCCGCAACGCTTATGAGACTTCTCGAAAGGTTTTCCGACCGAAGCGGTATTATATACTGCTCTACGAGAAAACAGACGGAATTGGTATGCGGCTTATGTAAAGCAAACGGAGTGCCGGCGGTTATGTATCACGCGGGCATGAGCGACATCGACCGAATGGAGAGCCAAGAGGATTTTATATACGATCGGGTTAGGATAATGGCTGCCACAAACGCCTTCGGAATGGGAATAGACAAGTCAAACGTCGGCTTTGTCATTCATTACAGTATGCCCAAAAGCCCCGAAGCCTACTATCAGGAAGCGGGGAGAGCGGGGCGCGACGGTACGGCGGCGGACTGCGTGCTTTTGTACTGTCCCGGCGATGTAAAAACCGCCGAATTTTTTATTGACAATATGTCTGGAGAGGAGCTTACTCCTCAACAGCTCAGAGAAGCAAAAGCTATGGACAGAAAGCGCCTTAACGCCATGGTTGAATATTGCAGCACAAACGAATGTCTGAGGGCTTTTCTTTTGGGATATTTCGGGGAAAAGTGCGTAAGCTGTTCGGGCTGCTCCAATTGCGGCGCCGAGTTTAGAGAGGAGGATATAACCGAAGATGCGCAGAAGATAATAAGCTGCGTTTTCAGATTGAGCCAAAGAGGAATAAAATTTGCAGCCGGCGCCATAAGCGACGTCCTTGTGGGAAAAGAAAACAGCCGAACGGAAAAGTTCGGTCTTTCAGCACTCTCCACCTACGGAATAATGGCGGGGCGTAAACGTAAAAGCGTCGCCGAAACAATAAACACCCTTGTGATGTTAGGATATTTAAGCCGCAACGACGAGGAATACCGAAATATTTCCATTACCGAAAAAGGACATAACGCGGTAAAAAACAGGGACAGAATAACCGTAAAGGTGCCGGTGAAGAGGAATGATGTAGGAGAATATTACGGCGGATCCGAAATTCCCGAAGCTTCCGAAATTTACGCTTCCGGTTATGGGGTATTATCCGGTCATGAAGCGGAAATAATACGGTTAAAAAGCTCCGATTACGGCGTCATTGACGACGGTCTGCTGCAAAGGCTGAAAGAGGTACGAACAAAGGAAGCGGCAAAAGCGAGACTGCCCGCTTATATGGTCTTTTCCAACGCCGCGCTGGAGGATATGGCAAAAAAGAAGCCGCTTACAGAGGAAGAGTTTTTAAATGTGAGCGGAGTGGGCGACGCTAAGCTGACGAGATACGGAGAGGTATTTTTGGGAACAATTGCGGAATACCTGGAAAAAAAGGAAAAGGATTTATAACCGCAGCATGGCGGGCGGCAAGGGGTTATACAAAATCTCTTCATTTCCCGGTTCAGCGGGGGATAAAAATTCTTCTCTGAATCTCGGAATTGCTTAGCAATTCCCTCAGTTTGTTATTTATTGCGGTAAAAACAAAAATTAAACAAACTGCCTCTTGACAACAATCGAAAAAAGTGTTATCATATATGTAATTTTAATATCAACATCAACACATAAAAACAGAGACAAAGACAGTAGGTTAAAGCAGAAACTCCCAGAGAGCCGCAGAGGGTGTGAACGCGGCAGCGGTAAGCTTATACCGAACATCACTTTGTAGTTGCAGACTGAAAGGTTTTCCGATTAAGTCCCGCCGTCTTTTCCGCGTTAAGGAAAGCCGTTTGTCGGAATGGTTTAATGGGTGGTTACAAGTGCTCCTTGTCCCGTTATTCGGGGCAGGGGGTTTTTTCACTAAAAAAAGAAAAAATAATTTATAAGGGAATTAAAAACAACATGAAAGTAAGTGTAATATCCTTCAGCGGCCGCTCCGAAGGTAACTGTGCCAAAATAGCGGAGCTGATAAGCAAACGGTTTGACGATTGCGTTCGGATGTTTGATTTTTCCAATTTTTATATTAACCCTTGCGGAAAATGCGGTTACGATTGCTTTCAAAGAGCGGAGAACTGCCCCTATATAAAAGATTCGGTTTACGATATTTACGAAGCGGCAACCGAAAGCGATCTGGCCTTTTTTATAGTGCCAAATTACTGCGATTACCCCTGCTCGCTTTACTTCTCCTTTAACGAAAGGAGCCAGTGTTATTTTCAGAAAAATTACCCCCGCCTTGAAAAATACCTTTCGGTAAGAAAAAAATTTATTGTAGTAAGCAATACCAACTGTGAAAATTTTATCTCCGCATTTCGTTATCAGGTGACGGAAGGTACCGAACCCGAAATACTGTTCCTTTCCGCCAAGCGCTTCGGAAAAGTAAGTATCAGCGGAGATATAACCGATTCGGAAGAAGCAAAAAACCTGATTCTACGGTATACGGGAATGCCATTAAAATAAGAGGAGCCAATTATATGAAAATCGAAAAAATCAAAAAAAATGCCTTTATTGTTATCGGAAAAGAAGGTTCTACCCACAGCGGCGAGGGATTTATACAAAAGCTATGGGATGACGCAAATTCACATTTCGGCGAGATAGAGCAGCTTGTCAAAAAAGACGAAAACGGCAGTATATGCGGGATCTGGGGAGCGATGTCCGACTTTTCCCGTTCTTTCAGACCATGGGAGGATTTCAGACGCGGGCTTTATCTTGCGGGAGCGGAATGTCTTGACGGTGCGGAGGCTCCCGAAGGATGGAGAAAATGGGTGATACCCGCTTATGAGTATATTGTCACCGAGTGTGAAAACGAAAACACTTTTACGGAGGTGATGAATTATCTTAAAGAAAACAACATACCGCTTGCGGGGGCGGTGCAGGATTTTACCTGTCCGTCAACGGGAAAAAATTATATGTTTTTTCCCATAAAAAAACTGTAAAAATAAATTCATATAAATAACGAAAGGAAGAAAACAATGTACGAAAAAGTAAATCCTTCCCTCTCCCCGGTGGAGCGGGAAAAGAAAGTTGAAAAATTCTGGAACGACAATCACATCTTTGAAAAATCCATGGAGGTTCACAAGGACGACCGCTCCTACGTGTTTTACGACGGTCCCCCCACCGCCAACGGAAAGCCCCATATCGGACACGTGGAAACACGCGCTTTCAAGGATATGATCCCCCGCTATCACGCCATGAAGGGCGCGTTCGTGCCCAGAAAGGCGGGATGGGACACTCACGGACTGCCCGTCGAGCTTGAGGTTGAGAAAAAGCTTGGGCTGGACGGCAAGGAACAGATCGAAAAGTACGGTCTCGAACCTTTTATAAAAGAATGTAAGGAAAGCGTATGGAAGTACAAGGGAATGTGGGAAGACTTTTCCCGTACCGTGGGCTTCTGGGCGGATATGGACGCCCCTTACGTTACCTATCACAACGATTTTATTGAATCCGAATGGTGGGCGCTTAAGCAAATATGGGAAAAAGATCTTTTATACAAGGGCTTTAAGATAGTTCCCTACTGCCCACGCTGCGGCACACCTCTGTCCTCTCACGAAGTGGCGCAGGGCTACAAGGACGTAAAGGAAAGATCGGCCATTGCAAGATTTAAGGCAAAAGGCGAAGACGCTTATTTTTTGGCATGGACAACCACTCCGTGGACTCTGCCCTCGAACGTGGCACTTTGCGTAAATCCTGATGAAACCTATGTAAAGGTAAAAAGCGGCGATTATACCTATTATATGGCGGAGGCGCTTGTTTCCGCCGTTCTTGAAGAGGGTTGGGAAATACTGGAGCGTTACAAGGGAAAAGAGCTTGAATACAAAGAGTATGAGCCATTGTTTGATTTTGTTTCCCCTAAGGAAAAGTGTTGGTACGTTACCTGCGACGGTTACGTAACTCTTACCGACGGTACCGGTATCGTTCATATCGCACCCGCCTTCGGTGAGGACGACGCAAATGTGGGGAGAAATTACGGTCTCCCGTTGGTGCAGCTTGTGGACGCAAAAGGTGAAATGACCGAGGAGACCCCGTGGGCCGGCACCTTCTGCAAGGACGCTGATAAGGAAGTTCTCAAAAACCTTAAGGAAAGAGGACTTTTGTTCAGCGCGCCTCCCTTTGAGCACAGTTACCCCTTCTGCTGGCGCTGCGACACTCCCCTGATCTACTACGCGAGAAATAGCTGGTTCATCAAAATGTCTGCTGTGCGGGAAAAAATGATCGCCAATAACGAGACCGTGAACTGGATCCCCGAAAGCGTGGGCAAAAACCGCTTCGGCGACTGGATCGCCAACGCTCAGGACTGGGCTTTGAGCCGCAACCGCTATTGGGGCACCCCCTTGAATATCTGGGAATGCGAGTGCGGTCACCGCCACTCAATAGGCAGCATAGAAGAGCTGAAATCAATGAGCAAAAACTGTCCCGACGATATAGAGCTGCACAAGCCTTACATTGATGCGGTAACTATAACCTGTCCCGAATGCGGAAAGGAAATGCGCCGCGTACCCGAAGTTATAGACTGCTGGTTCGACAGCGGCTCAATGCCCTTTGCGCAGCATCACTATCCTTTTGAGAACAAAGAGCTTTTCGAGTCTCAGTTCCCTGCCGACTTTATTTCCGAAGCGGTGGATCAGACAAGAGGATGGTTCTACTCCCTTCTTGCCATCTCCACTCTTGTGTTTGACAAAGCGCCTTATAAAAACGTCCTTGTTTTGGGATTGGTGCAGGACGAGGAGGGACGGAAGATGTCCAAGCATCTGGGCAACACCGTGGATCCGTTTGAGGCCTTGGAAAAATACGGCTCCGACGCCATACGCTGGTATTTCTACACCAACAGCGCACCTTGGCTTCCCAACCGTTTTTCCGGCAAGGCGGTTACCGAGGGGCAGAGAAAATATATCTCCACACTTTGGAACACCTACGCATTTTTCGTGCTTTACGCCAATATAGATGATTTCGATGCGGGAAAATACGTTCTTGAACCCGAAAAGCTTCCCGTAATGGATAGGTGGCTTTTGTCGAGATTAAATACTCTTATAAAGACCGTGGACGGAAATCTGGCGGAATACCGTATCCCCGAAGCGGCAAAGGCGCTTCAGGATTTTGTGGACGAAATGTCCAACTGGTATGTGAGAAGAAGCCGCGAAAGATTCTGGCAAAAGGAGCTTACTCAGGATAAGATCAACGCTTATATGACCCTTTACACCGCTTTGGTAACGGTGGCCAAACTTACCGCCCCCATGACCCCATTTGTCGCCGAGGACATTTACCGCAATCTGGTCTGCACAAATGACAAACAAGCTCCCGAAAGCGTGCATCTCTGCGCATATCCCGTCTGTGACGAAGCCCTTACAGACAGCGTGCTTGAAGCAAATATGGAAACGGTATTGCAGATAAAAACCTTAGGTCTTGCCGCCAGAAATGCTGCCGCCATAAAGAGCCGCCAGCCTTTGTCTGAGATATTGGTACAGTCGGAGAACAAGCTTGACGATATGTTTAAGGAAATAGTTAACTCCGAGCTTAACGTAAAGAAGCTTGAATTCAAAGACGACGTTTCCGAGTATACGGTTTATTCCTTTAAGCCGCAGCTTAAGATTCTGGGGGCAAAATACGGAAAACAGCTTAATGAAATCAGAACCGCTCTTTCCGAAGTCGACGGAGCAAAGGCGATGGCGGAGCTTAAGAATACGGGAATTATGACCGTTACTTTATCCGCAGGTGAAATAAAGCTAACCGAGGAGGAACTGCTGATAGACGTTTCACAGAAGGATGGATATGCGGTGGCTTCCGACCGGGGCGTAACCGTTGTTCTGAATATACAGCTTGACGATAAGCTTATCGAAGAGGGATTTGTGCGCGAGATAATAAGCAAGATTCAGACAATGCGCAAGGACGCGGGGTTTGAAGTAATGGACAATATCCGTATCTACTGCTCGGACAATGAGAAGATTAAGGGTATTATCGAAAGAAACAAAGAGGAAATTTCGGAAAATACTCTTACCGCTGCCGTAGAGTTTGGAAAGACGGCAGGGTACACCGCGGATTGGGATATCAACGGAGAAAAGGTTTCGTTTGGGGTTGAGAAGGTATAAGAAAAATTTTAAGATAACACATAGCGGCAATTCAAATTACGCATAGCTGCGTTATCCTCCTGACCGGCTTGCTTTTCACGCAATCCATCCTGCTGATTTTTGCCTTTTTCTCGACAAAATTTGCTCAAGAATCCACGCGCTATTCCTAATGCGGACATATTTTTTCAAAAAAGCGGCGAAAACTCGCCGCTTTTTTGCTATTTGGTTAATCATCACAAAAATTGAAATTTTGTGATTTGCATGTCAGACAACAAATTTCGGTCATCATATTATTTGGCCTACTTTGACTGATGGTCAGTATCAGTCGGCTCAAATTTTATTCTTTTGTTTCCTCACCCGATTCGTTTCCGCTGTTTTCACCGTTGTCGCTGCTGTCACTATTGTTACCGCTGTCTCCGCTGCCGCTGTCGGAGCTTGCGTCTGTCTGAGGATTTGTTTCCGCGGAAGCGCTGTCGGTGGTAGAATCGGAAGAACCGGTTGGCGGTGTATTTTCATCGTCGTTTGTTCCGTCGCTGCCGCATGCGGTAAAGGTGAGCGCCATTACGCCCGCTAACAGGAGGGCGGTAAAAAATTTTGTTATTTTCATAGCTTTTTCTCCTTTCCGGATATTATTGCGATCTGTCATTTAAAAGAAAGCTTTTTGACTTTCTCTGATGTATTATGCCACGAAAGAACGAAAAGAAAATAGCAAAAAAGTTACAATTTTCGGAAAGAAAAAAACTGAATATTGCTAAAGTTTTTGAAATTTTTGACGATAAAATAATTGAATATTATACTAATAACCATTTTGACACAGGATAAAATCATAGTCAAAATGGTTAT
>CAJUFF010000074.1 GCA_910585505.1 uncultured Ruminiclostridium sp. | reverse complement strand
CTATCCAGCTCGAAGCTGACGCTCTCAAGAGCGAAATCGACAGAATCTCCACTTCCACCGAGTTCAACACTCAGCAGCTCCTCGACGGTTCTTTGAGCGGCGGCGGAAACACCTCTACTTACGGCGCTCTCTACGGAATGAGCGAGATAGGCGCGACTTTCGGCGGCGGACTTATCACCACTACTTCTACCGTTGCCAGAATGGCTGTTGACATCACAGTTGACGCTTCCGGCGAAGGCGGCGAAAACGCTATTTGGTCCGATGACGGCTTGACCGTAAAAGTTAACTTGGTTGCAAACAAGTCCTATACCGACGATGAGATCAACGAATTGATCAAAAACGCTACCGTTTCCAAGGGTGCAGGTATGACCGCTCCTTACGGCAACATTACATTTAAGAGCGAATACGGTGTAATTCAGGGCGTAGCCGGAACAACAACCGCAACAGTAGCCGGAACACGCGGAACTAAGGCTGTTGACGCTTCCTCATTGGTTGCAGACGCTACCAACGGTGGTATTGGCTCTTCCGATACCATTACTTTCACAGCCAACAGCTACGGCGATTCTAAGATGAGCGCATCTCAGTTTGCTAAGATTGCCATTTCCACCGACGTTGCCGCAGGCAAGGAAAGCGTTGAAGTTACCAAGGCTGCCGTTATAGGCACAAGCGGCGCTGAAATCAAGCTTCACTTGGCTACCGGTGTTGAATATTCCGAAAAGGATATTCAGAACATCCTGAAGGAAGCCGGATATGATTACGAAGTTAGCCTTACTGACGCTAAGGCTCCCGACGCTTCCACCAACGGAAAGATCAAGTTCAACGTTAAGGGTGATATTGCGGCTGTTATAATGAGCGAAGGTACCGGCGTAGGCAAGGAATTTATCGACTCCAACGGCCAGGGTCTTACCTTCCAGATCGGCGCTAACGGCGTTGAGGATCAGAGAGTAACTCTGAACATCGATGATATGGGCGCTGACGCTCTCGGCGTAGCGAACGTTGACGTATCCGACAGAGACAGCGCAAACAAGGCTATCGACACCATCGATACCGCTATCTCCAAGGTATCTATGCAGAGAGCCGGTCTCGGTGCTCTTCAGAACCGTCTCGAGTACACTGTTAACAACCTGACCACAACCAACGAGAACCTGACCAATGCCGAGTCCACTATCCGTGACACCGACATGGCTACCGAGATGATCAGCTACACCAAGTTCAACATTCTCCAGCAGGCTTCTCAGGCTATGCTCGCTCAGGCTAACCAGCAGCCTCAGGCAGTTCTCCAACTCCTCGGCTAATAGCTTAAAAGCTGCATAAACTGATTCAATTTCGTAATAAATGTTATAACAACATTTTATTTGTTTACTCTTGAATGATTTGTTTGATTTAAAAAAATCCCCCGTGAAAACGGGGGGTTATTTTTTGCTTTTTTCACCGCTTGACACTGGCCGTTTAATATGGTAAAATAAAAAGACGAATGTTAAAATTTCCCCGCATATGAGAAGGACTGATAAAATGGGAGACGAGCTTAATGAAAACCTTCGGAAAGACGGCCTGAAACTGGGCAAAGCGGCTCTTTTGGCGAGAATATTTTTTCTTCCCGCGGCGGCGGGACTGCTGTGCCTGTTTCTGCTGAATTTTCTGGTAATAACCTCGGCGCTTGTGTCGGTGTCTGTGGGGATACTCTGCGCTCCCATAGGCGCTCTTTATCTTTTGGGAGCAATCGGGGTTGTTTCGGATCTTTCCCCCGCCGCGCTGACGGCGGCGGGGTTGTTTTGTCTTTGCTTCGGGTGCTTCCTTTGTTTTTTTACCGCCCGTTTTTCCCCTTTCTGCCTGAGACTTTCCCAGCGCTATTTTACGGTGCTTAAGGACGAAAAATGGCGCAAGATATATACCGGGCGAAAAAGAAACAGATTTATGCTCCTTTTCTTTCTTTTGTCTCTGTTCGCTTTAGCGGCTGCGGCGGAAGCCCAGTATCTTTCAAAAAAAGCGGGGTTTGAAAGCACCGTGGTAAGGGACAGGCTTGTTTTTGAAACCGCCAAATACCTTAATATAAGCACGTCGGGATTGGATTATGAGCTGCGTTTTCACCGAGGCGACGGTATACTGGTGGAATACGTCAACGACACGCCGATGATAGTAGAGCAAAGCGACGTGAATTACCTTAAGCTGGTACAGGACGATTCCTTCACCCTCTCTTTGTTCGCAAGAGAACAGTTCGGTTATAAAATGACTGTATGGCTGCCAGAAAACGATTACCGCGAATTTCATCTGGACAGCGGAAGCGGGGATATATATATCTCAGAAACCCTGTCGGACTACACCGAAATACGTACCAGAAGCGGAAACATTACCGTAAACGGCGCCGTGGGTAAGCTTTCCGCCTATGCGGCGGGCGGCAGCATCTCCTGTACCTACGCCGCCTTTGTGAACGCAGGAAGCTTTGAAACCAAAAGCGGAAATATCGACATAAGACTTCCCGACTTTTCGGGAATAAAGCTTGAATTCCGAACGGAAAACGGCTATCTGGACAGCAAGCTGCTGGGGCTTAAGGAAAGGTTTTATACCAGCCTTGATATAGAAAAGTCCGCCCCCCTGTCAAGATACCTTTATATCACCACCGAAAGCGGCGGCGTCAGTGTGGAAGCCGTTAATTTTCAAAACCGATAAAAATTCGGATAATAACCCAATAGTATAAAGGCAGCACCGTGCAAAGACCGCGCTGCGCGTTTGCACGACAATTTTTGTGCGGTGTTACATATAGCAATCCAAAAAAATTTAAACAAAATTACAACAGTGCAAAAAAACACACAAGTTTTGGGGGCGTTGCCCCCGTCCTTTGGACTCCCCTACTTCCCTTTCGGAGTCCGAAAGGGAAGCGGAAAGGACAATTAGTCGCTTCGCTCCTATTTGTTTATCTTTTTGTTGGATTGCTATAAATTAAAATTTTTAATAAAATCCAACATTTTCCAAGTTGAAATCGTTTAATAAAACAGAGAGATTTTTCCTCAAAAAATGATATACTATATAAAGCAACAAAACACCATGGAAGGAAGCGAAAAAACCTGATGATGTCTATAATAATCCCGGCCTACAACGAAGCGGAAAACATAGAAAATACCGCGTCCGTTATCGGCGGGATAATGGAAAAAAACAATATACCTTATGAACTGCTTTTTGTGGACGACGGTTCAAGGGATAAAACATGGGAGCTTATAGAAGCCTTGACCGATTCCAATCCCTCGATCAGGGGCTTGAGATTCTCCCGAAACTTCGGAAAAGAAGGGGCGATTTTCGCCGGATTAAAGCATTGCCGAGGGGACTGCGCCGTGGTAATAGACTGTGACCTTCAGCACCCTCCCGAGCTTATGGTAAAAATGTACGAGCTGTGGCGGGAAGGCTATAAGGTAGTTGAAGCTGTAAAGGCTTCGAGAGGAAAAGAAAGCCTTTTGTATAAGCTTTTCGCCAAATGCTTTTACGGCCTTATGGAAGGCTCCTCCAATATCAAAATAAAGGGCGCAAGCGACTATAAGCTTATGGACAGGCAGGTAATAAACGCCCTCAACGACCTTCCCGAAAGGATAACCTTTTACAGGGCGCTGTCAAGCTGGGTAGGCTTTAAATCGACGCAGCTTGAGTTTGACGTGGCGCCCCGCAGCGCGGGAACAACAAAATGGAGCTTCAAAAAGCTGTTTAAATTTGCTCTGGCAAATCTTACTAGCTTTACCTCCGCTCCCCTTCACATAGTAACGGTAATGGGGATACTGTCTTTTATCGCGGCGGCGATTCTCGGCGTGATACAGATAGTGAAAGCCTCCCAAGGAATACCCCAGAACGGAATACTTCCCGTACTTCTGCTGATAGCTTCGGTGCTTATGCTTGCTTTGGGTATAATAGGCTATTATTTGAGTAAAATTTACGAGGAAATAAAGGGAAGACCCCGTTTTATAGTCGCAACCGACACATTAAGCGATAAATCGGAAAAATCCCATGAATCTGACAAAACGAAAGGAGCACATTGATGACGTCGGAAACAGCACAGACCGCAAAAAAATCATTTTTTGACACGGTAAAGGAATATTTGGGCTACGCGGTAAACGGTATAAAATACTTTTTTAAGAACGAAAACCAGATGTGGCTTTCCTTCCTGCTGCCCGCCCTTATACTGCTGGTAAGCTATTTTATTTTCGGGGTATGGCCCTTCGGGCAGGAAAGCGTATTGTCCCTTGATTTGAACGGACAATATGTTTATTATTACGACCATATGTACGATGTGCTCTACGGCGAAGAAAGCGTTTTCTATTCATGGAGCCGAAACCTTTCGGGGGAGTGGATGGGCATTATCGGATACTATCTGGGAAGCCCCTTCAACTTTATAGTGTGGCTGTTTCCGAGAAACGCGATATTGGAAGGCCTCCTCACTATGATGTGCGTAAAAGTGGGCGCTATCGGACTTGCCATGTCCGTGTACCTTTCAAGGGCAAAGAAATTCCAAAAGCTGACCGTAATCATCTTCAGTATCGTGTATGCCCTTTGCTCCTATACAATAGTACAAACCATGAACCCCATGTGGCTGGACGGAGTGATGGCGCTGCCCATAATCTGTCTTGGGATAGAGAAATTTGTGGATACCGGACGGTTCAGGCTGTTGGTGGCGGCATGGGTTTATGCTTTCGTCACCTGCTTCTATATCGGCTTTATGTTAGCTATATTTTCGGTTATCTACTATCTCCTTTATATGGTAATAACCAAAAACGGCTCCGCAAGAGATCATTTCTTTATGAAATCTGTGCAGATATTGGGTCTGGGCGTTACGGCGGTTATGATATCCGCCTTTATGATAATACCCGTTTATCAGTCTCTGTCCTATGGTAAGTTTGAGTTTTCCGTACCCGATTACAGCATAAGGGAGAACTTCCCGCTTATCGAACTTTTGGACAAGATACTGCCCAACAGCTATGATACGGTAAGAATGACGGGTTTGCCCTTCCTGTACTGCGGCGTTATAACGGTACTGCTGCTCCCCGCCTATTTCTTCTGCAAACAGATACGCAGGAGCGAAAGAATAGGCTACGCAGCGGTATTGATGCTGCTTGTTTTCTGTATGTATATCCGTCCGTTAGATATGATGTGGCACGGAGGACAGCTTCCCAACTGGCTCCCTTACCGTTATTCCTTTATACTGTCTTTCCTGATGGCGGTCTGCGCGGCAAGCGCTTTTGAAAAGCTTAAGGAAACGGATAATAAAGTGCTGGGCTTAACCTGCTTCGGCTGGCTGGCGATAATGGTGTATCAGGAAAGCATGGACAACTTTGTCTCCGACCTGAACAACGGAAGAGACACACTGGACAATTTCTCCACCATTCTCCCCGCGATGATAATACTCTTTACCGTAACCGTCCTTCTGATACAGCTTAAGGACAGCTTTAACTTTGAACTGAGAAGAAACCGCACGAGAATATTTTCCATAGTGCTGATAGCGGTAGTCGCGGGCGAAGCTCTCTACAACACCGTGGGACAAATTTCTACTCAGGATACCGACATAACCTATTCCAACCACGACACCTATGTGGATTATATCCCCAAATTAAGGGAAACGGTCAACGAAATAAAGGCAGAGGACGACGGCTTTTATCGTATCGAAAAGCTGTTTTTCCGTACCGTCAACGACCCCTCAGCGGTAAACATGTACGGACTTTCCCACAGCTCCTCAACCCTTAACGCCAAGCCAATAGAGCTGCTTAAGCGTTTGGGCTTCAGCGCCAGAAGCCATTACACCAGATACAGCGGCGCAACTCTCATCACTTCAAGCCTTTTCGGCGTAAAATACGAGCTTACAACCGACAATAACGATGTGGCTGAGGTAAGGCGCGGCGAAGAAATACACGTAAGCGAAAACGAATACGCCCTGCCTATTTGTTACCTCAGCGAATCCGACATTACGGAGCTTTCGCTTACCCAGTATGACCCCTTCACCGCCCAGACGGAAATGCTCAACACCGCCTTAGGAAAGGATTACAAATACTACACCAGAATACACGATGTTGATCTTAAAACCGAAAACGTAACACAAGGCAGCACTACCGATCAGCACCACAGCTTTAAGGTTATAACCCAAGGAAGCTCCGCCAGTCTCACCTACAATTTCAAGGTTCCGGAAACGGGAAAGCTTTATATGTATCTGCCCTCCACCTATGAAAGAAGGGTGGACGTGACGGTGAACGGCTCCTCAAAGGGAAGATACTTTGAAGGGGACGACAATAATATGAAGCTGTTAGGCGAATTTACGGAGGGTGCGGAGGTTACCGTTGTACTGAATCTCACCAAAAACGATCTTTATTTCCGCGAAGCGGAGTTTGCGGTAGTTAATGAGGACGCGGTGAAATACGCCCTTAACGAGCTTAAGGAGATAAACAAAGAGACGATTTGCACAAAGCCCGCCTCAACAACCGTGAAAACAGAGGTAAACTGCGGCGAAGATAAAGTACTGCTTACCACCATTCCCGTGGAAAAGGGCTGGAAGATATACGTGGACGGAAAAGAAACAGAGTATCTGGAGGCTGTGGAATCACTGATCGCCGTACCTCTCACCGCGGGCAGGCATACGGTTGAAATGAAGTTTACCACGGCGGGATATCCGGCCGCCGTGATCATTAGCGCTGCGGGGATTATAATTTTTGCCGGACTTATTATTTATTGGCTTAAAAAGAACGGCGAAGACAGAGCGGAAAGAAAGGCTCATTTAAAATATATTTATTCGGGAGAAGCGGAAAAAGAGCTTCTTGAAAGAAAAGACAAGGACATTGAGGAAAGAAACAAATTCAGAGAAGAAGCGGAGAAGGACGGGGAAGAAAGCGAGGAGGAAAACGAAGAAAACGGATATGAAGAAGGTAAAGAGGAATGGCAAGGAGATTATGACAATGAAGAAGAATACGAGGTAGAGGTAGAAGCAGAAGACGAAAATTAAAAAATTATTTTATCCTTTCTTCGCTTCCTTTTTGGGAGGCAAAAAGGAAGCGGATTTTCCAAAGGATAAAGCCTCTATGTCCGCCGAACGCAGGCGGCGAAGCTTACCCAAAGCCTAAGAACCTGTCCGCAAAGGAATTGACACGCGTCTTTTCTGCATATTTTGCCGATGACTGCGTTAAAATTTCTTGACTTGCGACAGCAAGCCTGCGAAATTTTGCCTTGTCCTCGATAAAATCTGCTCAAAAATCCACGCGCCATTCCTATGCGGACAGGTTCCAACTCCCCATCTCAAAAAATCCACGCCCCAAATAAAAGAAAGGAAAAAGAGAAAATGATCTTGACAGTAGATATAGGCAATACAAACATAGTATTCGGAGTGTTCGACGGCGACAGCCTTGTTCTCGAATCCCGCATGGACACCAACCGCCACCGTATGGCGGATCAATACGCCATCACCATGGAACAGATCTTCAATCTCTACGGTATAAAAAGAGAAGAAATAAAGGGCGCCATAATTTCCTCGGTAGTCCCTCCCGTGTCAGATCAGCTTAAAATCTCCGTAAACCGCGCCTTCGGCGTTACTCCCGTTATGATAGGCGCAGGCATAAAAACGGGACTGAACATTCTTATAGACGATCCCTCAACCTTGGGCGCCGACCTTGTGTGCGGCGCGGCGGGGGCAAAAGAGTTTTACCCACTCCCCTGCGTAGTAATAGACTTGGGCACCGCCACAAAAATATACGCGGTGGACAAAAACGGCGGCTTTATCGGCGGCGTAATCGCTCCGGGCATTAAAATATCCTTGGAAGCCCTTACGGGAAAAACCGTCTCCCTTCCCATGATAAGCTTGGACGGCGGCGCTCCGGTAATAGGCAGAAACACTGTGGACTGTATGCGTTCCGGACTTCTCTACGGTCACGCGGGAATGTTGGACAGCTTTATAGCGAAATTCAAAAAACAGCTCGGCAGCAACTGCTCGGTAGTTGCCACCGGAGGCTTCAGCAGCGTGATAAAAGAATACTGTGAAAGCGATTTCAGGGTTGACAGGCAGCTTTTGCTGAAAGGACTTAAGGTTATTTACGAAAAAAATGCCGGAAAAAGGAAATAAGCACAAATACAAACACATAAAAGCGGATTTTTTTCCTTAATATTTATATTGATTTTCAAAAAAAATTGTGATAAAATAATAGCGGCAATAATACCAACCCTTTTTAAACTACGGATTTTATCCATAGTTTAAAAAGGGTTGGTATAAAGGGACGTTTCCGATCATTGAGGGTTCGCGGCAAAAGCCGTAAATATAAAACCCTGCGAGGCATCCTCCGACAATGGGGCTTCAGCAAAGGAGAAAATTATGTCAACAAATGAAAAAAACATTGCGGCGGCCAATAGCGCCGCTGCGCCTTCAAAAAGGTTTGACGCCAAACGTCTTACGGGCGTCGGTCTTTTAACCGCTCTTGTGGTAGTGCTTCAGTTAGTGGCACTCGCCATAAGGCCGACCGGATTCTTTAACATAACTCTCTGTCTTGTACCGATAGTAGTAGGTGCTGCGCTGTACGGTATAAAAGCGGGAGCATGGCTCGGATTCGTGTTCGGCGTTGTAGTTACCATAACCGACTCGGCTGCGTTTATGGTAATAAACGCCCCCGCCACCATTGCGGTCTGTGTACTTAAAGGCTTATTGGCCGGCTTGGCGGCAAGCGCTGTTTACAGTCCGCTGGAAAAGAAAAATCTTTTTGCCGCTACAATTACTGCGGCAGCGGTATGCCCGATTGTAAATACCGGCGTATTCGCTTTAGGCTGCTTCGCTTTCTTTATGCCCACTATAGCCGAGTGGGGCGCGGCTGCGGGTATTGAAAACGCCGTATTTTATCTTTTTGCTTTCGTTATAGGAACCAACTTCTTTTTGGAGCTGGCGGTGAACCTCCTGCTCAGCTCAGTAATAGTTACTATCATTAAGTTGGGAAAGCGAAATAAATAACCGTAAAAATTTATAAAACAACAGGGCGTAATTAAATTTACGCCCCTGTTGTTGTTTCTGATAAACGAAAGGACAACGCATAAAAATGGAATACTTCTCAAAGCTCGCCCAAAATCTGCCGGAATTTGTCCGCGCCGAAAAAGCAATGAAAAATCCATCCCGTCCCTCTCTGGTGACGGGTCTTGCGGGCATACACAAGGCGCACCTTCTGTCCCGTCTCGCTTACTGCGGTGAAGCGCCCGTATTGGTCATAACCAAATCGGAAGCCGACGCGGCAAAGCTGACGGCGGATATAAATACCTTAAGCGGCAGAGAAACCGCTCTCTTGTTTCCCGCCAAGGATATGACATTGGGAGACGCGGAGGCAGTGTCGGGAGAATACACAAGAAAAAGAATAGAGGTTCTGTACCGTCTCTCCGAGGGAAGTATACCCATGGCGGTATGTTCCCCCGACTCCGCCATACAGCTCACATTGTCCAAAAAACAAATCAGGGAAAATTCGGTGACCCTGAAAAAAGGCTCGGAGCACGACCTGCCAAGACTTGTGGAAAAGCTTGCGGCAGCGGGATTTGCACGCTTTGACGCGGTGGAAGGGCGCGGTCAGATATCGGTGCGCGGTTCCATTCTGGACATTTTCCCCGTAAACAGCGATAAACCCGTGAGAATAGAGTTCTGGGACGACGAAATAGACAGAATGTCCTATTTTGAAGCGGAAACTCAGCGCCGCACCGACGACATAGACGAAATAAGAATAGCCCCAAACACCGAGCTGCTCTGCGGCAGCGACGAACTTGCAGAAAAAATCAAAGAGCTTATAGGGAAACAGAAGGGGAAAAATGCGGAAAAAGCGATAAAAAAGCTTAACAGGGATATAGAAAGGCTTAAAGGCGGACTTACCCTTATGGGCGACAAATACTTTCCGTTGTGCTGCGAAAATCCCGAAAGCATATTTGATTATGTAAAAACCGTTGTGGTGTGCGAAAATACGGGCTGTAACGAAAACCTGCGCGCCGCCTTCGCCCAGCATACCGAGGAGCTTAAAACTCTTTTTGAGGAAGGCACGCTGTGCAAAGGACTTGACCTGTATTGTCTCACAAAAGGCGAATATGCCGAAAAGCTTCACGAAAAATTAAGACTCTATCTGGACAATTTTATAAGGGGCGGCGGCATTGAGCTGGATCAGATCATTCCCATGCAGGCCAATTCCGTTTCCCTCTGGGGCGGCGAGTACGGAGTTTTAAAAGAGCAGCTTTCCGATTACACAAACGGCGGTTATTCCGTAGCCATATTCGCAGGCACCGAAAAGGCGGGGAAGACCTTGGCGGATGATCTTACCGCCGACGGCTTCAGAGCGGATTATTCACCCAACAGCAACAAATCGGTAAAGGGCGTAATAACTATTCTTCCCGGAATGCTTTCCGCGGGCTTCGACTATCCCGACGCGAAATACGTATGTCTCTCCCACACGGCGGTGACAAGCATCAAAAAAAGCGCTCCCAAAAGAAAAAAAGCGGAAATAATCAACTCCCTGGACGAGATAGCGGCGGGGGATCTGGTAGTGCACAACACCTATGGAATCGGCGTTTTTGAAGGTGTGGAAAACATAAGTGACGGCGGAGTAAGCAAGGATTATATAAAGATAAAGTATGCGGGCACCGACGTACTTTATGTACCCGTAACTCAGCTCGACCTGATATCCCGCTATATAGGAAGCGCGGATTTAACAACCGTAAAGCTGTCCAAGCTGCACACCGATCAGTGGCAGAAGGCTAAAACAAAAGCCAAGGCGGCGGCAAAGGAAATGGCAAAGGAGCTTACCGAGCTTTACGCTAAGCGCTTAAAAAGTAAAGGCTTCGCTTTTTCTCCCGACAGCAGGGAACAGGAGGAGTTTGAAAACCGCTTCAACTACGTGGAAACCGACGACCAGCTAAGGTGCGCCGCCGAAATAAAATCGGATATGGAAAAAGCTTCACCCATGGACAGACTGCTCTGCGGCGACGTGGGCTTCGGAAAAACCGAGGTGGCGCTGCGCGGAGCCTTCAAGTGCTTAAACGACGGTAAGCAGTGCGCGCTCCTTTGCCCCACTACCGTGCTTGCGTGGCAGCATTATCAGACGGTGCTGAGGCGAATGGAGGGTTATCCGATAAAAGTAGCCTTATTGTCACGCTTTGTTACGGCAAAAGAGCAGAAAAACACCCTGGAAAACCTGAAAAAAGGCATGGTAGACATAGTTATAGGTACTCACCGGCTGGTACAGAAGGATGTTGAATTTAAAGATCTGGGTCTGGTAATAATCGACGAGGAACAAAGATTTGGAGTTGCCCACAAGGAGCGCTTTAAAGAAATGTTTTCGGGGGTGGACATTTTAACCTTGTCCGCAACGCCCATTCCCCGCACATTGAATATGGCGATGACGGGCATAAGAGATATGAGCGTTTTGGAAACTCCTCCGCAGGACAGGCAGCCCATTACAACATATGTGATGGAGCACGACTGGGGCATAGTAGCCTCCGCCATAAGCAAGGAGCTGCGCCGAAACGGTCAGGCGTACTATATCCATAATCGTGTGGAAAGCATTACCAACTGCGCCGCAAAGCTTCACGAGCTTGTACCCGAAGCCTCAATAGGAATCGCTCACGGAAAAATGGAGGAGGACGAGCTTCTGGAAGTATGGAGCAGGCTTTTAAACGGCGAAATAAACCTGCTGGTTTGCACTACTCTGATTGAAACGGGTGTGGACGTACCCAACTGCAACACCCTGATAATCGAGGGGGCTGAAAATATGGGGCTTGCGCAGCTTCACCAGCTAAGGGGCAGAGTGGGCAGAACAAACAGGCGCGCTTTCGCCTATTTTACCTTTAAAAGGGGAAAAGTTCTGTCCGAGGTGGCGACAAAAAGGCTGGACGCCATACGGGAATTCACAAAATTCGGAAGCGGCTTCCGCATAGCCATGAGAGACCTTGAAATACGCGGAGCCGGCTCTATTTTAGGAGCAAGCCAGTCGGGACACCTTACCGCGGTCGGCTATGATATGTACCTAAAGCTGCTGGACGAAGCGGTAAAGGAACAAGGGCTTGACGAAAACGCAAAAGTCCCCGAAGCGGCAAAAGAGTGTCTTGTGGACATAAAGATAAACGCCTATATTCCCGAAAGTTATATACCAAGCTCCGCCCAACGCATTACCTGTTACCGTAAAATTGCCTCGATAAAGAATGAACAGGATATGCTTGACGTGACCGACGAGCTTATAGACCGCTACGGCGACGTACCCAAATCGGTTTACGGGCTTGTAAAGATAGCCCTTTTAAGAACAAGAGCGGAAAAAGCCAAAATAGAAGAAATAGTTCAGAGCGGGAATAATCTCCTGTTCTATACCGAAAAACCGGATATTGAAATGATAGGAAAATGCGTCGACTCCATGAATGACAGGGTGTCGCTTAATATGACGGGAAGGGCGAATATCAGGGTCGGAATCGACGGCGATCCGCTGGAATGTCTAAGTGAATTTTTAGACAACTATTGCAGGGATAGAAGCAATTTAAATTAGCGCTTTGCCGCGCATACGCTTGCGTTTTTTCTTCATTTTTGACCAAAACTCCTTGAAATACGCCGGTATTCCTGCGTTGTTTTGGATAATCTGACGAAAAAGCTGACTGCGCGTCTGAGCGACAATCTTTGTGCGGTATTGCCTTAATACTATCATAAACAGGGGACGCCTTATCTTACATGGCGTCCCCTGTTTTGATTTTATACTGATTCTCAATCATCTTGTGGACCCTGTGAAATTTTGTCTACAAGATGTTTGAGAATCAGGCCTTGTTTGAAAATAGAGGAAATGACGGATTTTTGACCCAAAACGGTTAGCTTCAAGGAAAAAACGCAGTTAATACTGTTAACCAATTAAAAATTGGAAAAATGGTTTTTAATTGGTTAACA
>CAJUFF010000073.1 GCA_910585505.1 uncultured Ruminiclostridium sp. | reverse complement strand
TATTAAGTGAACAGTGTTTTTTAAAAAGGAAGGGGAAGTTAAAATTGAACTTCAGTGATAAGGTTGAGATACTTTTAAGAAGAAAAAACTGGAAAAAAACCGAGTTTGCGGATAAACTGGGGATTACCTACCGCGCTCTCGCAAATTATCTTTCCGGTGCGAGAAATCCACGAGATATAATAATGAAAAAAATCTGCGACGAGCTTGAAGTCGGCAGAGATTTCTTATTGGATGAAAATCAAAGCCTTATTTTGGACAGCGAGGAAAGATTTTTACATAATGCATCCGAAGCGAGTGAAGATATCGACAGAGCTATGGATCTTTTGAAAGACGCAAGAAGAATCTTTAACGGAAGAGGATTGATTGCCAGGGATAAAAAATCACTGTTCAATTGCCTTTCGGAAATTTATTTTGACGCTATAACCAATGACAGTAATAACAACTAACGCTTTAAATTTTTCTTACCGCAAAGGGTAACCTATATAAAAATTATTATAATAAAGGAAGCCTTTTTTCAGGCTTCCTTCTCTTTTAAGGTTTTCAACAGCGTTTTCAAAATTACCTTTTTTACAATAGCTTTTATGTTTACTACCTGTCATCGCAAGATATTGCCCTCGTCTTTTCGGCAAAATTTGTGAAGAGAGGTTATTATTTTATATCAGAAGTTCAAATATACCGTCAACTTTTTTTGAACATTCCATGTATATGTTATACAAAGTATCGGAATCGATTCCGTATTTTTCCACAAACACATCGACTCCACTCCAGTTAGCCTGTTCATAATTGATCACAAGAGTAAAAACATCACCGTAAAAACCCTTTCTGTCCATAAGGGCTTCTTTTATACTCTTCGAGAGCCCCATTTCATCAAGCGTGTCCTCATCATGATGCACTACTACAACGGACATTAATCCCATTAGATACATTTCATCAGACACCTTAGTATCACTGTATATTAAATTGCAAACACTGCTGCAAAAAAACGCTCTGAAAAGCGCCTCCTTTACTCTTTCCTCCGGTTCGCCGGGTGAAAGGCTTTGCAGTCCCAAAAGGTATATCCAGTCATTTAGCTTTCGTATTCCGATCATCACCAAAGCCTGTTTTACGGAACTTATGTGAGATGACATGTCTGAGCGTATTGCATTTACAAGATGAAGCAGCTTGGCAGTCATAAAAGGATCACGGGACAATATTTCGGTAAGTTCGTCAATATCTGCGTCGTCTTTTTTCCGAAGCGCGGTTATAAGCCGGGAGAAAGTTACCGCCATGGGACTGTAGGCATTTCCTACCATTATAAACGGCTGAGCAAAATAATACCCCTGCATAAGCGTACAGCCTAAGCTTTTTGCGTATTCCGCTTCCTTATTTGTCTCAATTTTTTCGGCAAGTATTATTTTCCCCAGTTCTCTGCATCTTGAAGCCGTATATTCAATATCGTCCTTGTCGATTCTGAAATCAATCTTTACTATATCGCAATAATCAAGCAAAGGGGCGGTTTGGTAAGAATACACATAATCGTCAAGAGCAATAATATACCCGCTTTCAATAAGCTCAGCACACCGTTCTAATATTTCGTCCGACGCAATTACGCTTTCCAAGATCTCAATAACTACCTGTTCTTTTGGCAGAAGAAGAGCGGTTTTTTCAAGAAGTAAATTTTCGGTAAAATTCAAAAAGGCCATTTTTCCATGAAGCACTTTATTGTAATTATCTTCAAAAAATACGCTGTTTATTACGCCCGCAGTGGATTTATCCCCGTCAATGCCGTCATAGGAACGTGTTCCCGTATTGTTTCTGTATAATAATTCATATCCATAGGTTTCGCCGTCTAAATCAAGAATCGGCTGCTTGGCAAAATAGCTGTTCATTTTGTCACCGTCCTATAATTTAAATCGCTATTTATTTTATTTTATCACATTTATATTATGAGTGCAAGTCCAAAATAAAATTATTTTTTGAATGACAAAAGAATTTGTATATTTTAACAAAATTTGATGTAACTAAACAAAAAGAAACAGGAATAGTGAAAATATATAGATAAATTTTCGGATTTTAATAATTGACAATGATGTATAAAAATGCTATAATAATTTTAATTATTTAGCTTTAGTTTTATAATATAAATAAGTTGTTACATACAATATATTTACTAACAAGAGACCCGGAAAATTTATGCTAAAAACATTGATAATAAAGGAAACCTGAAAAATTATGAAAATACTCGCGATAGAATCCTCCTGCGATGAAACCGCCTGCGCAGTGATAGAAAACGGCCGGAAGATCGTTTCAAGCATAGTGGCTACTCAGATAGACGAACATAAGCTTTACGGTGGAGTTGTGCCCGAAATAGCTTCGAGAAGGCATTGTGAAAATATAGCAGGGGTATGCGACGAAGCGCTATTACAAGCGGGACTCAGACTTTCCGACTGTGACGCTGTCGCAGTTACCTACGCTCCGGGGCTTATAGGCGCCCTGCTTGTGGGAGTGAATTTTGCCAAAAGCCTTGCGCTGGCAATAAACAAGCCCCTTATTCCCGTACATCATATAAAGGGGCATATCGCAGCAAACTATATAGCTCACAGTGAGCTTGAGCCGCCTTATTTGTGCCTGGTTGCAAGCGGAGGACATTCCCATATCATTAAGGTAAATGATTACACTAAGTTTGAAACCATCGGCAAGACCCTTGACGATGCGGCGGGGGAAGCTTTCGACAAAGCGGCGCGTTCAATAGGCTTTCCCTATCCCGGAGGAATTCACGTTGATAAAGCCGCCAAACTTGGAGACAGCAAACGCTATAAGCTGCCGATACCAAAAACCGAAAAACCTTACGATTTCAGCTTTTCCGGACTTAAAACTGCGGTAATAAATCTTGTTCACAACGCCGAACAAAAAGGAGAAGATATAAACGTAAACGATCTTGCGGCAAGCTTTCAGCACACCGCGTGCGATATACTCACCTCAAAATTTATAAGAGCCGCTTTGGACAATGGATATAAAACAATAGCATTAGCCGGCGGAGTTGCCGCCAACAGCGGACTCAGGGAAATGTTGACTAAGCAGGCAGATCTCCACGATATGAAGCTATACATTCCTCCGATTTCGCTTTGCGGAGACAACGCCGCCATGATAGGAAGTCAGGCTTATTACGAATATCTCGCGGGAAACATTGCGGACAGCTCTTTGAATGCGGTGGCAAGTTTAAAATTATAATACTGATTATCAATAAATCCATTAACAAGTAGATTAACTAAGAATCATACCCGAAACACTATTTGCAAATAGTGTAAACCCGTCCGCATATAAATGACACGTGTATATGGGGACGTGTTTAAATAATAAATTATTTTAACTCAACTACAGTAACTCCCGCCTCTCCTTCGCCGTAAACGCCGAGGCGGTAACTTTTAACAAACTTACACTGCTTAAGATAACGATGCACAGCTTCTCTTAAAACACCGGTTCCCTTTCCGTGAATAATTGTTACTATTTTCAGACCGCTTAGGATACAGCTATCCAAAAAACTTTCCACATCCATAATACCCTCGTCGGCGGTTTTTCCTCTTATGTCTACTTCCATACCGGAGCTTCTGGTGGCGTTTGATTGAATCTGTTTTTTTACACTTCCCTTTACCGGAGCGGAAGTGTTTTTCTTTTCCTCCTCCAATTTCAAATTGCTTACGTTGGTTTTTGTTCTTAGTATTCCCACCATTACGAAACAATTTCCCGAATTATCCGGCAAAGAAACCAAAGTCCCAATCTTGTCAATATCGGTAAGTCTTACCCTGTCATTCAGCTTCAGCGGACGCGGCAGTTTATAGTTGTCGGTTTTTCTTTCGGAAACGGGATTGGCGGTATCGTACATTTTATTCAAAGCGGTATTCACCTTTGAACGTGAACTTTTAACCTTTTCCGCAAAATCCGCCGCTTCCTTCTCCTTGCGCAGCTTTTCAAGATTTTCCATAAGAAGATCCGCTTCAAAACGCACCTCCTCCACAATACTCAGCGCCTTTTCCCGCGCCTTGGAAATCTCAAATTCCTTTGCCTTTTCCGCTTCGATCCTTTCCTTTTCGATCTGTTCCGCAAGCTGCTTTGTCTTTTTCTTTTCTTCGGATATATCAGCCTTTAGCTGTTCAAGTTCCTGTCTCGATTTTTCCAGATCTTCAACGACCCTTTCAAAATGCTTATTTTCATCGCTGACAAGAGCCTCGGCGCTCTTTATTATATCCTCGCTCATTCCCAAGCGTTTTACGATAGCAAAAGCGTTTGATTTTCCCGGAACACCGATTATAAGCTTATATGTTGGTTTTAAAGTAGCAACGTCGAATTCGCAGCAGGCATTTTCAACCCCCGTCTCTTCAAGAGCAAACATTTTTACCTCCTGATAGTGAGTGGTGGCAATTATAAAGCAACCGTTGTTTTTTAGCGTTTTAAGCACGGAAACCGCCAAAGCCGCGCCTTCCACCGGATCGGTGCCCGAACCCAGTTCGTCCAAAAGAATCAACGACTTTGATCCACAGCTTTTTAAAATACTGATTATATTATTCATATGAGATGAGAACGTGGATAAACTCTGCTCTATGCTCTGTTCGTCTCCTATGTCCACCCGTATATCCGAGAAAATGCCCACCTTGCTGCCGTCGGATACGGGGATCATAAGACCGCACATTGTCATAAGCGTGAGCAGCCCGGCGGTTTTTACAGAAACTGTCTTGCCTCCGGTATTGGGGCCGGTGATTATAAGACAGCTATAATTCGTTCCCAACTCAATTGTAACAGGTACAGCGGTATCCCTGTCAAGGAGAGGATGCCTGGCTTTGTTTAAAAACAACATAGGCTGTTCCGTAAGCTCTGGCGAGGAAGCCTTCATTTTAGCGCCAAGATTGGCCTTAGCAAAAAAAAGCTCCAATTTTAAAGCGTTTTCATACCCCGTTCTGATATCTTCGGCGCGCTCACCAACCCGTCCGCTTAAGCTTCTTATTATACGCTCGATTTCCGCCTGCTCCTGCGCTTCAAGCACACGTATCTCATTATTCGCTTCAACAACGCTTATCGGTTCGATAAAAAGTGTGGCGCCGCTGGAGGATACGTCATGTACAAGGCCGTTTATCTCACTTTTATGCTCAACTTTTACAGGTACCACAAAACGTCCGTCGCGCTGGGTTATCAAGCTTTCCTGAAGATATTTCTGAGTATCCTTGTTTTTTATCAGCTTGTTGAGCTGCTCCCTTATGCTTGCTCCCTGACGGGCAATCGACCGGCGTATACGGGACAGCTCCGGACTTGCGCTGTCGGAAATCTCTTCCTCCGAAAGAATGGCGTTGTCAATAGCTTCTTCTAAGCTTTTATCGGGAACAAGTAGATCAAAGTACTCGTTAAGACTGCTTTCCGTTCCCGAACACTGGGAATACCATGAGCAAAGACCGGATATTTCCCTTAACACCGCAGCAACATCCAACAGCTCCCTTAAAGAAAGCACGGCTCCGTCCGACGCCCTTTTTACGCTTCCGCATACATTTTTTATATTGCTGAAACGTGGGGTACCGAATTTTCCAGACAAAACAAAAGCGTCGTCGGTTTTGCGGAGCAGCTTTCCGCATTCCTCCAAATCAAAAACAGGTTCGATTTCAAGACACTGTTCCCTGCATTCATTACTCCACGCTTCCTCCGAAAGAAGCGCGAGAACTTTGTCAAGTTCCAATTTAATATATTCTTTTTTCATTTTATGAATATTCCTTTTCTTTATACAACTCTACAAAACTGTTTTTACCGTAAATTTTTATAATAATCCAATGTTTTAAAGCCTCTTCCAAGCTGCGCGAGCAGGTATTCTTCCGCAAAAACCGAAAATTCCGCTCTTGTTTCACCTTTAAGGGTAAAACCGTACAGCTTTTTCGCGGAAGAATACAGCACAAACCGCATTGCATGCAAAAGATCCGGCAAAAGCGGCTTAAGCTCCTCATCTTCCTCCGACTCTTCCACGCATTCCCCGCATATAAGATTGTTTTTTTCTAAAGAAAAATACATTTGCCCGTTAAGATATCTTCCACATTCACGACATGCTCTCAGATCCGGCAGAAAACCCAACATTGAAGCTACCCTGAACTCAAAAGCCCCCTTTATTATCTCACAGTCAGAGTTTTCTCTTTCAAGTCTGTAAAGCGTTATTGCGAAAAAGCGAAGAATATCCTCCCCATTTTGCTCGGCGGTGGAGGTGTATTTTATTATGTCGGCAAGATATACGGCAAGACTGAATTTTTTCAGATCGGAAGACAATCCGAAAAAACTGCATATTGGTTCTGCACTGTTTATGGAATAGTGAAGATTTGTCTTATTAAAGCAAAATTTTGAATACGAAAACAACCCCACCGACGGAGCATTCCTGCTGTTAACCTTCTTTACTCCATGAGCGGTCACTTCAATAACACCGTATTTATCCGTCAGAATATCCAAAAAACAGTTATTTTCTCCTATATCCCGCTTCCCAACAACAATCCCTTCAACAGTAACAAGCATCAGTCATCGGCTCCCAATCCCATTTCAAGAATAAAAGCCTCTTTGTTACGCCAGTCGTCCTTTACTTTTACCCATAATTTCATATTTACTTTACTTTCAAAATATTCTTCTAAATCAACTCTCGCTATGGAACCGATTTTTTTGAGCATTGCCCCCTGCTTTCCAATAAGCATACCCTTATGAGAAGCCTTTTCACAGATTATAACCACGCCCAAGTCTACTATATCCTCGCCCCTATTGGTTTTTGTCTCATCAAGACTTTCGATCTGCACGGCCACACCGTGAGGAATTTCCTCCCACATTGTACGAAGTATTTTTTCTCTTACTATTTCGGCAAGCCATATTTTTTCGGGCTGATCTGTGGGCAGATCGTCCGGGAAGAAATGGGGAGATTCTTTGGAAAACTTGTCCACAGCAGGGAGAATAAGCTCCGTGTTTATACAATTTTTTACGCTTATTGGGATTACCTCCGAAAAGTCGTGAAGCTTTGAAAACCCGTCAATTACAGATAAAAGCTCCGACTTGTCCCTTACAAGATCCACCTTGTTTATCAGCAGTATCACGCTGAGCTTTCTTGACTTAAAGCTTTCTATAAGCTCCTTCTCTGTATTTGAAAGCTTCTTTGTGGCGTCCGTCATCATAATGACAACGTCAACATCCTCCATGCTGTTTTTTACGGACTTTACCATCTCTTCGGAAAGTCTGGTTCTCGGTCTGTGTATACCGGGCGTGTCAATAAAAACATACTGTGTATCCCCTTCGGTAAGTATTCCGTTTATTCTTGTGCGGGTAGTCTGTGGCTTTTCGCTGACAATGGCCACTTTTTCACCTACAAGCAAATTCATAAGTGAAGATTTGCCCGCGTTGGGACGTCCGGTTATCGCAATAAAAGCAGATTTAGTCATTATTTATCTTTCCTTTAATATTTCTTCTTTTTCCGGAGGTAACAAATACCGCCGCTATTGCCGAAAATCCTATAAACATAAGGAGATTCGTCCATTCGCCTAAAAACAGCAATATAAGCTTAAAACGCTCTATATCAAAAAACAGCACCGCACCCACCGCAACAGCCATAATCGCAGACAAAAGCACGGCGCCGGCCGCAGCGTCCTTCGCAACCTTTGCCAAAGGACTGTATTTGGGCGAAACCTTGTCCACTATTACCTCAATAGAAGTATTCAATATTTCAAAGATCATAACCAAGGCGCAGGTTATAATCAATAAAGCGGTTTCGGTTTTCGTAAAATCGTAAAAAGCCGAAAAGAAAGCCACATACAGCACCACAACCATATGTATGCGCATATTTCTTTCATGCCGCATTACAAAAGAAATTCCCTTAAAAGCACATTTAAAGCTGTTTATCAAACTGAAACGCTTATTCATTCAAAACCTCGTTTTTACTCCTTTATCTGACGATGCCAAGCCTTTTCAGCACCCTTTCCTGTTTGTCAAACATTATTTTTTCCTCCTCCGCGCTTATTTCATGATCGTATCCGAGAAGATGAAACATTGAATGAGTTGCGAGAAAACATATCTCCCTTTCAAATGAGTGACCGTATTCCGCTGCCTGTTCCCTTGCCCTTTCGACGGATATTACTATATCGCCGAGAAGGATCCGGTTCGTTTCGGGATCAACATCGAATTCATCATTTTCACTCATGGGAAAAGAAAGCACGTCGGTTACAGAATCTTTTCCGCGATATTCACAATTGAGAGCTGATATTTCCGAATTTGTAACCGTAGTTAACGAAACTTCGGCCGACTCCCTTATTCCCTCTTCTTCGAGAGCGGCTTTACAACATTTTTTTATTTTTTTAAGCAAATCCGACGAAAGCTGCGACTTGGTATTCCCGGAAACAATAAGTTTTACCTTTTCCTTTCCGCGAAGACTATGTATAAGGCAAGCGGCAGAACATGCAAGCGCTCCTGCCGCAGCCGTCACCGCCAAAAATTCTATTATTCTTTCCGTATCTTTTTTATTCATTTTATCCTCCGCTTGAATTATACAACTGCCTGTCCTTATACTAATCTTTAATCATGACTACAATTTAATTAAAACGTGTAATCACAAACCGCTTTACGCTTCTTTAATGCAAAACGTATGAAGAAAAGATTTTTACCTGCCGTATCTTCTTGATTGCTCCGACGCGTATTTTTCATAAGCCTTTACGATATCCTGTACAAGCTTGTGCCGCACAACGTCCTTTTCGGAAAACTTTATCTGCTCTATACTCTCTATATTTCTGAGAACTCTTGACGCCTCAACCAATCCGGACCTTTTGTTGTCCGCAAGGTCTATTTGTGTTATATCGCCGGTTATTACCATCTTACTGTTAAAGCCCAGTCGGGTAAGAAACATTTTCATTTGCTCCGGAGTGGTATTCTGCGCCTCGTCAAGAATTATAAAGCTGTCGTCAAGAGTGCGTCCCCTCATATACGCCAAGGGAGCTACCTCTATATATCCGCGCTCCTGATTGCGCTGGAAAGCTTCGGCTCCCATCATATCAAAAAGAGCGTCGTAAAGAGGTCTTAAATAAGGGTCCACCTTATTCTGAAGATCTCCGGGCAGAAAGCCAAGTTTTTCACCGGCCTCAACGGCGGGACGGGTAAGTATAATGCGCTGTATTTCATGATTTTTAAACGCTCTTACCGCCTGCGCCACCGCAAGGTAGGTTTTTCCCGTTCCAGCGGGGCCTATTCCGAAAACGATAGTGTTTTTTCTTATGGAATCCACATATTTTTTCTGTCCCAAGGTTTTAGGCTTTACCGGCTTTCCGGTAAAGGTAACGCATACGCAGTCGGAGGATAACACATCAAGCTGCTGCTGCATACCGTCGTTTACCGCGCTTATAACGTATCTTACATTCTGATCACCGATATTCTCTCCGTTGTTGTACATTTTTTCAAGGCTGTCCACAACGGCGGCAGCGGCATCCACGTTGGCCTCGGCGCCGCTTACTATTATTTCCCCATTTCTGCTGTAAACCGTTACGTTATATTCCTTTTGAATTATATTTATATTTTCGTCAAGATTGCCGAATATGGAATGTATACAATCCATTCCGTTAACGGAAATAATTTTTTCTGCCATACGCTTTTAAACAGTCCTCCGTTTTTGCCTTCTTTTTATATAACTCATAATATTATATCACAAAACGCGGGAAATTTAAAGCGTTTTTTTAAAATTTACTCCTCTTCTCTGTAAAAAATCTCGCTTTGCTCCGCGATATCACCTAAAAGAGTGTATTTACAGCTCACTTCCATACCTTTTTCGTCTCTTTTATAGCTTATATCTCTGTCAATTATTTTGTATTCTCCCAAAAAATTCCTTTCGTAGTTTTCAAGCTCTCTTTCAAGCTGTTTTTTTACATCGTTAACCGTTCTTGTTACGGTTATCTCCTCGGTTCCCCTGCCTTCCACCACTACCCTTGTCCATGGCATTTCAAGACCGAAAAGCTCGGTTTTGTAGCTGTCGGTCGTATAAGTATAGCCTTCAAGATATTCCGGAGCATGACGAGGAAAGGTGAATCCGAAAAGCTTAATATATTCCTCTGTAACCGTTTCGTCCGTCTTTACTTTTTCCACTGTGGTAAATTCCTTATAAAAGCTTACGCTTTCCTCAAACTCCGCCATAATCACGGCGTCTGCGTGACTGACGATTATATGCCCCGCACCGTCGTTCACAAATCCGCTTACTATAATGTCGCCTTCGGCAACGCCGCTTCCCTCTTCACAAAGCAAATCTCCCCGATTGACCTCCGTTGACTTTATCACGCCCCCCTTTGAAGCTATTATATTGCAGGGAGTACTTACGGAAAGTCCTTTTTTGGAGTTATCAATTGTTTCGCTTAGCTTTACGTTGACCCTTGAACCTTCAGTCTCGATGCTTATCCAAGCTAACCTGTCATAACTCAGCATCGCCTTAAGCTCGACCAATGTATTTTGAAGCCCTTTTCTGGGCGCGCCGGCGTACATGCCGTTATCCGAAAGAAATTCAAGAAGGGATTCGTCGGGAATATCCGAGTTTCCCGTAATTGAAATATCCCATACAATATCAGAGCAGAAAAATATAACCAGACTGTACGCTATAATTCCCAGAAGGACGCCATAACGGTTTCTGTACCTGTATGCGCTGAACCACAGTCCCCGCTTTTCCTCAATTCGCATACGAATGTAATATTTCCGCTTCAATCTTGCCAATATCGCGTAATTATCTGGAATGGTTTTGGCGTAAAAGACGCCGCCGTCATTTTCCACATCAAAAATTTTTATTCCTTCGGCAATAGCTTCAGAAATAAATTTTTCGCATTCGGTTCCCACAAGAGTGAACTTAACGTATCCTAAAAGCCTCTTTTTATTCTTCATAGCTCCTCCTTGGATATAAACGTTATCGAATGGATATCACCCTCAATAATTACTCCGCCTACGCTGAAATTATGTATTTTCAGCTTCATACCCACTATTGTTATTCCCACCGATGGCAGTTCAAGGCATATCTCGTTTTCATCATACCTTATCACCCTACGGCAGCCGTCAAGAATCAACTCGGTGTTATCCGTTATCTGTATATCCGAGTGCTTGCTTCTTGTCCTCTTGAAATCCTCAAATTTTATCGCCAAGTCATTTATGTTCACTGTGTCACCGCCTTTTTATTTATTGCCTCAAAACTGTTCTTTGAGACGCCGATATTTAATATAATGTATGAAACAAGCCCTAAATTAAGAACATTTTCCCATTCAAAAAGGAGAAGCAATGAAAAAAAACGGATATTTAATCTTGACGGCCACTGCGGCAATCGTAGTATGTACGCTTTTGATAATTGATTCAGAGGGGACAATATACGCCGTGAAAAAATCGGTTTACACCTGCCTTGACGTAATAATTCCCTCTCTGTTCGCGTTTATGGTATTTTCACAGCTTTTGGTGTCAAGCGGAATTTCGGATAAGCTGTTTTATCCTTTGTATAGGCTTTCACGCTTTTGGTTTAAAGGCGGAAGCCATGAATTCAGTATATTTATGCTGAGTCTTGTAGGCGGATATCCGGTAGGTGTAAAACTGCTTAAGGAAGAAACTGCGTATAATAAAAGTTATAACGCAATTGCAGAAAAAATGCTATGCTACTGCTATTGCGGAAGTCCTGCCTTTATAATACAAATAGCCGGACTGTCCGTTCTCGGAAGCGTCAAAGCCGGACTTATCGTTTATTTCTCAAACGTACTTGCTTGCTTTACTTTGGCGGTAATTTTAAATCTTTTGTCCAAAAGGTCTATTACATATAACAGTACACCGCACAATGATTCGGGACTGACTCTGTCAAACGTAACGGAAAGCATATACGGAACCGCTAAAGCATTGGGTGTGATATGCGGCACAATACTTACTTTTAACGTATTGCTGGAGCTTACGGATTTTTCGGGATTACTAACCGCCTTTGAAAAAATCGGTTTTAAAAAAATATTTTGCGCCGCTCTTGAAATATCCAATCTTTCTATGTTTAAAGGAAGCGGTTATAACCTTATGCCCTTATTTGCGGCGCTTACATCATTCGGCGGTTTCTGCATAATATTGCAAACAGCCGCTTTATCAGCAGGAAATCTAAAGCTGAAAAAATTTATGCTATACAGGATTCCCGCTTGTATATTGAGCGCGGCATACTGCTTCGTGCTGACAACAATTTTCCCCATTGCCTTAGAAACCGAGACACCGATCGACATAACACCTGTAATATCATCAATTAACCCTATTTGTTCTGTCTGCCTTATTTTAATGACATTCATTTTAATAAAAAGTTTTAAAAAAGAAAAAAATGATATTTATAGCAGTCCAAGGAAATAACGCAACGAATATCGGAAACTTATCAAGGCAATACCGCACAAAGATTGTCGTGCAGACGCGCAGTGAGCTTTTTCGTCAGATTGTCCAAAACGACGCAGGAATACCGACGTATTTCAAGGAACTATGGGCAAAAATGTCGGAAAAGAAGCAAGCGTATGCGCGGCAAAGCGCGCAGCGCGATCTTGCCTTAAGATAACCGCGATATATAATCTCATACCAATCTTTAATCAAGTGGCAGACTTGATTAAAGATTGCACCATAAGCGCTAATCTTTGAGCATCCGTATTATTTATCACGATTCATAAAACCCGATTTTGTCGTAACCGTTGCAATATGCTTTTTGCTCTTCCCGCTCTTTTTTATTAACTTATAATGCTATAATGTAATCATAATGTTTTGATGTACGCAATCAAAACGGTTTATTTAAAATTACCATAATATTATACATATTTTGTTTAATACTAACAAGTATGTTTTATTTTATTAGTATAAATTGTAAATTGACTAATACTTTGTTATATCCAAAACTTATATAAAACAAAAAAGAATTTTATGCAA
>CAJUFF010000072.1 GCA_910585505.1 uncultured Ruminiclostridium sp. | reverse complement strand
CAAGCTTTGACTTATCCGCCGCGCTCATAAGTCCCGCCGCGGAAGCGGAGGCGGCCGGGTGAGAATGATTTAAAGCCGCTTTGCCGTTCCAAGCGCTTCTTTCAGCAGCGGTGACATGCCGCACATTGTCGGCGATATGCGTGATTAAATCTTTAACCGCTTTCGCCAACCTGCCGAATGCCACGCTTAATTTTTCACCGCTCGAAAGCTCCGAAAGAACGGAAGCTGCGGTATATGTAGGTGTCTGGTCGTTGGTTGCTACATTGGGAACATTTCCCAGTCCTACCTGCGCTTTTGTGACGGCGTGGGGGTTGGATTTGTTATTGATGTGAGCGTCGAGATTGTTTTTATCCGCTTTCCCGTTCCACTTAATTCGCTCTTCCGCGGTTATATGCTTTCCGCCGTCCTTAATATGCTCTTCGATTTGTTCTGTAATCGGCTTGATCTCGGTACTTACTATTTTTTCAACCTGCTCCCTCGAAACAAAAACGCTTGAATCCACTATCGCCGTTATTTCCGCTTCGTTTGAAACTCCGACAATTATTGTAAATTGCAGGCTGAAATCGGGCATTTCGGTTTCCGACGGTATTCTGTTGCCGATTTTGTCTTGCGTTACCGCTAACAAAATGTTTTCAGTGCCGTTCTTTTCCCTTGCGTAAATTCCGATTTGCTTTACCGTATACTCTTCTTCTACGCCTTTGTTTGTTATTCTTACGGTTGCCGAAAAACCGCCCTCAATAAGCTTAAATCCCTCAATGCCCAAATTACCGCCCGGAGCCGTAACCTCCGTTTGAAGCGCCAAAGCTGCTTCGGGAACCGTTGACAATCCGAATTTAGCGCCCGTGAGCTCTGCCCCCGACAGCCGTCCGAGCAGCTCCGCGCCGCTTTTGGTTACTACACAGCTTTCCCACATATTTTTATCCTTCCTCAAAATAATTTACGGCTTTACAGTGTATGTTAATATTCTGCCCCACCGTTTTCGCTCCGCCGAAAGCGTCCGCTTTAATTTGCGCGGCGGCTATGTAAACCGTTTCCTCCAATATCGAACGCACATTTTTGGTAAACCTTACCTTTTGTATAGTTTTCATACACTTTTCACGGTCGTTTGTGCTATCGTGAATCTCCGCCTTAAAGTGATAGGGCTTCCCGCCGTATTCAAACCATTCCCGCACAAACGCCACGGGATAAATGCTCCTCAATGCCGTTTCCACCGCATATTTTGTGCCGATAAACCGGAATATTTTATAAGCTTCTTTTATGATATTCCGCTTTTCCTCAATGCTGTAACTGTAATCGTACCACCCTATATTGAAATCGTAAGCCAGCGTGTCCAGTACGGTTTCGGAAAGACCGTCAATGCGGCTGTAAACAAGTGCATATTCGCTTAGAGAAATGTTTTCTTCCAATTTTAACGCAATTGCCCTTGCCGCCCCGTCAAAGTACGAATCGTTTCTTAAAACGGGCGGAAAAGTATCATAAACGCTCATTACTCTTCCTCCATTCCTCCGTTGATAAGGTTAAATCCCTCCGATTTTGCCACCTGTCGGCTTTCCAGAACCGTATAAATCGGCTCCCTGACGTCGACTCTTTTCGCCCCCGCCTGCATAATCAGCCGTATAAGATAAGACGGGTTAATATACCGCCGTCCTTATTCCGCCCCTCGGTACCGTTTCCGTGGAGCTGTAAAAATGCGTTCCGCCGTTAAAATATACAATGTCTCCGATTTTATATCCGTCCGCATCAGAGCCGTTTTGCGAAGGCGTTTCGGGAGAGCTGTTAAGCCATTCGCCTAACCATTTTCCGTCTCTGTCGTCTATCATAATCCGGATATCGTCGGCGTTGTCCTCCGCGTAGTCGGTGTATGTAAAGCTGATAAGGTCTTTGTTAATGTCGGCGGTAATGTCAACCCCCTCAACTTTTAGCCTTACTTCCGTTCTGCGTGTGGTATTTATATTGCTCATTGCGCTTATTTTCCTTTCTTCCAGGGCGGGAGGCTGTCGGCCGTCACCGTGCTTTCGGGAATGTCGGGGATATTAAGGGTTATTCCCGCCGAAAAGATGTTGAGCTTTGCTTGGTCGGGGTTGGATTTTAGTAAAAGGTGGGTGTGCGTTTCGCTGCCCAATTCTTTCAACGATATGTAGTCCCAGGTGTCGCCTTGGGTTGTGGTGTAGGTTTTCATTTTTTGCTCCTAATAATATAAATTTATTTAAAAAACTATTGACAATACGTGCAATACGTGTTATAATATATACAAAGAGGAGGAAAAATCAATGCCTATGACGTCCAAGGAGATGATAAAGCTTCTCCAAAAAAACGGTTTTGTAATTGAACGAAGCAACGGTTCCCACCACTTTCTGCGAAATCCGAAAACAGGCAAAACAACAACCGTTCCTTTTCATACCAAAGATTTAAAAACGGGAACGAAAAGCAAAATTCTAAAAGACGCGGGGATTAAATAAAGCCCCGAAAAGGAGGTTATATGAATAATATTTATTATTTTACCGCCGTTTTGCATAAAGAAGATGTCGGTTACTCAATTTGGATAGACGAGCTTTCGGGCTGTAATTCACAAGGTGATTCGCTTTCCGAAGCTATTACCAATATCAAAGACGCAATCGGATTGTTTTATGAGGATTATAAAAGCCGTAACGAATCTTTTCCCGTCCCCAACGCACCTGAAAATATAAAGCTTGAAGAAAACGAAACCGCCGTTTTAATTGAATTCGACGCATTGGAGTACGCAAAAAAGCACGACAAAAAAGCTGTAAAAAAAACTCTTACAATCCCCTCTTGGCTTAATACCGTGGCTGAAGAAAACAATATCAACTTTTCTTCGGTGCTTCAAAGTGCTTTAAAGCAAAAGCTCAACATCCAATAATAAAAACAACAAATGCCCGTCTTGCACAAAGACGGGCATTTCCGTTAATTAAACGCCCTTCTCCTCCCGTCCCTGCCAATCTCCTCCATAACCTCCCGAATCCTGTGAATCAATTCCTCATTGCTCTCCCTTAAGCCTTCGGGATCGCCGCCGCTGATATTCTGCTCAATGGTAATCGTAACACTAACGGGCGCCGCGCTTTCATTTCCCGCCGACAGCTCCGGAGCCTTTACGGAAGCCGCCGTATTTACTCTTTGAAGCATGGGCAGGAAAGAAACTATCCGCGTATACGTATCGAAAATGTCTTTTGTTTCCTCGGCCGTATACACCTGATACCCGCGGGCGTTGGTGACTATTTCCGCCCCGTTTTCTCCCGCAAGGAAGGTGTCGGCGGAGTAGCGGGTTCCGTTGGCGTAGGCAGCGGATATCACTTTGTAATCGTCCGCTTTAAAAGCCACGCCGCGATTGTGACGTTTTGATACTACGTTATCGGTATAAGCCGTTTCAACGGGAATAATGACAGGCTGTTCATAGGCAATCTTTTGTAAGCTTTCTATATGCTCCAGAAGCTCTCTGTTGCTTTCTTCGGCTTTTTCCAAAGCGTCGTGCTTCATAAAATTATCGTACCAATATCCCACATAGCCTTCGCGGCGGCAACAGCAGCCTCCTCATTCATTTTCAGCCATTCATAAGCCGTCATTCCCGCAATGGCAACCGCGCTTATACCTAATGCCGCGGCATTGGCGGCTCCGGCTCCCATAGCAAAGGTTTTTTGTATTCCCTTTCCGAGTGTCTTAATGCCCGTCCACGCTAAGTTCAGTCCTTTGAACGCAACAGTTACGCCGCCTAATTTACCCGCAAACAGTGCTGCATGCTTTACCGCGTTGGGGTTCTCCCTAACCCAATCCGCCGTATTCCGCGCAAACTCGTTTATCCCCCTTGCCGCCTTCGCCACATAAGGCGTAAACACCTCGCCCAGCGCGATTCCCGCGTTGTTGATAGAATTTTTCGCCATCTGTATCTGCGATTCGGTAGTCTGATAACGCTTTCCCGCTTCTTCCGCAAGAGCGGTATTTTCCTCCCACGCGGTATTGGCTATATCAACAGCCTTTGTAAGTATACCATCCGAAGCCGCAAGGGAAAGCACCGCGTTTGACATTCTGATTTCCGTAATATCAAGGTCGGAAAGTATCTGAACGGCGTTCCTTCCGTTTCTCTCCACGTCGTTCAAACCGCTTATGAACATAGATACCGCCTTAAGGCTGTCCTCGCCGTATATTTCACGGAATTCCTTAAGCGATACCCCCGCAACTTCGGCATAATCCTTTAAATCCTCGCTGCCGTTCTGATACATAACCTCAAACTCTTTCAAAAGCTTGGATACGGAAGAACCGCCCGCCTCGGCTTCAATGCCTACCGAAGAAAGCGCGGTGGATACCGCCATGATCTGCGCCTCCGAAAGCCCGGTTATTTCACCCGTGGAAGCAAGCCTTGTGGCCATCGAAACGATATCCGCCTCGGTAGTGGCAAAGTTGTTTCCCAAATCAACAATAACCGAACCTAAATTGGAGTAGTAATCAGCGTCCATTCGGGTGATATTGGCGAATTTGGCCAGACTGCTCGCCGCCTCGTCGGAGGAAAGGTTGGTGGATTCGCCCAAATCTATCATAACGCTTGAAAAATTGGTTATGTCCTCCACCGCTATACCTAACTGTCCCGCCGCCTCCGCTACCGCCGCAATATCTGTGGCGGCGGTGGGAACGTTGGTTGACAGATCAAGAATATCCTCCTTTATTCGCCGAAGCTGTTCGGGGGTCAATGCCAACAACTTAAGGAAAACAATAAATAAATCAAATAGAAAATTTAGGGCAAAACACCTTACGCTGATGAGAATGAAAAGGACGAGGAGCTGATCGTCCTTTGATAATTGGAACAGGCTGTTTCATACAGAGAAGGATCAGCTCCCTGCAAATATCAAGAGCTTTATTTTTAAATAGCAGCATAGACGAAAGATGGTATTTTAAATAGCCAATCATTAAATTCACATTGGTGCGATAACGATATTTACAGCCCGATTTGGTCGAGGCTAATTTTCTTTCTACTGTTACAGACATTGCAGCAATGCAGTTTAATATGAACATCATTGCATAATATTCCTGCAAGATGGCAACTGTTGATTTTCCGGAGAAATTTTCTGCTAAAAGCTTATTTTTTAGCGTATCATAAACTGTTTCTATGCCCCAACGATAAAAATACAATGTTTTAAAATCCTCTGTCTTAAATTCTTTTTCTGTAATATTTGTTATCAGTGTTTCTGTTTCACCCGAATCCAATTTCACACGAACAATTCGTGCAGAGTATGTATTTTTATCACTTGTTATGGTAATCCTGAAATCATTTGATGGATTATCTTTTACCCCTTTAAAAGTTGAATCCTGAAGACGCATTAGATATTTACACTGCATTTCGGATATTGTTGCTATCAAATCTTTTGACGGATATCCTCTATCAAATATTACAATATCTTTACCGTTGCAGACAGTAGAAAAATATTCAAGATTTTTCTTGGCATACTCTCTTTCGTTTGTCGAAATAGACCCAATCTGAGCGTCAATGACATAGTTTGAGAGTACATCAAATAAAAGAGAAATTTTTGTATTTGATTTATTATCAGAAGTATTGCCTCTTGGTTTAAATAATTCTGTGATTTCTTGTGTTCTGTCAATTCTGAAATCTGAGCCGTCTATCGCAAAAATACGGAAGCCTCTGTATCTTTTGATTTTTTTATTTTTCAAACTCATATCCATAGTCATTTGAAAAAGCTCGAAAAAGGCTTCAGGCTTGATTTTCTTTCTGGCTTTAAAAAAAGCCTGCTTTGTGGCCGTATCGTTTTTTCTGTCCGAAACATTTGAAAAAAATCATCAATTTCAATTTGCATAGTTCTTGTGAGAAAATTCAAAATTAAAGAGATCATAACAGGAAATATTAGCTTTCGATTTCTTGTAAAAGCAGAATCATTTGTAATGTTTCTCTTACGATAGTCATCTGAATGGATTAGCTTTGACGCTCTGCTGATAATCTAATAGAAGAATTGGTTCATATCTCCGACCTCCGAAATAGAAAAATTTCACTATTTCGATTTTGTCGAAGTTTTTGCTTTGTCAATTCGTTTTTTTACAATCTTTTCCTTTGCGATTTATGCATTTTTGCTCTTGCTGCAGTAAGCTGTTGTTTTTCTTAAGTTGTTGGCATTGCTCCCCCCCATACCCCCTTTTATATACCCACTTGTTAATTTTTTATACTTGTATTCGTATTCGTGTATGGTTTTGTATTGTCTTTGAATGTGGTTTGTATATCGCTTATACAATTTTGTATGTCACTTGTACAAGCTTGTATATCATTTGTATTTTTTTGAGGAATTTTTTGATTATCCTGTTCTTCTGTTGTTTCGTATTGTATACAGTTTTCTCTTTTTTTCCAGCGTTCATTTACGCTGTCGCTTCGCGTATCCGATAATTTGGCGGAGCGTTTTGTCTGCTCCCGAATTAAGGTAAACACGGCGTTCTCCATCGGGTTTAAATTAGGCGCTTCTTTTCCAAGCCTGCCGCAAATCAGAGACGTTATTATATGACTTCGGTTCTCTTCCTCCAAGCTGAGAAGTACTTCCATCTCAGCCTCGTAGATCATCATACCTTTTGCCATGTTTTCGTCCTGTCATATCTTAAAGCTTCTGATGTCCGTCAACTTCTTTGGATTTAGTAAAAGCCAGCTGCATTTTGCTTCGTGAGTACATTTCACCGAGCGTATTAACAAACCTATCTTTTATAATGTCATATGCCATTATTAACCCGACCGTAATCATTCCCGCCGTTACGACAAAACACATTTGTTTTATATCAAGGTGGTATTCATATATGCTGAGTATATCGCTGTCCATATCAGAAAACGGCTGTAGGTATTTTTCATCGAAGTACGCAATCCCCTCACCTTGCAGAGCAACAGGCACAAGCGTTTTGACATCTGATATCAATCTCAGCTCCATAATCGAGGCGTGGTGCTCACCAGCTTCTAAACCGAACGTTTTGTTTTCACAGTTTTTAATAAAATCGGGCAGTCCCTTATCGTGCTGAAAATGTATTTTCTCCGCCTGTGCTTCCGCAATATCGTATGTAGAGCAAAGCGTTTCCTTATTCAGCTTAGGCATTCCGTACAGCGGATAACAGGCGAAGCCGTTTCCTATCCATTGTTCGTTTTTACCGTCGTACAGACAAATTCTCCCCGTTCCCTTGCATATGTCAATTATTTTTTTAACCTTCATTTCTTTTTGCCCTTTTCCTTTCGATTCTCGGAGCCTGACGGCTTCACTGAAAGCAGGTATGTACCAAAGGCAATTTACTACCACTGCCGAGGTTACAATGCCTGTAACGCTTAATACGTTGGGCGTGCCATTTTATTGTGACAAAAAAGATATTATGCCCACAAACGGCTGTACAAAGCCATTTGTGGGCATAAATCTTGTGAAAAAAGGAATTCCTTCGCCGTAGATATTTTCGACACGAAAAAGTACTTGAACCTTTTCCTGCAAAATTTTATTGGCAGAATTTGGATATTTTGACAAAATTGCCTGTAAATGATTTTTCGTTCGCGAGAGATCATTTACAGGCGATTTTTTGTTTTCAGAACATTGATGAAAAGATTTTGACGTGGTTTGAACCTATTCAGCAACAAAATTTTGTTGGTTGAATTTGTGCATAATGCCAAAAGTATTTTGCTGTCAAAAAGTTATCATTTAGATAAACAACTCGGGTTCTTTTCTTTGGGAACAAGCATTTTTTATTGCCAATGCCGCAACGGAAATCAATGCGCCGTTTGCTTTCCTCGCGTTTTGCGAACAGTGTGTAACGCATCTCATACATGAAATACATTTGTTTTTGTCGGTTTTTGCGACATCTGTCGGATCTATTGCTCCGACAGGACATTCAATTGCACAACTCTTACATTTTGTGCAATTTTTGTCCGCTTTAGGAATTAGCCCTGCGCTTCCCGCCTTTTTGTACGGTCTGTTCCCCGGGATTTTTAGTGCGTTAATATCGGATAAATTCAGCTTTTCGACAATTTGCTTTGAAAAATCCGCAAGTGTGTGCGTGTCCCTTTCATCGGGACGTCCTGTCGCATATTGACGCATAATGGAGTGTTCGGCAACCGCCGAAACTGCCGCCATAATCTTAAAATCGCATTTTATAGCAATATCCTCCATTTCCGCCAATGTATCCTCATATGCGCGGTTTCCGTATACGCACACCAAGACGCATTTGGCTGAATTTCCCTTTACAATGCTTAGCCGTTCGGCTGCAACAGCGGGCAGACGTCCCCCGAATGAGGGCATTGCTATCAGAACAACGTCTTCACTGTTAAATGAGTATTTTGAAAAATCGTCATTGACCTTTGAAATATCAATCATTGTGACGGGCTGTGTCCATTCCTTGACGATAATATCGGCGATTTTTTCCGTGCCTCCCGTTGGACTGAAAATCAATTTGTAGAAGCTCATATATTCCTCTTGTGTAATATTTAAAGTTACACCTGTATTATACAATAATTTTTGTGTAATGTCAAGCTTTACACCGAGCTTTTTTTATGATATAATAACCTCAGACTGCGGAAAGAGGTAGTAATTATCCTATTGTCTGAGAACATCTTACCATTTTAAAGGAATCGCTCCCTGCGGTCGCTCCTTTTATGGTATAATATAAGCAGCTTTAAGGGGGCGGTAAATATGCATATAAGCACCAAATGTTCCATCGCGATACATTGTCTGATTTTTATATATGAATACGGCGAAGAAAAACGCATAACAAGTGAGCTTCTGTCGTTATCAACAGGCTGCAATCCGGTTACGGTGCGCAATATAATGAGTGCGTTAAAGAAAGACAATATTATATCTGTAAAATTTGGATCAGGCGGTGCAAAGATTTGCTGTCCGCTTGACAAAATCAGTCTTTATCGAATTTGTAAAGCGGTAGAGCCGGATATGTTGAACAAATTGATAGGTATTCATTCAGCTCCTTCTCCGCTCTGTCCGATTGGGAGAAATATTCATGCGGTTTTGGACAAATCATACGAGAAAATCCGCATTGACCTTGTTGAGAGTTTAAACGCGATTACCATGAAAGAGATTATTGACAATTACCGTTATAAAGAAGCAGAGTAAAACGTTGTTTTAACTCAACATGGTCGTTGTTTCCCGCTTATAAAAAGTAATACATACTTGTTTCATTTAAAATATTTGCACATTTTATACGAGCTGCCTGTAAGTTGTTTTTCTAATTATGGAAAGCGATTTGCGGGCGCTTTTTTACGACGTAATTCGGAAAAGTAAATCGGTAAAAAAGCCTTGACTGGCTTGAAATAATACTAATTCCCGATCAACAACAAAATTTGTCTATAATTTGATCGGGAATTAGTATAAAATACGGATGTAATACAATGAGCAATGAAAGCAAGCAGAACAAACCTGACTGTCCACTGATCAGGGAGGATGGAAACATTTTTAATCTTGTCGGAATCGCGGTAAGAACCTTAAAAAGAAATTCTTTGTCGAAAGAAGCGACCGAAATGACTGAAAAGGTCTTCGGCAGCGGCAGCTATGAGGAAGCGCTCGGCATAATCGGTGAGTATGTCAATATAACTTCGGTCGATTAACCCAATGAGGATATTGATTTGAGAATGGGATACCGATGACTGCGTTTAGCCATTTGCTTTACTGTCGACACATCCTTGCGCCGACTTTGGACAAATAACCGAATACCTCATACGTTAAAATTTCTTGACTTGCTTATCGCGAAAGCTGTAAGCCCTATGACTTTTTTAAAATAATGAGGAAGCTTTGCCTTGTCCTCGACAAAATCTACTTGGAAATCCACGCAACATTCTTATGCGGTCAGATTCTGAGCATTATTATTCATTTTCAGCCGCCTTCAAAGCCGAACAAATAACCCTATCCATATCGTAATACCTGTATTCCCCCAATCTCCCACCGAAGATAACATCGGAGCGTGTTTTTGCAAGTTCACGGTAATTTCCGAACAACAAATTGTTTTTTTCGTCATTCACCGGATAATATGGTTCTGTATCTGTTTTTTGTTCTATAAAATATTCACGGCTTATTACTGTTTTAGGCTGTGTGCCAAACTCAAAGTGCTTATGCTCAATTGTTCTGGTGTAAGGCACATCAGATGACGTATAATTTACAACCGCATTTCCCTGAAAATTGCTGCAATCATAAATTTCGTTTTCATAGCGAACCGAGCGAAATTCCAATGCTCCGAAGCAATAGTCAAAGAAAGCGTCGATACGGCCCGTATAGATAATTTTATGGGCAATCCGGTCTTTTTTTAACATGGTATAATCCGTATCGAGCCAAACGTCCGTTCCGTTTAAAAGCTTTTCAAAAATCTGCGTATATCCGCCGATGGGAACGCCTTGAAAACGATCGTTAAAATAGTTATTGTCATATGTAAATCTAAGGGGCAGACGGTTTATTATAAATGCGGGAAGTTTGCTGCACGGACGCCCCCATTGTTTTTCCGTATACCCTTTGATGAGTTTTTCGTATATATCTTTGCCTACAAGAAGCAGCGCCTGTTCCTCAAGATTTCTTGGAGCGGATATTTTGGTTTTTGAAATCTGTTGGGAAATGATCTTTTGTGCTTGATCCGGTGTTTTTATTCCCCACATTTTGCTGAATGTATTCATATTAAACGGCAGGTTATATACATCATTACCGTAAATCGCGACAGGAGAATTAACGAAATTATTAAAAACAGCGAAACTGTTTATAAAATCCCAAATTTTTTTATCCGAGGTATGGAAAATATGAGCCCCATATTTATGAACATTTATTCCTTCAATTTGTTCTGTATAGCAATTTCCGCCGATATGGGGGCGTTTGTCTATTACAAGACATTTTTTCCCGCGTTTATTCATTTCATATGCAAAAACGGAACCAAAAAGTCCCGCTCCCACAATCAGATAATCATACATCATTCATTCCCCGTTAAAGGCAGTTTTCCGGTTTTCAAAAATTCTTCATACGCGTCACAAACAGACTCGGTATCGCCCAAAGCTATTTGTTTTCCCTTGTCAAGCCATAAAACTTTATTGCAAAGCCTTCTGATTTGCTGGATTGAATGAGATACAAGTATTGTGGCTTTCCCGTTTGCAATAATTTCTTTCATTTTAGCTTCGCTTTTTTCTTTGAATGCTCCGTCTCCAACCGAAAGCACTTCATCGAGTATTAAAATTTCCGGCTCCACCATACTTGCGATTGAAAAGGCAATACGTGATTTCATTCCGCTTGAAAGCTGCTTAAAAGGACGGCTTTCAAACTCACGCAGCTCCGAAAAATCCAGTATTTCAGGATATTTTTTATCCATAAACTCACGTGTGTATCCTAACATAGCGCCGCGCAGATAAGCGTTTTCTTTAAGGTTAAGATCACTGTCGAAGCCGCTGGCAAGCTCAAGCAGAGCCGCCACCTTTCCGTTTACTTGAACACTGCCCGAAGACGGACGCATTATTTGGGTGATTACCTTTAAAAGCGTGGATTTTCCCGCTCCGTTGGCTCCTATAATTCCAAGTAGGTCGCCTTGATTTAATGTAAAAGATATACCCTGCAAAGCAATAAACTTGTTTGCTTTATAAGTTTTTGTCAAATTTTTTACGATGTATTCCTTAAGACCGATATTTCGCAGATCTCCCGTTATATATACTACAGAGATATTTTTAACATTGACAACTGTATTTCCCATTTTTTCTCCTGTCATAAATATTAAACAACAAAAATTGTTGTTTAATATTTGCCGATCCGCACGGAGCTCGCGCTGCAAACGGATGTGCAAGGCAAAGTCTCTTAATCTATCAGTTCAGCGGAGGATAAAAATTCCCCGCCGAATCTCGTAATTGCTTCGCAATTACGGCAGATTTTTTATACTAATCTTTGGTCAGGTTATAGACAAAAAATTAGCGTTTATGGCGTAATCTTTAATCATATTTTCGACCTTGTCTACAATATGATTAAAGATTAGTATAAGCTGCGCTTTAGGGCTTGTTTAAAAATAAAGGAAACGATGGATTTTTGAATCAAATCGGTTAGCTTCAAGAAAAAACGCAGTCAAACCGTAGTTTGACGGGGCTTTTTGACCCGGATTAGACCGTTTTGAGGCAAAAAGACAGCGTTTCGGAGTTTTAAAACAGGCACTAAGTATCAAATATAATACAGAAATTTGTAATTCTTTTTCTTGTAAATAACCGCTCCGACAACAAGAACCGCCAAAGCGTAGCCTAACGCCAGTATGTGAAGACCGATGGTCGGTATAGTTTGTTCCAAAACTATTTTTCTGAAATATCGAATATACACATATACGGGATTAAGGTAAAACAAGTATTGCATTTGCTGAGGATATGCGCTTATATCATAAAATATTGCTGACAGATACATCAAGAGCAGTGTAAATATATCATACAAATATTTTATATCCCGAAACATCATGTACAGCGCCGAAAGAATAAGTCCGCAGCCGAGGTTAAAAACGATAAGACAGCCGATGGGATATATAAGCATTATAAGTTTCCAGCTGAAATTCGCCGAGTCCACTAACATAAAAACAAAAAGAAGAACAAAGTTTATTCCGAAATTTATAAGAGAGGATACATTTTGCGACAGGAGAAAAATATATTTGGGCACGTTCACTTTTGAAAAAATCAAAGAGTTATTAAAAAGAGAAATCATACCCGTTGAAGTTGATTCCTTAAAATAGTTGAACACAAGATTCCCGCAAAAAAGATAAATTATATAATGCTCCATTCTCCTGCCAAAAAACTGTGTAAAAACAAGCGACATAACCAAAAGCATGGACAACGGGCCGATTACGCTCCACAACATCCCCAAAGCTGTGCGCTTGTATTTTTTTTTGAAATCACGCTTTACAAGTTCTTCAAATAAAAAACGGTAGTTTTTTATTTTTTGCAACACTTCTTTGGTCATATTAAGAGTCCTTTCATATAATTTATACTGTTAACCAATTAAAAATTGGAAAAATGGTTTTTAATTGGTTAACAG
>CAJUFF010000071.1 GCA_910585505.1 uncultured Ruminiclostridium sp. | reverse complement strand
TTTATTATTCGCTTTTTTAGGGATAATGCATTTACACGGTTTATTTTTCATAACCGCCGCTTATGCGTTGTATTCAGTTTTTAGTACAATACCCTGCTTGTCCGCCGCTCGAAAAACATTTATTATCCGGTGTTTTCAAAAGTATCGTTAGCTAATGTCGGCTTTTAAGCGGCGCTTTAATTCGTTAATATAAAATACGACTTATTTTTCAAACCTGAACCATCCGAAGTCAAACTCGCTTCCTGGTAAAAACGTAAACGAAACATTGCATTTTCCCGTAATCCCCTCCAACTCGAAGCTTCTCTCCGTATACTCTTCACATCCTTCAAACTCCGCTATCTGTCTCCTGTTATCTTTTCCCTTGAAGGAAATATGAATACTGTTTGCCGGAAGCTTTGATTTTCCGAAAATCACGATTCGCGAGGGCTTTTCCCCAAAGTCAAACTCCCCGAAATCCAGTACCACATTATTTCCTATTCCCTCTACATAATCTCCCTTTATTTCAAAGCTGTCCCCATATATTTTCTCACATTCCGCCGCTGTATGCAAAGCGAAATCAGTGTCCGGTTTCTTGAAGCTGAATCCTTTTATGTGATACCTGTGAGAAGACATCATAACAAAGGTGTGTGTTCCTGTCAGCGTTTTTGAAAGTTTAAACGTGTTGGGTTTATAGGTCAGCCATTGCGGCGGCTCGCTGTACATGAAGTCGCCGATAAGTTCTCCGCCTTGATTCGGTAAGCCGTCGTAAAATTTTATGTTAACGGGGTTGTTGCAGTTGGCGTAGATTGGCACGGTTACGGTGTCACTTCCGGTTTTGCCGAAATCCGTGTTTTCAAAGCCGAACCAAGCGTCGTCCGATTCAAATCCGGCGCCCCTTTCGATACCGTTTCCGATGCTTCCGCCGGTGACGGTAAAAAGTCCGCCCTCTACAAAATCGTAGGGGTTAAATGATGCGGCACCCAACCCTTCGGCGTCCATCTGAAGCGCTGTAAGCACTCGGTATTTGTCTGTGCCGTTTTTGCACAATGCCCTAAGATAAAATCTTCCGTCACCATTTGCATAAATTGTTACAACGCCGTTCTCAGCGCTTTTTATTTCAGCTACGTTTGACTTTATACCCACTTCGTTTGTAATGCGGTATTCTATCTCGTTTTTATAGTCGGCGTTTTCGGGAAAAACTAAGGTTTTTACGGTTATCTCCCTGTTTTCTCTGTTCAGCTTAAGTGTTGGTGCGCAAAGCTCAATCTTTCTGACAGGTATTTCATCATATCCCAAGGCGCTGTCGGGCACAAATTCGGAGTTTTCTTCTATTGACGAAACGCCGTTTATTTCTCCGCATGATGTGGCTTTAAATGTAATCTCGTTGTCAGGAAGGGATTTTGAGGACACTTTTACGTTAATTTCGCCGCCTTCCGTTTTTGCGGCAATAATGGCAAGCAGATTGCCCATAAATAATCTTCTGTTTTTGCTCTTATACTGTTCAAAGTCGGTGCTGTCGCCGTTGTCCAGACCTATAAGCCTTCCCGCGCCGCTTACCTCAATCTGAACGCGATTATTGGCGTTGGCAACAAAAGTACCGTCCTTGTCCAAGGCGGAAATTTCAAGAAAAATCAAATCCCGTCCGTCCGCCTGAAGTTCTGTTTTATCGGCGGTCAACAAAAGACTTGCGGCGTCTCCGAAGGAGCGCTGTATGTCAGAAGCTATTTCCGTGCCGTTTTCGTCATAGGCAACAGCCTTAAGTTCTCCTTTTTCATAAGGTATGATGTAGTTCGCCGTAAGTTCGGTTCCGTGAAGATGGTCAATATGCTTTTTGCCCAAAGATTTTCCGTTAAAGAACAATTCGGAATAAGGCGCGTTGGTCGTGACTCTTACGTCAATCTCCTGTCCGTCGGAGAAATCCCAGTACGGGAAGATATGAATAATCGGGGATTTTTTGTAGTCGGTCCATTCGGACTGGAAAATATAGGAGCTGTCCTTGCGGAATCCGGCAGTGTCTATCTGACCGAAATAGCTGTTTTTGGTACTGTATGGGGTGGGTTCCCCTATGTAGTCAAACCCGCTCCATATAAACTGTCCCGCGCAGTACTCCGCGTCTCTGTCGGGAATAATGCAGCCTTCCGTGTTGGGAGCCGCCCATCCTGTGGTACTGTTGCCGAGAGAAGAGCACTGTTCGTCGTCGTCTGCCAAAACCGGACGGGAAAGAGGGAAGTGATATACCCCTCTGCTCTGCACCACCGAAGCGGTTTCGCTGCCGTAAATCATCCAGTCGGGGTGTTTTTTGTGATGCTCGTCATACAGCCTCTCCCCATAGTTGTATCCGGCCAGTTTGAACAAGTCTGTACATTTCTGCGCATTTTCCCACTGCAAATAATTAGAACCGCTGGTTATATATCCGTTCCCGCGCGGATCGTTAAGCCGTACGTTGAAAGCGAGCATTGAGTTTACCTCCTGCCCCCTTTCATCCGCGTGAACGTCGTATATTTCGTTCCCAATGCTCCAGGCGATAAGAGAGGGGTGGTTGCGGTCTCTCCTTACCCATGCCGCCGTGTCCTTTGCCGCGTGCTCTTTGAAAAAGCGTCCGTAGTCAAACTCGGTTTTGGATCTCTCCCACATATCAAAGCCCTCGGACAAAATAAGGAACCCCATTTCGTCCGCCGCCTCCATCAGTTCCACCGAAGGCATATTGTGACTGGTGCGTATGGAATTTATACCCATTTCCCGAAGCTGTAAGAGACGCCGACGAAGAGCGGTCTTGTTCTGTGCCGCGCCCAATGCGCCAAGGTCGTGGTGCTCGCATGAGCCGTGAAGTTTCACGTGTCTTCCATTCAGGAAAAAGCCTTTATCACAGGTAAACTCAATGCTTCTGAATCCGAATTTAACGCTTTCCGTTTCTATCGTCCGACCGTCTTCAATTAGCTCGGTGTTCAGGGTGTAAAGATAAGGGTTTTTAATATCCCATTTAATGGGATTATTCACTGAAAGCGTTTGTACCGAGATAGAATATTTTACGCCGTTTTTTCTTATTGCAGGGGGAATTACTCCCGAATCCGCCGCTATTGCGGGAGATATGCTTTCGGCTGCGATGTTGCCTTCCGCGTCGGTTACGGTATGCCTTACAGAGTGGCGGTTCGGTTCCTTTTCAGGGCGGCATATTTCGTCGGTTACGGTTATAACGCCGTCATTCGTACTTATGTAGATTCCGTCGGGAAGAAAATGGGTAAGTGGGGTTTCCTTAAGCCATACGTTGCGGTAAATTCCCGCGCCCGAATACCAGCGGGAATTCGGTGACTTATAGTTTACTCTCACTGCAATCAGGTTTTCGCCGTCTTTAAGCTGTTCGGTTATATCAAACTCAAAGGTGGAATAGCCGTATTTCCATTCACCCGCAAGTACGCCGTTTACAAAAACCGCGCTGTCCATGTATACGCCTTCGAAGCGTACCGAATAAAGCGTCTCCGGTTTTTTGAGACAGTCAAAATTCTTCCTGTACCAGCCGGTGGATGTTTCATAGAGATTTTTTGTGTTGCCTATAAGATAGTCGTGGGGAATGTCTACCGCTTTCCAGTCAAACCCGTCTGAATACTCGGTGCCGTAAGGCTGTTTTGAGAATTCCCAGTTGTCGCAGAATAATTTTTTTTTGCTCATAACGAATATCCTTTCAGAGGCCGATATTTGGACTTTTTTGAAAAATCGGAAACGCCGTCTTTTCGTTTCCAAACGGTCATCTTCAGCGTCAAAAAGCCTCGTCAGATAACGGTTTAACTGCGTTTTTTCCTTAAGGCAACACCGCGCAAAGACCGCGCTGCGCGCTTTGCCGCGCATACGCTTGCATCTTTTCCGTCATTTTTGCCCAAAACTCTTTGAACTACGCCGGTATTCCTGCGTAGTTTTGGGCAATCTGACAAAAAAGATGACTGTGCGTCTGCACGACAATCTTTGTGCGGTATTGCCTTAAAGCTAACCATTTGAGATCAAAAATACGTCATTTCCTCTATTTTCAAACAAGCCCTTGTATCTCTACCGATCGGGGCGAGTATCGGCCGCAGATTGATGTTTTGCTATATTTTACCTTAAAACCGGTTCTTTGTCAAGTCGAATCCTATTTTTTCTTATGGAAAAGTTCTCTGAATCCCACCAAAACAAGCAGCCCTGCGAATATTTTTTGAAGAAAATCAACATTGATGGCCGAAGCGACTAAAGTGCCCAGAAGAATTCCCAAAATACCGCCTGGAATCAGCTTTAAAAGCAGTTTCCATTTTATAAGGCGGTTTTTCTGATGAATTATAATGGATACCAAGGCCACAGGAAGGAAAAAAAGCAGATTTACTCCCTGAGCGGTTATCTGGTCGATATTCAAAAATACGGTAAGATAAATTATAAGCACAAATCCGCCGCCGAATCCCATCGAAGCGGCTGCACCGGAAAGAAGGCCTATTATTATATTCATGGCTTTACCAATATCCTGAAGGCGGCGAACAGTATTACCGCTCCGAAAACCCGTCTAAGCACCGAGTTGGGTATTTTTTTCAGCAGCACCGCCCCGATTATCGCACCCGCCGCCCCATAGGGAATATATGACCATGCCATATCAAAATCCAGCTTATTCCCCAAAAGATAGCTTAAAGTAGTAGCAAGACTCAGTATAAATATAAACGCTACCGAAGTGGCATGGCTTTCCTTGGCTTCGAGATTCGCGGTTTCTAACATCGGAACGGCCGCTACTCCTCCACCGGATCCGAAAAGACCGTTGAGAAGCCCACACAGGGCGCCCATAATAAATTTTTTCATTTTGGAGCTCCTTGAACCGATTTTTAGTAAAATTGCGACTTGATAAAAAATTACACCCTAAGCACTAATTCCCGATCGACAACAAAATTTGTCTATACTTTGATCGGGAATTATAGCAATCCAACAAAAAGATAAACAAACAGGAGCGAAGCGACTAATTGTCCTTTCCGCTTACCTTTCGGACTCCGAAAGGGAAGTAGGGGAGTCCAAAGGACGGTGGCGACGTCCCCAAAGCTTGTGTGTTTTTTTGCACTGTTGTAATTTTGTTTAAACTTTTTTTGGATTGCTATAGTATTGGTGTTAATCTACGTTATTTTTGCCTTTCAGACGCGCAATATACAAAAAAATCCCTATAAAAAAATCGAAGCCCTCCGAAGAGGACTCCGACACCGCCGCGCCGTCGCATGATGAAATAAAAACCCGCTTTTGAGCAGGGTGGGTAAAGTTCCCATCACAGGTTCACGCTCCCTTCGTCCGCAATGCGGGAGGTCTGCAATCCGCTGCAATAGAGAAATCCCTTTTACATATGTGTTGGATTTTATGAACCACCACACTAACAAAACGTAGCAGTAATATTATTTTTGTTTTTTTGTATAGGTTAATACCTGTATATTATTGGCATAAAAACCAAATCAGCCATTGCATTCACCGCAGTCACAGTCATCATCGTGCTCATCGCCGTAAAGATTGGCAATATGGTCAATAAACACTTCGCCCACCTCGTTGTAAAGCTCCTCGTCGTCAACGGTGGAAAGCGTGTATTCGCCGTTTTCCTCAATCTCTTTAAGGATAATGAATTCAAGCTCGTCATCCTCAAGCTCGTCGCTTTCGGTATACGGAATAAGAGCCACATAATTCTGTCCGTCATAACAAACGGCGTCGATAACCTCAAACTGATCTCCGTCAAGCTCTATTATCTGGGGTTCGTATTCTTCAAACTCCTCGTTTTCATTGTTTAATAAAATTTTTTCGTCCGCCATACAGTTTATATACGCCTTGATTTGAATAAAAAATAATTTTCAAAGCGCGGCTCCTTTCTATTTTGTAAGCAGTTTTTAACACGCCGCAAACGTTGTCCCGCGCTTAAAAATCAACTTTATCTATTATATAATAAACATAAGCTGATGTCAATAGAATAAATTGGTTTTTTTTGATCTTTTTAAAAAATATGTGTAAAATGCTACAAAAATATTCCACCTAAAAGAAATAATATAGCTATTTTGACTATAAAAAAACTGTTGACTTAATCCTGCGGTTATGGTATTATATAGTCAAGGAAAGAGAAACAGAAAACCTCGGAAAAAGTAAAATCGGCGAAATTGCTGAGTGGGTGCGGGCGATACAAGCGAAGCCGATAGGCTGAACAAAGTAAAGCATCTCACCTTGGAAAGCAAAGACAAAATCACTGATGAAGGACAGGATTTACGATAACCTAAAACGCCTTCGAGGGAACTCCGGCATCCGACGCAAACATAAAGAACACTCTGCTTAACGCTTGTGATTTGATGTAATCGGTATGATTAAACAATTATGTATTATTACTCCATATATGTTTCAAACCGATTATAAGCGATTTCGTACAGTATAAACACGCGCCGGAAAAGTGAAATAAGGTGTCTGTTGATCGGAAGGATACCGAGTCGGAGTTAATGTAGCGATTTCCTACGATGAAAACAAAAGCTTTGACCTCTACTTTTTTAACAAATCGGCACGAAATCAAATGCGAATGTTTTCGGTATACGGAGTGACAATCCGTATAAATTTTATCGGGAAAGGCGGCGAGTCCAATGGAAACAGAATCTTTTAATTGCGAATTGCGGCTCGCAATTATGTAAGACTGAGAATTAAGCAAGCGCGCGGAGTCTTGGCTCAAACGGTCACAGAGCTTCACAAGCGGCTTTGATTGGAACATTTAGTTCAAAATGAATATCTTACATAACCGACCCAATTCAGACAACAAATGTATGGCGCGGATTTTCCGCGGAACCGCCTCACGGCGATGAAATACAAAGCCATATGTATGTAATATACAGCTACCCGTATAGGCAGGAGTGATTCCAATGATAACTTTAAACCTTTTGATTAGAATCATCATTGACGAATGAAAAGCGAGGATTACGCCAATGTACTGCTTAGTTTAACAATTGAATATTCTAACTCCCCCGAATAAAGCTCGGGGGAGTTTTAACTTATAATCTGAGTTCGAGCGCAGCTCGCATGGTCGGGTAAAAAATATAGCGTTAATGAAAAAGAAGCGGATATACGTAATATTTTTTATATCTATCTTCCTTTTTTAAAATTTTTGCAAGTTTGAAAAAAAAACTTGCAAAAATTTTAAAAAAACTATTGCAAAATTGAAAAAAATGTGGTAAAATAAATTTTGTAATAAAGAGGTAATTCAAAATTTACCCAAATAAAACGGTAAAACTTTTGCAAGCCGAATTGTTATAATATGTTATACCAATTTTTAATCAAGTCTGAAACTTGATTAAAAATTGTACCCTAAGCACTAATCTTTGATCATCCCGAAATTTGTCTATATCCTTATCAAAGATTAGTATTAAATTGCATCACGGTGATGTATAAAAATATTGTCGCTTAAGCGGCGGAAACAGGAGGCAGCAGCAATGGCATTGAAAAATCAGTATCTTATCGACCTTATGGAAACGGTGAAGAAAAGAAACGCCGGCGAGCCCGAATTTATTCAGGCGGTAACGGAGGTACTCGAAACTCTTGAACCGGTAGTTGAGAAGCGTTCCGATCTGGTAGAGGCGGGTGTTCTTGACAGACTTGTGGAGCCTGAAAGACAGATAATGTTCAGAGTTCCGTGGGTTGACGATAATGGTAAGGTTCAGGTTAACAGAGGTTTCCGCGTTCAGTACAACAGCGCAATCGGTCCTTACAAGGGCGGTCTGAGACTTCATCCTTCGGTATATTTGGGCATAATAAAGTTCCTGGGCTTCGAGCAGGTGTTTAAGAACAGCTTGACCACTCTTCCCATGGGCGGCGGCAAGGGCGGTTCCGATTTTGATCCCAAGGGCAAGAGCGACGGAGAAGTGATGCGTTTCTGCCAGAGCTTTATGACAGAGCTTTGCAGACATATCGGACCCGACTGTGACGTTCCCGCAGGCGACATCGGCACCGGCGCAAGAGAGATTGGCTATATGTTCGGACAGTACAAGAGAATCCGCGACGAATTCAGCGGCGTACTTACGGGTAAGGGGCTTACCTACGGCGGTTCGCTTGCCAGAACAGAAGCAACGGGCTTTGGTCTTTGCTACTTTACCGACGAGATGCTCAAAGCCAACGGTAAGAGCTTTGACGGAAAGACCGTTGTTATTTCCGGTTCGGGCAATGTTGCCATTTACGCAACAAAGAAGGCAACGGAGTTGGGCGCGAAAGTTGTTGCCCTTTCCGACTCCAACGGATACATTCACGATCCCGACGGGATCGAGCTTGACCTTGTAAAGCAGATCAAAGAGGTTGAGCGCGGCAGAATCAAGGAATACGTTTCACGTACATCTCATAAGAACGTTACTTATACCGAGGGCTGCAGCGGAATCTGGAGCATCAAGTGTGACATTGCTCTGCCTTGTGCTACTCAAAATGAGATTGACGGATCAAGCGCGCAGACACTTGTAAATAACGGCTGCTTTGCTGTTGCCGAGGGCGCCAATATGCCCTCAACACCAGAAGCCATAGAGGTATACCTTAAGAACGGCGTTCTTTACGGCCCGGCAAAGGCTGCCAACGCAGGCGGCGTTGCTACTTCCGGCCTTGAAATGAGCCAGAATTCCATGCGTTACAGCTGGAGCTTTGAAGAGGTTGACGCTAAGCTTAAGGGTATTATGCAGTCCATATTCAAAAGCTGCGACGAGGCGGCCAAGGAATACGGAATGGCGGGCAATTATATGGCCGGCGCTAATATTGCGGGCTTCCTTAAGGTAGCGGAGGCTATGAAGGCGCAGGGCTGCGTATAAACGTATAAAAAAGAGAATAGGTAAAGCCGCCCGCTTGGGTGGCAGGAAATAAACTAAAAAGATTTATTTTCTGTCACCCAAGCGGGGGCTTTGCTTTTTTATTACATAAATATTATTTTCGGATACCTGCTATTCAAGTTCCTTATACAAATCTTTGATAAATATATACAAATATACGGATGATCAAAGATTAGTATCAATCAACCTCCTTATCTCCCTCTCCGTCTCTTTAATCTCTCCGTAAAACTCATTAGCCGAAACTCTCATGGCGTTGCTTCCCAAAATAATAAGCTGCTCCAGTCCGTCCGAAGTGGCTACCCTGACCCTGTGCCGTTTCCCTAAAACGCGAGTGGTCTTTTCAATATACATATCCGCCGTTTCCGTCTCTTTTGTATAAACTATCGAAATTCCCCCAACCTGCTCCACCTCTCCCTTATTTCCCTTAACCTTATACGCGTCAAACACTAAAATCAGCTCGCATCGCTTGTATCCCTGATAGTTACACAGAATCCGTATCAGCTCTTCCCGCGCGTGCTCAAGGTTTTCCTTCGACAGCGCCCTTAATTCCTCCCAGGCAAAAATTATGTTATATCCGTCCACCAAAACGTATTCTGGCCCGCTTGGCACGGGCGCCGCTTTATAAATTTTTTCTTTGGGAGCAATCTTCGGCTTTTGACGTTCGTTGAAGCGGTTGGGATTATCGTCTATTTTTCCGAAAGTGCGCTCGAATATTTCTTTTAACTCCTTTTCGCTCGCTTCCCTTTGCTTAAAGCGGTTGGCTATCAGTTTTACACGTTTTTCCTCGCTTTCAAATTCCGCTTCTTTTTCTTCGTCAGTCTTAATGTGCATAAAACGCGGCGCTTCGTCCCACCTTACCGTATACCCCGCTCCATGGGAACAGAATATCGAGTCTGCGGAGTTGGCAAGATCGCTGTCGCAATCGTATCCTGTCTTTTCAATAACTTCCTCTGCCTCACCGCATTCCCGATAACCGATGGGAAAACAATTTAAACGCCCTTTTCCCTTCGTATATGCGGTAACCTCCGATTGATATCCCCTCAGTTTGGAGGCGGGAGCTTTTCCGCTTAATATCATTATGTCCCCATCGGAATCAGGCTCTCCGAATTCCGCCCCCATGCGGTTTAAATCGGTCATCGCTCTTCCTAAGGCGGTGGAGGGAAGCGACATGGAAAATCGATACCAAGGCTCTAAAATAACGCTTTCGGCGCTTCGCAGACCCTGTCTTACCGCCCTGCACGCCGCCTGGCGGAAATCTCCCCCTTCGGTGTGCTTTAAATGAGCCTTTCCCGCTATAAGCGTTATTTTAACGTCGGTAAGCGGAGATCCCGTCAGCACTCCGATATGCCTTTTATCGGCCAGATTTGATAAAATCAGCTTCTGCCAGCTTTGGGCAAGATTATCTGGGGGGCACTCCGCTGCGTACCGTATTCCGCTGCCCCGTTCTGCGGGTTCTATCAGAAGATGTACCTCGGCGTAATGCCGGAGCGGCTCAAAGTGCCCCACGCCCACGATCGGGGCGGCTATAGTCTCCTTATAGGCTATACTGCCCTTGCCGAATTCAACTTCTATTCCGAATCGGTCAAAAATAACCGTTTTAAGCACCTCTAACTGTATTTCGCCCATAAGCTGCAAATGTATCTCTTTAAGGTTTTCGTCCCATTTTACTCTAAGCTGCGGATCTTCCTGTTCAAGGGTTTTAAGCATTTGCAGCCCTGTGAATTCGTCCGTTTCCGGCGGCAGTATCACCTTGTATGAAAACAACGGTTCAAGCATGGGAATCGGAGCGTCAAAGGCGGCGCCAAGTCCCTGTCCCGCGTAAGCGGAGGAAAGCCCCGTAACCGAGCATACCGTACCCTGCGGAGCCTCATCGGAGGAGGTGAATTTGTTCCCCGAATACAGCCGTATTCCCGTGATTTTTTCCTCTCCCAACTGCATACGGGCTTTTAATATTCCGCCTGTCACCTTAAGATGTGCAAGTCGGTTTCCCTGTTCGTCCTGTGTGATTTTATAAACCCTTGCGGCAAATTCATCGTCATACTTCGGCATTTTGGTATAAGCGGAAAATCCTCTCATAAACTCTGCCGTCCCCGAAAGCTTAAGTGCGGAGCCGAAAAAGCAGGGAAACAGCCGCCTTTTCGATATTGCCCAAGCTATTTCTTCTCCGTCGATTTTCCCATTGTCCAGAAATTGGCTCATCAATTCCTCGTCGCACAGCGCTGCGGCTTCGCAAAGGTCGGGAGCGCTGATATCTCCCCCTTCCGCAAGAGAAAAATCAACGATTTTAGGGTCAAGCTTTGCGCAAAGTTCATCAATAAGTTCTTTTTTTGATTGGGAGGCAATGTCGGTTTTGTTCACAAATATAAAAACGGGTATATGATAGCTTTTCAGCAGCTCCCAGAGCGTTTCGGTGTGATTTTGCACCCCCTCCGAGCCGCTTATCAGAAGCACCGCGTAGTCCAATACCTGTAAAACTCTTTCCGTTTCGGCGGAAAAATCCGCGTGTCCCGGAGTATCGAGAAGCGTGTATATCCCGTCGTCAAGGGACAGCACCGCCTGCTTGGAAAACACGGTGATACCGCGGCTGCGCTCTATTGAGTGATTGTCGAGAAAGGCGTTTTTGTGATCCACTCTGCCGGGCTTCCTGATTACGCCCGCATGATAAAGGAGCGCTTCGGTAAGGGTGGTTTTTCCTGCGTCAACATGGGCTAAAATGCCTGCGGCAATGCGCTTTTTTGAATTACCGTCCATACTTTACCTTCTGTGTTTTATAATAATTACAAAAATTATTGCTGCCGTTAATACAATTGCGGTGCCGATTATAATTTTTTCTTTTTCGGGAGCAGCCGGCGGGATTTTAATTTCGACATTTTCTTGCGATTCCTCCGCCGTGGTTTCCGAAGTCGATTTTTCATGTTTGGAAACGGTTGAATCGGTTTTCGCCGATGCCTTATCTTCCAAAATTGCTTCCATACTATCCGCAGTTTTTTCCTCTTGTTGGGGAGCAGTCAATATGGGTTCCACCGTAGTGTTTTCCGCTGTTTCCTCCGAATCCCGTATATCGGAAATGGGAAAAATATGTTCCATAAAATCCGCTTTCGTATCCGTTCCCACCAGACTGCGGTACAGTCCGAACTGTCGGCAATCCCATTTATCTCCGTAATTTACTGAATATCCCCAGATTTGCTGTGATTTATGTTTTTTGTAGCACCGGGCGGCGGCTTCTTTCGCAGTGATTCCCCCGTAGCTTTCTAGCGGTATTTCCCAATCCATTTCCACGGTATTTTCTTCGTAAAAATGCAGATAAGTCTTAGGCACGTCCCATATTCCGTATTTTTCCGCCGAATCAGGATATGCCGAGGGGTCGCTGGACAACTCCACCGCCTCCGAAGCGGTTTTCGCCGCCAGTTTATGAGCCGCGTGGCCGTACTCGCCCTTAAGGTCGTGAGTTATCAAAACCGAAGGCTTGAAACGCCGAAGCTGCTCCGTAAACCATTCCGACACTTCCTCAAAATCATAAAGCTCCGCCGCTTCCGAAAGGGTAAAAATAGGCTGATAAGGAATATCCGGTATTATCCCGAAAACAGGGTAATTTTCCACCCCCGCCTCCCAAAGCCCGTCAAGAGCTTCATGGGGACGCGGCTGCTCCTGCCAGTGTGTGGTCATATAAACCACCTGCACCCTGAGGTCAAGTTCCTTGGCGTAGTAGGGCAGCGTCCCACCGAACATAAGAAGCTCGTCGTCCGCGTGAGCGGAAAATACCATCATATCCGCCTGTTCGCAAGGTTCCCGCCAATCCTGCACATATTCGGGCAGGTTATCCCTTCCGTCAAACAGGAATATGTCGCAAATGCTGCCCCCGCCTGTATTTATAACAACCTTTTCCGCTCTTTCTGAAAATACAACAAGCTTATGCAAAAAACCGTCGTTTATAACCGTCTCTTTTTCATCGGCAATAACGGAATATTCATTAGGCGGCTCATTCCAGACTATATAAAGTACAAAAGCAGGTCTTTCGGGTATCACGTTTATTTCGCCTTCGTCAAAGTGAAAAAACGTGTCGTAATCCCTGTCGGTAAGTCCCGCAAAAGTGCTTTCATCAACTTCGGATATCTCAATCTTTATAGGTTCCCGCTCCATTGCCGCATATGCGGCAAAAACGGGCGAAAGAGAAAAAAGCCGCAGAACAAAGCCAAGTAAAATGCACCCAAAAAAATATCTCAACCTTAACCTCCGAAAACATTTAATATTTTATTTTAACATAAATTTCTCCGAATTTCAATTGTATGTTGACATTTTCACAAAAAAGCGTTAAAATGAAAGAAATAAGTAAATTCTCAAAGTAAATGCAACAGTGCAACTTAGCGGTAGCACTTACTATG
>CAJUFF010000070.1 GCA_910585505.1 uncultured Ruminiclostridium sp. | reverse complement strand
CAGTATTATAATTACAATAAATTTTTTCATTTTAAATTCCTTTCGCCGCGTTGGATACTATCGTCATTTATACTATTTAAAATTGCCTCTCTGCACAAAACAGGGTCGCTCTTTCCCTCCGACAGCTTCATGCACCGTCCTACCAAAAAAGACAATACATTGGTTTTTCCTTTTCTGTAATCCTCGGCACTCTTCGGGTTTTCATCCAAAACACGTCTTACCAAATCCTCAATGTAATCAGAATCCGACACCTGTTCAAGCTTAAGCTCTTTTAAAAGCATATCTATATCGGCGCCGCTTGCGATATGGTTTTCAAAAAGGAGCTTTACCGCAGTAGACGAGATAACGCCTTTTTCTCTTAATCTTCCGATTTTGCATAAGGCAAGGCAAAATTCATCGGTATTATTTTCGTTCAAATAATCTGATTTTACGTTCAAAAATTCGGCGGCTATTCCGTTTATCAGTCCCGAAAGGATTTTGGCGCCGCACAGCTTCATTTCGACGCATTTGTTAAAAATCCGATCCTTCCGCGGATCAATTAAAATATCCTCCGCCGCCTGCGTTTGAATTCCCAATGACTCGTAATATAACCGTTTTTTATTGGGGAGCATCGGCAAAACCGAAAAAACTTCCTCTATAAAATCCTCGCTGAGAGTTATTTCCGAAAAATCCGGTTCATCGAAATACCGATAATCCGCCGTTTTTTCCTTACTCCGCAAGATTACGCTTTCTTTTTTCATGGGATCCCAGCGCCGTGTTTCGCTAAAAACGCATTTCCCTTCTTTAACAAGCGTTTTTTGACGTTTTTCCTCATAAAGTATCCCGTCATATACATTGGAAAATCCGCTGACGTTTTTCAGCTCGCACCGTTCTCCGCAAGGCTCGCCTCGGCGGTGCACCGACACGTTTACGTCACATCGCATACTTCCCCGTTCGATTCTGCAATCGGAAACGCCCGAATATATCATAATAAGTCTGAGTTCCTTCAAAAAGTCAACCGCCTCCGCCGCCGAATTAAAGCAGGGCTTTGTTACCAATTCTATAAGCGGTATGCCGCAACGGTTAAAATCAATGCCGTTTCCATAAAGCTTTCCGGCATCTTCCTCCAAATGTATATCAAAAATAGGGTACTTTTTTCCTTTTATTTCAAGAAAACCGTTTTCACCTATCGGAGCGTCAAACTGCGAAATCTGATATCCCTTTGGCAGATCAGGATAAAAATAATTTTTCCTTGACATTTTAAAGCGCCTGTTTATATCGCATTTCAAAGCCAGTCCCGCCCGCACCGCAAGCTCCACAGCCCTTTTGTTCACCGCCGGAAGAGTTCCGGGATATCCCGCGCAGACCGGACAGAGCACCGTATTTTCCTTCTTTCCGAAGGTGTTTTTACAGGAGCAGTACATTTTTGTTTCGGTCAGAAGCTCAATATGTACCTCAAGACCTATTACCGTTTCAAACTCTCTGCCCATTTTTTACACTTTTCCTTTCCCCCACGGTACATTGACCCAACACCGACACAGCGGGTCAGAAAAAACACAATTTTACATATTCCTTCATAAATTTTTGCGCGTTATTTACTTATTCCTGTAAGAACACACTTTTATATTATTTTAACATAAAAAAATCAGTATGGCAATACACGAATATAAATTTCTCAAAAAATTTATTGACAAAAGTCACATTAAAAAATATAATATTTACATATGGAATAGACTTCAGGCTTAAAGGAGACATATATGAAAAAGATACCTGTTAAAAATATTGATGATATTTCAGAATTTGTAATGATAAATCAAGGAAATACTGCCGAAATATATCTGTATGGCGATACCAAAATACTTAAATTATTCAGGGATGGTATGCCTTTTTCATTGATAAATAAAGAATATGAAATCGGGAAAGCGGTAAACCATAAATTGAAAAACACGCCTAAGGTTTTTGAAATGATTTCATATGAATCAAGATACGGCATTATTTACGAACGAATCACGGGCGGCGATATGATCGGCGCAATGCTTGGCAAAATATACAGAATACGGAAATACTCAAGAACATTGGCTTCGCTTCATTCGGAAATACATAAAAATCGAATTGATATACTGAACGATGTAAAAGAAGCGCTTTGCGAAAATATTGATTCCGCCGCCGTACTTACCGATTGGGAAAAGGAAAATATCAAATCATACATAAATAAGCTTCCGGACAAAAATAATCTGTGTCATTTTGATTTTCATCCGGGAAACGTCATGATACGGGACAATATTTTTTGTGTTATAGACTGGATGACTGCCTGTAACGGCGACGCAAACGCCGATGTCGCAAGAACGCTTCTGCTTTTGCGGTACGGTGAGCTGAAATACGGAAATCATTTTACGAAAGCTGCGGTACAAATTTTTAAAAGATATATCGGAAAAATTTATTTCAGAGAGTACAAAAAAATAACCGGAATAACAAAATACGATACGGAGCAATGGATTCTTCCGCTCGCTGCGGCAAGGCTTACTGAATGGATTACAGACAGCGAAAAGCAGAAATTATTGAAGCTTGTTAAAGAAAAACTAAAATATATTAAATATTGAAAATTGATCCCCATATAACGCGCTGAGCCGACAAACCCGCAAAAATTGCAGCTTGTCGGCTCGCCTTTTATTTCAGCACACGCACCCTATTTTCCTCATTAAATTTTTCATTTCGCAAATACCCTTATTCTGTTCGGAAACTATATTCTTCAATATGGGTACCAACGGCTGACAAACATTGTATTTTAAAGCATTTTCCGCCATTTTCACCGCTCCCATGTGATGCGGAATCATTTCCCGCATAAAATTGCAGTTTATATTGTTGTCGCCGTATACCGAACGCATTTTATCAAACATATTATGTATTATCCTGTCCGTATCACGCTGATAAAGACAAACGTCGCATTTCGGACCGCACATTTCGCCGCACTTGGCCTGAATTCGGCTCATTTCCTCTATCCCCAGCTTCTGAGATGATACGATGTTTTCGGCAACGCATTGAAGAGGTACAAGCGTGGTGTACCTAAGTATGTTTTCGGACATTTCCACCGCCGCCATATGATGAGGTATCATCTGGGCAATAAAATTTCCCGATATGCTGTCGGACAGCTTTGCCCCCGTCATTTTTTCGATCATATTATCCAGAATACAATAATAGTCACTGATATAATTTTTTGCAACATTGCTTAACATACATGATCTCATAACAACATCTCCCTTCGTATAAAGCATTATATTCGTAATCCTTAAAATGTGTTACTTCTAAATATTGACTTAACGGTGATTTTATGGTAAAATGATAAAATACTGTATTTTTTGATAAAATGTCGAAAGGAATAAACAATGTATATCCCCGTTGACAGCCATAACCATTCCACACAGTCCCCGGACGGTAAAAATACGCTCCGCGAAATGGCGAAAAAAGCGGCGGAGCTGAAAATAGAGCATTACACCATTACAGACCATCTGGAAATAAACAAGTTCTACGACAAAGAGTTTCTGTATGAGGAACCGGTGAAACAGTCTTCGCAGCTTTTACCCGAACTGATAAAGGAATTCAAAGACAAAGTAGATATTCACTACGGCGTTGAATTGGGACAGCCGCTTCATGACATTGAGCTCACAAATCGTATGTTAAACAGCTACGATTACGAATTCATTATAGGTTCCTGTCATATGGTAAAGGGTTGGGACGATTTTTATTATTTGGATTATAAAAAAAATGATCCTCATTATTTAATGAAGCTTTATTTTGAAGAGCTTCTGGGAATGGCGGAATGGGGAAAATTTGACGTTTTGGGACATCTTACCTATCCTTTAAGATATATCGAGGGAGATTTCGGAATAAAGATAGATATGGATAGATACGATTCCATTATAGAAAAAATTTTTATTACCCTTATAAAAAATGGTATGGGCATTGAAATAAACACGTCAGGTCTCAGGGAAGAAATCGGCGTTACCCTTCCCTCCGCAAAATATGTTAAGATATATAGAGAATTAGGCGGAGAAATAATAACAATCGGATCGGACGCCCACTGCGTTGAAAATCTCGGAAAAGGCATACCGGAAGGAATTCAGATTGCCAAAAACTGCGGGTTTGATAAAATATACTATTATGATCACAGAAAACCCGTTTCAATAAATATTTGAAAGGAAGGACAGCATGAAAAAAATAGTTGATCTGCTTCGTGAAAACGCACGTCTTACAAACGAACAGCTTGCGGTAATCTCGGGCATTACCGAAGAGGAGGTTTCAAAGGAAATAAAACGGCTTGAGGATAATGGAACAATAATAGGGTATTCAGCAATCATCAATGAAGAACAGTTGGATAAAAACGCTGTTACCGCATTTATAGAGGTAAAGGTATCGCCGCAGGTGGAATGCGGCTACGACGATATAGCCAGAGCCATCGCCCGATATGACGAGGTGGATACCGTTCAGCTTATGAGCGGAAGCTTTGACCTTTCTGTCACTCTGAGAGGAAATAATCTCCGCGAGGTGGCGCTTTTCGTAAACGAAAGACTTGCTACCCTTGACGGAGTATTATCCACCACCACCCACTTCATCCTTCAGAGGTATAAGGAAAAGGGCGTTAATTTTGCGGCGGACGAAGCCGACGAAAGGAGCCTTGTTTCACCGTGATGGATTATGAAAAGCTGCTTTCCGATACGGTACAGGAAGTAAAATTTTCGGGTATAAGAAAATTTTTTGACATCGCCTCTACTGTTGAAAACGTCATTTCCCTGTCCGTAGGAGAGCCTGATTTTAAAACCCCCTGGGCAATAAGAAAAGAAGCGATAAGAACATTGGAAAAAGGAAAAACCGCGTATACCGCAAATTCCGGACTTGTTCAGCTTCGCCGCTCCCTTTCGGAATATATTGAAAGAAAAACAAGCTTAAAATACGACCCCGATCATGAGATAATCGTAACGGTTGGCGGTTCGGAAGCGATAGACTGCGCCTTCAGAGCATTGTGCGACCCCGGCGACGAGGTGCTTATCCCGGAACCCTCGTTCGTGTGCTACGCTCCCCTTGTAAAAATGGCGGGGGGGGTTCCCGTTATTATTGAAACAAAGCTGGAAAACAATTTTAAGCTCACCCCAGAGGAAATAAAAGAAAAACTCACCCCTAAAACAAAAGCGCTGGTATTTCCCTACCCCAACAATCCAACCGGAGCGGTAATGCGTAAAGACGACCTTGAAAAGATAGCGGCGGTAATACGCGAAACCGATATGGCGGTTATATCGGACGAAATTTACAGCGAGCTTACCTACGGTGCCGAGCGTCATGTCTCCATTGCCGAAATTGAGGGAATGAAGGAGCGCACCATACTGATAAACGGATTCTCCAAGGCGTTTTCAATGACGGGCTGGCGGCTCGGATATTTTGCCGCGCCCGCTCCGATTACAGGTCAGATGCTTAAAATACATCAGTACGCAATTATGTGCAGCCCCACGGTGAGCCAATACGCGGCTGTTGCGGCTCTTATGGACTGCGACGGGGAAGTGCTGCGCATGAAGGAGGAATACAACGCCAGAAGGCGGTTTGTGGTAAAAAGCTTCAACGATATGGGACTTGAATGCTTTGAGCCGGAAGGCGCGTTTTACGCTTTCCCATGTATCAAATCAACTGGGCTTACCTCGGAGGAATTCTGTAAACACCTTCTGAATTCAAAAAAAGTTGCCATCGTTCCCGGAGACGCCTTTGGAGCGTCCGGAGAAGGCTTTGTGAGAGTAAGCTACGCTTATTCCCTCGCCCATCTCAATACCGCGCTTCAAAGAATCGAGGAATTTTTAAAGGAACTGAAAATTTGAGCCAAAAAAGGAAAGTAATATGGAATATTTTACTTTATACGATCAGGATCGCATACCGTTGGGGAAACAAATACTGAGAGGAGAAAAAATTCCCGAAGGCGAATATCATATAGCCATTCACGTATGTGTTTTCAACTCCGAAAATAAAATGCTGATCCAACAGAGGCAGCCCTTCAAAGAAGGTTGGTCAAATATGTGGGACGTTTCAGCGGGAGGAAGCGCGATTGCGGGAGAAAACAGTCGGGAGGCCGCTCAAAGGGAACTTGAAGAAGAAATAGGTCTGAAAATCCCCTTTGAAAAAATGCGCCCCATACTGACCGTTCATTTCGATCACGGCTTTGACGATATCTATACCGTATCCTCCGATGTTGACGGTAACGATTTAAAGCTTCAATACGAAGAGGTGAAGGCGGTAAAATGGGCTTCGGAGGAAGAAATACTTGATATGATCGCCGACGGCACATTTATTCCTTATCACGAACATCTTATTTCGCTGCTGTTCTTTATGAGAAATCACCGCGGAACATTCAAGCACGATGAGGAATAATACAATGACCGAGATAAAATTAAAAGCATACGCCAAAATAAACCTTTTTTTAGACATAACCGGCGTTTTGCCAAACGGTTATCATTCCCTGAACAATGTTATGCAGCAGATAGAGCTTCACGATGATGTAAAGGTATCCCTTTCCGAAGGGATCGGAGTGGAAATCACCTGCGATAACCCCGCAGTACCTACCGACAAAAGGAATATCGCCTATAAAGCCGCCGCGCTTTTTACCGAAAAAACAGATCTCTCCGCCAAAATAACCGTTGACATCAAAAAAAACATACCCGTTATGGCCGGACTGGGAGGAAGCAGCACCGACGGAGCGGCGGTGCTTAAGGCGCTTAATCGGCTTTGCGGCGAACCGCTGACATGTTCCGAGCTTGAGATGCTCGGAGCGGGATTGGGCGCCGACGTTCCCTTCTGTATAAGAGGAAACGCTGCTCTTTGCCGTGGTATAGGCGAAAAAATGACAGATATAAGGGGTCTTGAAAACTGCTATATTCTTATTGCAAAGCCCGATTTTTCATGCGGCACATCGCAGGGATATAAGCTGTATGACAAAACGCCTTTAAAAAGTATGGGTGAACCCGGCGGTCTGATTGCCGCGCTTAAAGAAAACGACCTTAAAAAAACAGCAGAATATCTTTATAATATTTTTGAATCACTTTATCATGACAGCCGAATAGAAAAAATTAAAAATGATTTATTGTCTTCAAACGCTTTGGGAGCATTGTTAAGCGGGAGCGGAAGCGCGGTTTTCGGTCTTTTTGACGATGAAGAAAAAGCCTTGGAAGCACTGTCTCACTTAAATTATCCGTTCACGTTTTTGACAAAACCATTTTTTTCTCTTGAAAAAAAATGAAAATTGTGTTAAAATAATACAATAATAACTCTGTTTACACTGTTATGTAAAAGGAGGGACACGATATGGTGCTTATTCATAATCACTTGGGAGAGATAAACATATCAAGGCAATTTTTTGCTCAGCTTATCGGCGGAACGCTGACAAACTGCTTTGGAGTAGCGGACACAAACGCATGCACTCCAAAACAAAGCCTAAGAGAATCGCTGCCATTTACCAGAAAAAAGAAATATATCGACAAGGGCGTCTCCGTCAGAACAGTAAGGGGGAAGCTACACGTAGATCTGCATATTACCGTCTTATACGGAGTAAACATTTCCACCGCCGTGAGAAGCATACAGCATAAGATCACTTATGTTATAGAAGACGAAACGGAAATTGAAGTTGAAAACGTTAACGTCTTTATTGACGGAATAAAATCCTGAACCTACGCTACAAAAAATTTTATTATATTAAAAGGAGTGCGGCTTTGAGTATCAGCGGTAAAATGCTCCGCGACGCTATTATATCCGGGGCGAATAATATAGTAAACAATAAAAACACGGTGGACGAGCTTAACGTATTCCCCGTTCCCGACGGAGATACGGGAACAAATATGTCAATGACCATAAAAAATGCTCTTCCCGAATTAAAAATGATGAGCGACGACGTTACCGTAAGCGCCGTGGCAAGCGCTACGGCTTCCGCTATGCTCAGAGGCGCAAGAGGTAATTCGGGCGTTATCCTGTCGCTTTTATTCAGAGGATTTTCCAAAGGCTTAAACGGAAAAAACACCGCCGAGGCGCAGGATATATCAAGATCCTTGAGCTTGGGCGTTGAATCCGCGTATAAATCAGTAATGAAGCCCACCGAGGGAACAATTCTTACCGTAGCGCGAGAAAGCTCGGAGGCAGCGTCAAAAAAAGCCGCCGAAGGAGCCGATATTGTAGAACTCTTTGACACTATAACTTCAGCCGCTAAAGCATCCCTTGATAAAACTCCGGAACTTCTTCCCGTTCTTAAAAAAGCGGGAGTTGTAGACGCAGGCGGAATGGGATTTTTAGTAATAATGCAGGGCATACAGAGCGTTGTCAACGGAAACGGGGTTATTGCAAACGAGGAAGTTGATTCCGATATTAAGGGACCCGTTATAACCAACGCCGCGGGAAGCGTAGAAGCAGATATCGAATTCACATACTGTACGGAATTTCTTGTAAAGAAAAAAAACGATTGTAAAGACGCAAAGCTTCTGAGAGCTTATCTCGAAACAATAGGCGACTGTGTTGTGGTTGTTGACGATGACGATATAATAAAAGTGCACGTTCATACCGAACATCCCGGAAAAGCTTTGGAGCAAGGTTTGCTTTTCGGTATGCTGGTTAATCTTAAAATCGAAAACATGAAGGAGCAGCACAAGAATCAGGAAAAAAAGGTTGAAATGGCTAAAATGAAAAAAGCACAGCCCGCAAAGCCCGAAAAAGATTACGGTTTTGTATCTGTAGTAAACGGCGCGGGGCTTGAGGCTATTTTTTCCGATCTTGGCGTTGACAGCATCGTAAGAGGCGGGCAGACATCCAATCCGTCAACCGAGGACATAGTAGAAGCGATTCTGGCTACTCCGGCCAAAAACGTTTTTGTTCTCCCGAATAATAAAAATATCATTATGGCGGCTGAACAAGCGGTAAAACTTGTAAAGGACAGAAAGGTAATCGTTCTTCAATCAAGAACGGTTCCACAGGGAATATCCGCAATGATAGCATTTGACGGCTCTTTAAGCGTAAAACAAAACGGCGTTAATATGACAAAGGCTCTCGATAAGGTAGGTACCGGCTCCGTCACTTTTGCAGTACGCGACAGCGAATTTGACGATAAAAAAATAAAACAAGGCGATATTCTGGCCATGGAAAACGGAAAGCTGGCATTAGTCGAACGCGACGTGAAAAAAGCGCTTTTCAAGATAACCAAAAGGCTTGTTAAAAGCGATTCTTCTTATATTACCGTTATCTACGGCTCGGACGTTACCGACGACGACGCGCAGGAAGCGTATGAGCTGTTGAAAACAAAGCTTGACAACGACTTGGAAATAGTTCTTGTCAACGGAGGACAGCCGATTTATTACTATATCGTTTCGGTGGAATAAAAATCGTAGAAATTCAACCAAATTTTCCGTAAAGAAAATTTGGCTGAATCAATAAATCAGAAAAGGAATACAAAAAATGAAACTGCCTGTAATAGAAACTGAAAGACTTTTACTTACCCCCCTTAAGGTCTCCGATGCGGAGCGTATTTTCCATGGCTGGACAAGCGATCCGAGGGTAACAAAATTTATGACCTATACCACTCACAAATCCGCGGAGGAAACCGAGGAGTGGCTTAAAAGCGTGGTCAGCAACGCGCGGGACGAAGGCTGCAAGCACTTTGACACCGGAATAAGGCTTAAAGAAAACGAAAAGCTAATAGGCTCCTGCGGCGTGTATTACAAGCCGGAATTTGACCGATGGAGTCTTGGCTACAACATCGCTTTCGACTATTGGCACAAGGGATATACCTCCGAAGCGATGAAAGCTCTGGTGGACTATTTAAGCGGAATCGGGATAAAGCGTTTTATTGCAGACCACGCGACAGACAACCCCAACAGCGGCAGGGTGATGGAAAAGATAGGCATGAAATTCGATCACATGGGAAGCTATTCCTGCTATGACGGAAGAGAGTTTGAAGCAAAGTATTATATTATGGATATGAAATGATATTAAATAACCCAGATATAAAAGAAATCAGGGGAATAAGCGATAAAAGAGCTTCAATGTATCATAAACTGGGAATTTTCACCACCGAGGATCTTATCGGTTTTTATCCGAGAAATTACATTGATTACTCCCGTCCAAAAAAAATATGCGAGATAGAAAACGAAGAGATTTGCGTTTTTAAAGGAGAGGTAACGAAAAAGCTTACACCTTATTTCGGCAAAGTAACGGTATATCACATCGCGGTGAGCGACGGAACGGACGAAATGCTGATAACCTTCTTCAATAACCGCTTTGCCTACGACAAGATTGCAGAAGGCTACAGCTATCTTTTTTATGGGAAAGTTACGTGTACATTTGCCAAAAAAGAATCTCTGTCTCCTCTCTTTATTTTGGCGGAAAGCGAAAGTAAAATCGTTCCCAAATACCATCTTACCGGAGGACTCAGCAACAGCACAGTTATCTCAAATATGTCAAACGCGCTGGAAAGGGCGGAATTTAGCGATCTTCTTCCGAAATATATAAGGGAAAAGGAAAATTTACTGCCATTAAAGGAATCGGTTTTCAATATTCACTTTCCTCAAAGCGCTGAAATGCTTGAAAAAGCAAAAAAACGTCTTATTTTTGAAGAGCTTCTGGTGCTTCAGTTAGGCTTGTCTTTGTTAGGAAAACAAAAACGCAAAGAGATCGGCATACCAATGGAAAAAGCGGATATAAAAGATTTTTTCGCTTCTCTTCCCTTTTCGCCCACAAATGCTCAGAAAAAAGCCATAAAGGAATGCGTTTCCGATATGCTTAAGCCGCTGCCAATGAACAGACTTCTACAAGGAGATGTGGGAAGCGGAAAAACGTTAGTCGCGGCGGCTGTAATGTATTTTACCGTGAAAAACGGTTATCAAGCCACTTTGATGGCTCCTACGGAAATACTGGCGAAGCAGCATCGAGACACTCTTCAAGGTTTTCTGGAGCCTCTCGGAATAAATGTCGAGCTGCTTACGGGAGGGCTTAGCGCTAAGGATAAAAAGCTTGTAAAAGAACGCATTAAAAGCGGAGAAGCGCAAATTATCGTGGGTACTCACGCTCTTATACAGAAAAACGTGGAATTTAACCGTTTAGGCTTATCGGTAACCGACGAGCAGCACCGTTTCGGCGTATCCCAACGCTCAAAGCTACAGGAAAAAGGTGAAAATCCCCATAGTCTGGTAATGTCCGCCACACCAATTCCCCGCACTTTGGCATTGATGATATACGCCGATCTGGATATATCTATACTCAACGAAATGCCTAAGGGCCGTCTTCCCGTAAAGACCTACGGGGTAGACAGCAGCTTTCATCAACGACTGTACAGATTCATTATAAAATATGTAAAAGAAGGCTATCAGGCTTATATAGTCTGTCCTCATGTGGAAGAAGGAACAAGTGACAAGGCTGCGGCGACAAAGTATTTTGAAGAACTCAAAAGCGGTTATCTGTCGGGAATTTCCTTGGGGCTGCTCCATGGCAAAATGAAGCAGACGGAAAAAGACGCGGTTATGAACGATTTTAAACAGAACAAAATATCGGTGCTTATCGCGACTACCGTGATAGAGGTGGGAATAGACGTTCCCAACGCAGTGATAATGATAATCGAAAACGCCGAGCAGTTCGGCCTTTCACAGCTTCATCAGCTCAGAGGACGAGTAGGCCGCGGAAACACCCAGTCACACTGTATACTGGTAACCGACAGCAAAGGAGAATATACAAAAGCGCGCATCGACACAATGGTATCCACATGCGACGGTTTCAAGATAGCAAATAAGGATTTGGAACTGCGAGGACCGGGCGATTTTTTTGGCTGCGCACAGCATGGACTTCCCGCTCTTAAAATAGCCGATATGAACAGGGATATTGAAACAGTTTACCTCGCGCAAAAATATTCGCGCGAAATACTGGAGGAAGACGAAAGCCTTTCATTTAAAAAAAACAGCGGTCTTAACAGACTTGTTGAAAATTTATTTAAAGCTGGTGAAAAATTTGGAATCAACTGATATAAAAAAAGAACGCTGGCGCTATCCTCGTTTTTTTGGATCAACAGACGGTAAAAAAGCTTATATTAACGGTGAGGACGCAAAGCATATCTGCACTGTTCTGCGCATGAACACCGACGAGCTTATAGTGCTTTGCGATAATGACAATAACGATTACCTTTGCAGAATAGCCTCTTTGCAAAAAGATTCGGTAAGTCTTGACATTTTGGACGAAAGAAAAAACGAAGCAGTACCAACTGCAGAAATAATTCTTTTTCAGTGTCTCCCCAAAAGTGATAAAATGGACTTTATTGTACAAAAGGCAACCGAGCTTGGCGCTTCCGCAATTGTACCGATAATGTCAAAAAGATGTGTTTCGAGACCGGATGAGAAAAGTATTTCCAAAAAGCTGCAAAGATGGGAAAAAATAGCAAAGGAGGCTTCAAAACAGTGCGGCGGCGGAAAAATACCGACTATCGGCAAAATTGAGGATTTCAAAAAAGCCGCTGCGGAATATTCCAAAATCGGCTTGGGTATACTTTTTTATGAGTGCGGCGGAAAGAAGCTTTCCGAACTTCCTATAAAAAACGCTTCAAAAATCGGCATTTTTATAGGAAGCGAAGGCGGATTTGAAAGCGAAGAAGCGGAATTTGCCGAAAATTGCGGTATTACTGCCGCGTCTCTCGGAAAAAGAATACTGCGCTGCGAAACAGCTCCCGTAGCTGCGCTTTCTATACTGATGAATTTAACAGGAAATATATGATTTTTTTGTGCAATTTGCTATATTTCCTATAACACTTGAAAAAAAGTAAATTTTGTTATATAATATTTTCAGATAATTTTTCCAAAAGAATTAAATGTGCAGAAAAATTATACGAAGAGGAAAAGACACTTCATCTAAGGAGGATATATTCAAATGAATAAGGGTTTGGTCGGTTTTATTTTGGGTCTTATCGCCGTTTTGGGCGGTGCATTTGTTGCAACAATGCTTTTGAAAAACAAGCTCACAAAAAAATATGACGATGAGGATGATTTCGACGATTTTGATTCCTTTGACGATCCCGTTGATGACGAAGAATTTGAACACTTTTTCGCCAACGACGAAATGCCGGAGGTAGGCGAAGAGGACTCCGAGGATGAGGAAGAGGATGAAGAGGAAAATGAAGAACAGCTTTAATAAGTCCCCTTTCAAACATATTGTTTTTGCCTCCGTTTCGACGGAAGTTTAATAAAGTTATCCTGAATTATTATCAATTGACCTACTGCGATGGTTTATTTGAATTGTGAACTAATAAAAAGGACAGGTTTTTACCTGTTCTTTTTATACTTAAAAGTAAACTTATACTAATAACCATTTTGACACAGGATAAAATCATAGTCAAAATGGTTATT
>CAJUFF010000069.1 GCA_910585505.1 uncultured Ruminiclostridium sp. | reverse complement strand
CGGTCGGCTTTATTCGGTTATTTATTCCGTGTTCGGAAAACAGTTTGCAGCTTCTCTTACGGAAGTGGATTACGGCCGAAGCCCCATACAGGTCAGCGGTTATATAACTACTCCTTATGCCTGCCGCGCCAACCGCCAGATGCAGTACTTTTTCATAAACGGACGTTCCGTCAGAAATAACACCTGTATGGCGGCTTTAGAGGAAGGCTATAAAAACAGCGTTATGGTAGGCAAATTCCCCGCATGCGTTTTAAATATAGAAATGCCCGCGGGCGATGTGGATGTAAATGTTAGTCCGTCGAAAACAGAGGTAAGGTTCGCCGATGAAAGGTCGATTTTTGAAACGATATACCTGGCGGTAAAAAACGGAATACTAAATGCGGAAAATGGCAAGGAAACCGTATTCGGTTCCGACAATAAGAAAATTTTTAAGCTTGGCGGCGCTATTTCGGGCGAAACAGCGGCTTTTTCCGAGGGTGAAAACAAATCGAATAGTACCGAAAACTTTTCCGACGGTTATAATCTTAATGCTTCCGAAAATATTTCCGGAAACGCTTCTGAAAGCGTTTCAAAAAATGCTTCCGAAAGTGCTCACGGCATCGTCACCGAAATATCCGTGAGCAAGGTATACGGTGTTGATTCAAAACGGGCGGACAAGGAAAAGTTTTCGGGTTTAAAAAGCTCTAAGTCCGTATATAAGCCGTTGCCTCCGAAAAAAATATTTATTCAGGAGGTGTTTTCGGAGGAAAAGGAGGAAGCCGCCGAAAAAAGGGAAGTAAATACGGTCGGATATGAGTTTTTGAACAAATCCAGCTTTATCCGTCCCGGCTCTGAGGAGGAAAAGAACCTCCGTACTCCAGACCCTATTATCGAAGAGCGGTACAAGCCTTCCCTCAAATTTATAGGAGAACTGTTTAAAACATACATAGTATGCGAATGCGGGGACGAGCTTATTCTGATGGATAAGCACGCGGCTCATGAGAGAATACGTTTTGAGGAACTTAAAAAAGAACTTCATGTAAGCGCACAGCTCCTGACTCAGCCTGTAAAGCTTACATTGTCCATTGAAGAAACTACCGCTCTTGCCGACAATGCCGTGTATCTTGATAGCCTTGGGATAGAGCTGTTTTTCCATGCCGAATCCGAAGCCGAAATAACGGCTTTTCCATCTCTTCTCACCGACTTTTCTCCTTCGGATACGCTTCAGAGGATAGCGTCTGTGCTGCTTAAGGGGGGGGACGATATAGAGGGGCTTTTGTTTGACGAGGTGCTTCATACAGTGGCATGCAAGGGCGCGATAAAGGCTAATGAGCTTACATCGCCAAAGGAATTGGAACTTCTGGCAAAGCGAGTGTGGGATGACGGCGCAATACGCTACTGTCCTCATGGAAGACCTATTATTACCAAAATGTCAAAGTACAATATTGAAAGGAACTTCGGTCGTATTCAGTAATTATGCAAAACAACAGTGTTAAGGCAATACCGCACAATGATTGTGTGTGGATTGCGCCGCCAGATTTTTCGTCAGCTTGTATAAATCTGACATAGGAATACTGGCGTGTTTCAAGGAGGATTTGTGCAGGATGACGGAAAATATGCAGACAAGCCGCACGCAAAGCCGTAATGAGGTCGATGCGCGGTGTTGCCTTAATAAAGATAAGATATTTGTCGTCGTAGTATGCGGACCCACCGCGTCGGGAAAGACGGATATGGGAATAAAGCTGGCAAAGAAAACCGACGGTGAGATAATTTCTGCCGATTCAATGCAGATATACCGCGGTATGGAAATCGCTTCCGCAAAACCGTCAAAGGATGAAATGGAAGGAGTAAAGCATCATCTGGTGGATTTTTTGCCTCCTACGGAGGCTTTTTCGGTGGCAAACTATGTGGAGCTTGCCCGCCGATGTATTGAGGATATCCGGTGCAGAGGCAAGCTTCCCATAATAGTGGGAGGAACGGGACTTTATATTTCTTCTCTTTTAGATAACATAAAATTTGACGATACGGCAAGCGATTCCGAATTTCGTGAAAATATGAAGAAAATCGCCGAAAAGGAAGGAAACTCCGTTCTTTGGGAAAAACTTAAGACGGTTGATCCCGAAACGGCGGCGCGGCTTCATCCCAACAATCTGAACCGTGTTATAAGAGCCCTTGAGGTGTTTCATTTAAGCGGATCGACCATGAGCCGCTCCGTTGTAAGAAGCCGAAGAGAAGAAACGCCTTACAGGGCGTGTTATATAATGCCGGATTATCCGAGGGAGACGCTCTACGACAGAATAAACCGCAGGGTAGATACAATGCTGCAAAAAGGGCTTGTCGATGAGGCAAGGGAATTTTTTTCCCACACTGATTATGTTACTGCGGCTCAAGCGATAGGCTATAAGGAGCTTAAAGCGTATATTGACGGCAAAAAGGAACTTTCCGAATGTATAGAAAAGTTGAAGCGTGCTACGCGGAATTACGCCAAAAGGCAGCTTACATGGTTTAATAAAATTAAAGATTTAAACCGCATTAAAATAGAAAGCGGCTTTGATGAAGAAAAAATTTTAAAAATCGCTGAAAATTTAGTGAAAAGATATAGCTTTTTTTGAAAATATGTGGTATAATGTACATTATAAAAATGTCTAATTGTATCCAAATATCAATAAATCCCTTAATAATAGGTTTTTATGAGATTAGGAACTATTTGGACTTACATTGTAACATTTTTGCAATTTTAATAATAACTTTGTGACCTTTTGTGACTTTAATTTGACTCTAATTTCGGTTTTATGAACAAATTCCTATTTTAGCTTAAATTACATTTCCGAATTCTCGCTTAATTGTTATGATCATCGCTTAATTGTTCAATGAGGGGAAGAACCCCAGAAAAAGCATCTCGGTCGCATAACCGCTTTTCGGTTTTAGTATCGGTCTTCCCGCGTATGAAAACCGATGGGCGCGGTGCAAAAGAGCTGCATAATCCAACCCATTGTGGAAAAGTTTTAAGCTGCTTTTCCGTGAGCACAGAAAGGATCGTATACCATGGCAAAGGATATCAATTTACAGGACGTTTTTCTTAATCAAGCGAGAAAAGAGAAAATACCGGTAACAATTTTTATTACCAACGGATTTCAGTTTAAGGGCGTTGTAAGAGGTTTCGACAACTACACCGTTATTTTGGATACCGACGGAAAGCAAAATCTTATATACAAGCACGCCATCAGTACCATAACTCCTTTTAAGAGCATCTCACTTTTAGACGCTTTTGATAAGGACGAGCCCGCTGAATAATACGCAATGGCGGGAAAAAGACAGGTTGCCGTAACCGCTCGTATTGTCTGGGGTTTGGTTATTGTCTTTTTGCTGATCACCATAATCAGTCAGCTTTTTATTCATTACAATAACCCTATAAGAACCGAGCCGGCAATGACATATAACTCGGAGGAATATATCCAGACAACGGGAGTTTATATTCGTAATGAAAAGTACGTTAATTACAACGGTACGGGAATTATCAGCTATGTGTATTCCGATGGGGAAAAGCTCGCTAAAAACGCAGTGGTTGCGCAGGTATATGCTTCTCAGACCGACCTTGCTCTTCAGCTTAAAATAGATGAACTGAATAAGCAGATTGAAGTGCTTCGTGACGCCGAAAAGCTTATAGGAAGCGACAACTCTCAGCTTGAGGCTTTTTCCAATCAGATATATGAGTGTCATACAAAAATTATTCAAAACATTATTGACGGAGAGTACGCGGAAGCAGCCGGGCAGAAAAACGATTATCTTAATCTTCAGAGTAAGCGTCAGATAGTCAACGGAACCACAAGCGATTATAAGGATAAAATTTCGCAGCTCAGCAGCGAGATATCCTCGCTTAAGGCTCAGGTCTCCTCTGTGCCTCATGATCTTACGCTTACGGATACGGGATATTTTGTAACCTTGGCAGACGGATATGAAACCGTGCTTAATTACGATGCTATCCCCACTCTTACGGAGGAGCGGATTGAGGAGATAATAAAAAATCCCGAGCTTGCGGTAGCATCCAATGTTATAGGAAAAGTTATATCCGACTATAAGTGGAAGATGGTATGTACCGTTCCCAAGGATAATTCCATGAACATTTATGAGAATGCCACGCTTAAAGTCCGTATCGGAAGCGATGTTAATCCTGTACGAGCCTATGTGGAGAATATAAGAGAGCTTGAATCGGGAAAGTGTATGCTTGTTCTCAGTTTTGACGTGTTCAACGAAAGGTACATAATGAACCGTACCGCTCAGATAAAAATACTGTTTGACGAAACAAGCGGAATACGAATTCCTTCCGCCGCCATACATTTTGACGAAAAAGGAGAGAAAGGCGTATTCATAAAGATTGGAGTCAACGTACATTTTAGACGTGTAGAGGTAATTCGTACCGAAGGGGATTATACCCTTGTAAGGGATACCACCGAAAAAGACGGCTTTCTGTCTTTGTACGATTCTGTTATTGTTGAAGGGACTGAACTTTATGATGGAAAAATCATTCAGCAGTAATAATAACGAAGAGCTTCCCGATACAAACACGGTGAAGGCAGTCGCTGCCGACGCCGATTTTGCCGGGATTGCTGAAAGCTATAAAAGGATTGTCGAAAACATCGGAAAAGCTATGCTCAGAGCGGGAAGAACGGATAATGTAAGGCTTATGGCGGTGACTAAGACGGTTCCTTATGAAAAGGTTAATTTTGCAGCTTCCCTCGGTGTGGATCTTTTGGGGGAAAATCGCGTGCAGGAGTTTCTCGGTAAGTATGATTTCTACGACAAAAACTGTGAGATTCATTTTATCGGCGGGCTTCAAAGCAATAAGGTCAAATATATAACCGACAAGGTCAGTATGATACATTCCGTTGACAGCGTAAAATTGGCGGCCGAAATAGACAAAAGGGCGCTTGCTGTCGGGAAGGTTATCGATATTCTGATTGAGGTCAATATTGGCAGAGAAGAAAGCAAAGGCGGCGTTTTATGCGAAGAGTTGGACGAATTGGTTTCCTTTTGTTTTTCTCTTTTGGGAGCAAGGCTCAGAGGTTTTATGGCTATACCTCCGCCTGCCTTAAACGGCGGCAATGAAAAATATTTTGAGTTGATGGAGCGAATATACCGCGACTATCGTTTAAAATACGGCGGCATTGATACTCTGTCAATGGGAATGTCGCAGGATTACGAGCGAGCGGTGCTTTACGGATCAAATATAGTAAGAGTTGGAAGTGCGCTGTTCGGTAAAAGAAAATATAAAGAAGCGTAAAACCGCTTTCGGAAAGGAAAAAAGATGGGATTTTTAGACGCTATAAAAAAAATATCCGGCTACGAGGAAGAAGACGAAGATTTGGATTATAACGACAATGAGGATGATGACGAAAGCGTAAGCGCAGATGATGACTACGGTTATAAACGAACCCCGAATATTACCAGCGTGCCCAGGTCGGGCAAGGTACTTAATATTCCCGCTACAACAAGACTTCAGGTAATAGTTTTCAAAGCCGAAAGATTTAACGATGTTGTGGAGATAGCTGATCATTTTAAAAGTAAAAAAGCAATAGTTCTTAACCTTGACAATACCAACAAAGATGTGGCCAACAGGCTTATAGATTTTCTTGCCGGAGTAGCTTATGCGGCGGACGGAGAGCTTAAGCGCATAGCCAACACATCATATATTCTTGTTCCTTATAATGTGGATATTTCGGGCGACCTGTTGGAAGAACTCGGAGGAGATATTATGCAATGAAAGCGGCTAACGCGTATCTGCCCGCAAACGGGGAGGAAACGGAATTTTGCCGCCATATCAGGGATATATCTCGACTGAGTGAAAAAACCTTCACTCCCAAGTTCAGCGGTTTTCTTACCGAGAGGGAACAAAGGCTCGCGGAGTACACCGCTTCCTCTGTTGGAGCCGACTGCGGCTTCTGGGGTGGATATGAGGATGCTGAGAGGAAAATGTTTTCCTCTCCTTCGGTGGAAAGAGATAATTATCCTTTTGAAGCCTTAACTTTTTTCTTTCGCCCTAAAGATAAGCTTACTCATCGTGATTTTTTGGGAGCATTTATGTCCCTTGGAATAAAAAGAGATCAGATAGGAGACATAGCCGTGACTGAAGGCGGCGCGGCGGTATTTGCCACAAAAAACGCCGCTGCCCTTATTTTCGCCGAGATTGAAAAAATAGGAAGAGTAGGTGTAAAACAGGAACCTGGGCTTAAGATAGTAATTCCGCAACAGGAATTTGAGGAAATTTTCGCGGTTATTGCTTCCGAAAGGATAGACGTCTTAGTGGCGGCTGCCTGCGGAATAAGCCGTGAAAAAGCGGTTGCGTTGATAAAATCCGGAAGGGTCGTATCCGATGGTATTGAGGTTTCCTCTGTTTCAAGGAATATAGACGAGGGAGAGGTCTTTTCCGTAAAGGGATATGGAAAGTTTATTTTTTCACGACTTGGTTTCGAAACGAAAAAAGGCAAAAAACACGCCCTGCTGAAAAAGTATAAATGATTAAGGTTTTGGGGCGGGACAATCAGCACAATAAAAAAACAAACACGGAGGCGTTCAATGGAAGCAAAGGACATAAAGGAAAAGAAATTCGCAAAAGGCTTAAACGGTTATAAAATGGAGGAGGTTGACGATTTTCTTGAGGAAATGTCGGCCGAATTTTCTAATCTGAAAAAGCTCAGCGAGGAACAGGAAAAGAAGATGGAAGTGCTCGCAGATAAGATACGCGAGTACAGAAAAGACGAGGATGCAATAAAGGAAGCTCTTTTGGGCGCTCAGAAGCAGAGCAGCTCTGTTTTGGCTACCGCTAAGGAAAAATCCGATAAAATGATGAGCGACGCTAAGGAAAAGTCGGAAAAAATGATTAAAGACGCCGAGGACAGAGTTAATGAAAAGGAGGAATACGTTAAACAGCTTGTTGATGGCGCCAATGCTGAGAAAACCAAGATTATAGCTGAGTGTGAGCGTAAGTCTGCAGAAATAAAAGCCGCGATGGAGGCTGAGATAAGAAAGCAGGAATCAATTCTTGCCAAAACAAGAGATGAAAGCAAGGCGTTTATCGAAAGGCTTCTTAGGGAGTATCAGGAGCACATCACTTACATTAACTCTATTCCCGCAAAGTGCGATAACGAATTTGTGCTGAAAGCCAAGGATACCATAAAATTTACTGAGGAACAGAAGCCCATTGAAGAAGCTCCCGATTCCGAAAAGGCAGAGGAGTCTCCCAAGCCTGTTGCGGCAAAGGAAAAGAAGGCGGAGTTAAAACTCGAAAAAATCAATAAGGAAAACGAAGCGATAGTACTTGAAAAAACTACAGAAATTGCTTCAAAGCCCGTATTTGAAGAAGAGGCGGTTGCCGAGGACGTGGAGGAATACGATGAAACAAGCAGTCCTTTATTTGACAAATCCAAGCGCAAGTCCAAATATGAAAAGCTTCAGTTTGGCAGTAACAATAAAAAATAAAAACTAAATCAATTGTACACCTAAAGAAAAATGAACGGATAAAAGGAAAGACAATGACTTATATTGCTTTGGCTGCTGCGGCACTGCTTGTTGGAATAGATCAGTTGACAAAATACCTTGCCGTAACATATATAAAGCCTCACGGAACCGTTAATCTTTTAAGCATTGGCGAGAACGAATGGCTTAATCTTACCTACAAGGAGAATACGGGAGCGGCGTTCAGTATTCTTAAGGATAAACAAACCTTTTTAATTATATTAACCTCCATAGTTATATTGGGGGTTATTATATTGATGTTGTCAAAACGAGTAAAAAAAACGTCTTATATATGGTGCTTCTCTTTTATTATAGCAGGGGGCATCGGTAATCTTATCGACAGGATAGTCAATAATTATGTGGTTGATTTTATTGATTTCAGGATAATAAAATTTGCCGTATTCAATTTTGCCGATATTTGCGCGGTAATGGGCACATTTTTTTTGATGTTGTTTTATATTCGAGATGAGATAAAGACGTCTAAGGAGAAAAAGATAAGAGCTTGTGCCGAGGAAGATTCTTCCGAAGTAAAAGCGGAGGGCGTAAATCCCAAAACTGATTTTAACACCTACGAGGTTTTCGATAAAAAGAATTCCGGCACCTCAATAAAGGCTGAAATTAGAAAAAAAGAGGATAAATGAGTAAGCTGATTTTAACGGTACTAACCGAAAACGTACGCGCGGACAAATACGTTTCCGACAATTCGGAGCTTTCACGTTCAACAGCGGCTGTCTTGTTGGAAAAAGGCAAATGTCTGGTTAATGGAAAGGTGTGCGGAAAAAATTTCAGGCTGAACCCCGGGGATATTGTTGAGATTGAATTGCCGGAAGCGGAAGAGCCGGAAATAAAAGCCGAAAATATATCATTAAATATAGTGTATGAGGATAAGGATCTTCTTGTGGTAAACAAGCCAAATGGAATGGTAGTGCATCCAGCTCCGGGGCATTACTCCGGAACCCTTGTGAACGCCTTAATGTATCATTGTAAAGGTAGCCTTTCGGGAATAAACGGAGTGATACGTCCCGGCATAGTCCACAGGATAGATAAGGATACCAGCGGACTCCTGATAGTCGCTAAAAACGATGCGGCTCATAACGGTCTTGCGCAGCAGATAAAATGTCACAGCTTCACCAGAAGATATGAAGCGATTGTTTTGGGGGTAATGAAAGAAAACGGAGCAGTAAATGCCCCTTTGGCGAGGCACAGAATTGACCGAAAAAAAATGGCGGTATGCGAAAACGGAAGAGAAGCGAAGACAATTTACGAGGTTATAGAAAATTATCAAAAATATTCGCATCTTCGTCTTACCTTGGAAACGGGGAGAACTCATCAAATAAGGGTTCATATGTCGTATATAGGTCATCCTGTGGCGGGTGATCCGGTTTACGGCGACGGAAAGCCCAAGTGGCTGGGAGGACAGTGTCTCCATGCAAAGGAGATAGGCTTTGTCCACCCGATAACTGGAGAAAATCTGTTTTTTTCCTCCGAGCTTCCCGAATACTTTAAAAAAATGCTGAAAAATATTGACTGATACCAATCTTTAATCAAGTTGTAGACTTGATTAAAGATTGCACTTTAAACAATGATCTTTGATCATCAATATATTTGTCTATACCTTGATCAAAGATTAGTATGAAATATCAATTTAAAATATCGAAAAGAATAATCGGGGGGCATATGAATTTTAAAAATGTTATAATCATGACCGATATAGACGGCACTTTAGTGACCGATGAAAAAAAGATTCTGCCCAAGGATATGGAAGCTATTAATCGTTTCAGAGCGGGAGGCGGAATATTTACCTTAGCCACGGGACGCGGCTATTCAATGGCAAAACCGGTAGCCGAAAGAGTGGGTTTGGATACCCCCGCTGTGATTTTCAACGGTTCGGCGGTTTATGATTTTAAAGAGGATAAATTTTTGTGGCACAGCGCACTTCCGGAATCTTCAAGCGATACAGCAAAAGAGCTTATGGAAGCATTTCCCGATATTGCTATAGAGATTTTGTGCCGCGACAAAGTTTACGTTCCCTCAATAAATCAGATTGAACGGGAACATCTTGCCTTGGAAAACGTACAGCCTATAATATGCGGCGTTGACGAGATAAACGAGGAAAGCTGGCTGAAAATGCTGATAGCTTATCCACCCGAAAATATACAGAAAATAATAGATTTCGTGTATGAACATCCCGAATATACATATTCGGCTCACTGGGTACGAAGTGAGAATCATTATTTTGAAATGCTTCCCATCGGAGTAAACAAGGGAAGCGGTTTCCAAAAACTTCTTGAGATAATGGGAAAAAAGGATGCTTTCACAGTAGGGGTAGGCGATTACAACAACGATATTGAGCTGATAGAACAGGCGAGTCTCGGCGTGGCGGTGGCCTCAGCGCAGCAGTCTGCGAAGGACGCGGCGGATCTGGTGGTTTGCGACAACAACAGGGGGGCGATTTCGGAGGTAATTGACTACATAGAAAAAATGTAAAATCGAATTTTTAGGTAATATTTACCGTTTTTGGGAGGAGTCATAGGATGGTGGAATCAAAAGGATGGAACTGGGAAACCGCCGACGAATCACTTTGGCTCGATCCCTCCGAAGAAAGCTATTACTTCTGTGAAAAGTGGAAAAATCAGGGCAGGAGGTCTATACTTGACTTAGGCTGCGGATTGGGCAGGCATTCGCTTCTTTTTGCCCGAAACGGATTTAAGGTAACGGCGGTTGATATTTCCGAGTACGCTATTAAAAAATTAAGAGAAGCTGAGAAGCGGGAAAATGTCATTATCACCTCAAAAGTCTGCGATATGCTTGAATTACCCTATCGGGAAAATTCCTTTGACTGTATTTTTTCCTATCATGCGGTTTCGCATACCGACACAAATGGCTTTAAAATAATAGTGGACAAGATAAAGAAAATATTAAAGCCGGAGGGAGAAATATTTCTGACATTATGTTCAAAGGAAACCTATTCCTTTTGTGAAGCAAACTATCCGCATTCGGATGAAAATACGGTAATTAAAACGGAGGACGGTCCGGAAAAAAACGTTCCGCACTTTTTTGTAGATCTGAACGATATAATAAATTTTTTTGAACCAGAATTTGAGCTTATAAAAGTTATACATTCGGATAATTGTATTTCATACGGCAAAATACAGAACAACAAGCATTATCATATATGGGCAAAGCTCAGAAAAAAATCCGCAGATCTTGATTATTCGGATATATTAGGTAAAATAATAACAGGAAAGACGGACAGACCACTCGGAACTTTTCATCCGATAATAAAATCCCTTTACTATCCGGTTAACTACGGTTACGTCGAAGGAGTGCCGGCGGGAGACGGAGCGGATCAGGACGTTTATTATCTGGGCGAGGAGAAAGCCGTAAGCGAATTTACCGGAAGGGTAATAGCGGTTATTCACAGGTTCAACGATGTGGAGGACAAATGGGTGGTGGCAAAAGACGGCTGTGAGTTTTCCCAAGAGGAAATAGAAAGCGCTGTTGATTTTCAGGAAAAATTTTTTGACAGCGAGGTTATTTTTAAATAAGGTATTGTGTAATTCGGAAAAAAGTGGTATAATATTTAAAAAGGGCAAAAAAATAGGATATAAAGACATCATTTAAATACACAGAAAGGAAACTATCAAATGGATCAGGTACACAAGAAGCAGCTTGAAATAAACGCTGCCAAGGTAAGATTGGGAATTATCGAGGGTGTTTATGGAGCAAAATGCGGACACCCCGGCGGATCGCTCTCCATATGCGATACGCTCACATATTTGTATTTCAACAGAATGAACATTGATCCCGAAAATCCTTCAATGCCGGACAGAGACAGACTGGTGCTCTCAAAGGGACATACTGCTCCCGCTCTTTACTCGGTATTGGCCAACAGAGGATTTTTCCCCGTGGAGGATCTGAAAACTCTCCGCCATATCGACAGCTACTTACAAGGCCACCCTGTTCTGGGTAAGATACCCGGCGTTGATATGAGCACCGGTTCTTTGGGACAGGGAATTTCCGCCGCCTGCGGTATGGCTCTTTCGGGAAAGCTGGATAACGATATTTACAGAGTTTACGCCGTTCTCGGCGATGGCGAGCTTGAAGAAGGCCTTGTATGGGAGGCGGCAATGTTGGCCGCTCATTATCAGCTTGACAATCTGGTAGCGGTAGTGGATAACAACGGACTTCAGATAGACGGAAAAATCAGCGAGGTAATGAGCCCGTACCCCATAGACGAAAAGTTCAAGGCTTTCGGATGGCATGTTATCGTTATCGACGGACACGATTTTGACGCTATCGAAAAGGCGTTCAACGAAGCCGAAACGGTTGCAAACCAACCCACAGCCATTATCTTAAAGACCACAAAGGGCAAGGGCGTAAGCTATATGGAAAATCAGGTGGGCTGGCACGGCAAGGCTCCCAACGAAGAGGAATACAACACCGCTATCGCCGAATTGAAGGCAAAGCTTGACGAGCTTACTAAGTAATGGGAAAGGATCGGTATTACAGAATTATGGATAAAAAAGCAACTCGTGACAGTTACGGCGAAGCTCTTGTTATGCTTGCCGAAAAAAGACCCGACCTTATTGTGCTTGACGCGGATCTTGCGGCGGCCACAAAGACGGGTATTTATAAAAAAGCTTATCCCGACCGCTTTTTTGACTGCGGTATTGCGGAAGCCGATATGATGGGCGTTGCGGCGGGTATCGCCACAACGGGAAAACTTGTTTTCGCCAGCAGTTTCGCAATGTTCGCCGCAGGTCGCGCCTTTGAGATAGTGAGAAACAGCATCTGCTATCCTCATCTCAACGTTAAGATCGGAGCTACCCACGCTGGAATATCCGTAGGCGAGGACGGCGCTTCCCACCAGTGCAACGAGGATATAGCCCTTATGCGCGTACTCCCCGGAATGACCGTTATCAACCCCGCCGACGACGTTGAAACAAAGGCGGCGGTATTGGCGATGGCGGATTACGTAGGTCCTACCTATATGAGATTCGGAAGACTTGCCATTCCCACCTTCAACGACCCCAAAACCTACAAATTCGAGCTTGGAAAAGGTATTGAGCTGAGAAGCGGTAATGATATCGCCATTATCGCAACCGGTCTTATGGTAAACGAAGCCATCGAAGCGGGAAAGATCCTTGCGGAGCAGGGAATCAACGCCCGTGTTATTAACATTCACACCATTAAGCCCATTGACCGCGATATTATAATCAGAGCCGCCAAGGAAACCGGCAAGATAATCACCGTTGAGGAGCACTCCGTTATCGGAGGTCTCGGCAGCGCCGTTTCCGAAGTGGTTACCGAAACAGTTTCCGTTCCCGTTATCAAAATCGGCGTTCAGGACAAATTCGGACACAGCGGCCCCGCCGTTCCCCTTCTTAAGGAATTCGGTCTTTGCGCCGATAATATTGTCAAGGTTACCAAGGAAGCCTTGGGCAAATAGTTTTTTAGCCCACCCGTTTTTTCGGGTGGGTTTTTGTATGCGCTGTAAATTTAAAAAAGAAATGTTATTGCGGAAAAATGAGAAAATATAAAATCGAAATAAAGACAGCTCCTTATAAAGTAAACGTCCGCTCTGTGGCAGAAACAATGATAACGGCTTTTTAAATAGAACCAACCCCGCAGCTCTGCTGATGGAAAGAACGGAAAAAAATCCTTCCGGGCATCAGCGAACTGGTGAATGAAAAAATGGATTATGATGAAATATATCTTATTGTTGAAAAAATGATATCGGAGAGTTTAAAAAAAGACGAAATATATACAGCCGCATACAGAATATTGTTCCCATAAAGCATAACGTGTATGATTCGTTTAAGAAAACATTGATTGACGTAATCCCACTGACGTTTTTCATTCAAAATCTTTATGACAACAGCAAAAAAATAGAAGATTTTATAGATACCGCATATTGCTTTTTGAGGAAAAATGATGTAGGCAGATATTTTTAACCGATTTTTGTCAAAATAATCCCTTTCCCCCTTATATAAATTCACTAATTGTCATAATACACAAAATTATAAATTCGTAAATTCTCAAAGTAAATGCAACAGTAGCAAGGAAGCTGCATTAA
>CAJUFF010000068.1 GCA_910585505.1 uncultured Ruminiclostridium sp. | reverse complement strand
ACCGTCGTTTGACGAGGCTTTTTGACGCGGAAGATGACCGTTTGGGGGCGAAAAGACGGCGTTTCCGATTTTTCAAACAAGGTTTAATCTTTGAATATATTATAAACAAATAATATGAATGATCAAAGATTAGTGCTTAGGGTGCAATCTTTAATCAAGTTGTAGACTTGATTAAAGATTGGTATTAGCGGACTTTGAACAAATTACATTTTTCGGAGAACCTCCGATTACAATTGGGATAAAAGCGCAAATATTTTTTCTTTCTCTGCCAATCCGTCGGAAAATGCCGTGGCGCCGCCTGCGGCGGTGCCGAGCTTCAGCGCGTATGCGTACTCTTTTTTAATAAAATAGCCCGCTATAAACCCCGCTACCATGGAATCCCCCGCTCCCACGGAATTTTTTATCTTGCCAATACAGGCTCTTTGAATATGCACAGTCCCGTATTCGTCTATAAGCACCGCGCCGTCTCCCGCCAAAGAAACAAGAACATTTTGCGCTCCCATTTCTTTTAGCTTTTTTCCGTATTTAACAACATCATCTTTTCCGGAAATGGCGGCGCCAAACATCTCGGACAACTCGTCGGCGTTGGGTTTTATCAGAAAAGGCTTGTATTTAAGCACATTAAGCAGCAGCTTTCCGGAAGCGTCCACCACCGAATTGATTTTTTTACGAGACAGACGGGCGAGTATTTTTTCGTAAATATCCATTGGAAGGGAATTGGGAACGCTTCCCGCCAGCACCAATATATCTCCGTCCCGAAGATCGTCAAGCTTTTCAAAAAGCGCTTCTATTGCCTTGTCCGGTATATCGGGTCCTTGTCCGTTTAGCTCGGTTTCGGAATCGGATTTTATTTTTACATTTATGCGTGAGCAGTCGTTTTCCAGATGCACGAAATCGGTTTTAATACCTGCTTCGGCAACACCCTTCTCTATCGCTCTTCCAGTAAATCCCGCGGTGAAGCCCAAAGCGATCGAGCTTATTTCAAGACGCGAAAGCACAATGGAAACGTTTATCCCCTTTCCTCCGAAATAAATTTGTTCCGAAATGGAACGATTGACCGAGCCTATTTTGAAATCGGTGGTTTGTACAACGTAATCTATGGCCGGATTAAAAGTGACTGTGTAAATCATTATGGTAACTCCTTGGTAAAAATAACAGGCAGTATAAATCAAAATATTTTAATAAAATAATTTTTCCTTTTTTCTCAGTCTGAGGTTATTATATCATAAAAAGAGCGACCGCAGGGAGCGATTCCACTTAAGGGATAAAATGTTCTCAGACATTAAGATAATTTTACTACCTCTTTCTGCAGTCTGAGGTTATTATATCATAAAAAGAGCGACCACAGGGAGCGATTCCACTTAAGGGATAAAATGTTCTCAGACATTAAGATAATTACTACCTCTTTCCGCAGTCTGAGGTTATTATACCATAATTCCGTCTCGCTGTCCACTGCTTTTTCCCGTTTAAAAGCGTGTGTTATGCAAAAGCAACAAAAACTCCTCCACAAAATGTCCTTTTCTTATAATTGACCAAAAAAATTTTCTACTGTATAATAAAAACAACCATATTGTGATAAAGTTTTTTATGAAGCCATATTTTAAGGAGCGGTGAATTAATGAAAAAAACATTTAAAAAAACGGCGGTTCTTTTGATTTTGACGGCAGCTCTGATGTTGACAGGATGCAATGGAAGCGTTCGGAAATACAGCTTTGAGGGAAGCAATCCGGAGGATTCGGAAATTTACGTAAGTCCCGTGGTCGGATTATCCGACGATTTTCTTCGCGGAGTAGATATCTCTTCTTATTTGTCTCAAATCGAAAGCGGAGTGGAATACAGGGATTTTGAAGGAAATCTACTTGACGAAGCGGGATTTTTTAAGCTATTGGCGGAATGCGGAGTAAATGCCGTACGCATTCGCATATGGAACGAACCCAAGGACAAAGAGGGAAACAGCTACGGCGGAGGTCATAACGACATGGACACTGCGGTAGCAATAGGTAAGCTGGCTACCAAAGCGGGATTGCAGGTATTGGCGGACTTTCACTGCTCCGACTTTTGGGCCGATCCCTCAAAGCAAAAGTCTCCGAAAGAGTGGGCTCATTATACCTTTGACAATAAAAACAGCGCCTTGTCCGAATTTCTGAAAACAAGCATGGATCGCTTTTACAGCGAGGGCGTAAACGTAACGATGGTTCAGGTAGGCAACGAAATAAACAACGGCTTTGCGGGAGAAACAGTGCGGGAAAGAATAAATTCTCTTCTTCTCGCAGGTACAAACGCCGTAAGAGAAGCGGCAAAGTCCAACGGCAAGACTGTCAGTGTCGCTCTTCACTACACCAATCCCGAATCCTCTAATCTGCTCGATTATGCAAGAGATCTTAAGGAAGCGGGAGTTGAATACGATGTTTTTGCCGTATCGTATTATCCTTTCTGGCACGGCACCACGGAAAGACTTACGGAGCAGTTGAAAAATATTGCCGAAATTTACGGGAAAAAAGTGATGGTGGCGGAAACCTCTTATTTGTATACCCCCGACGACGGTGACGGACAGGGAAATTCCGTTTCTTCGGACACTGCCGGAGTTGTGTTGGATTATGATATTTCCGTACAGGGGCAGGCCAACGAGGTGAGAGCCGTAATAAACGCGGTAAAGAATGTGGGGGATGCGGGAATAGGCGTGTTTTACTGGGAACCCGCGTGGATACCCGTAAGAGTATACAACCCCGATTCTCCCGACGCGGCGGGCGTACTTGAACAAAATAAAGTAAGCTGGGAAACCTTCGGCAGCGGTTGGGCGTCGAGCTATTCAAAGACCTATGATCCAAACGACGCTGGAAAATACTACGGCGGTTCCTCCTGGGACAATCAGGCGCTGTTTGATTTTGAAGGCAAGCCTTTGGAATCCATTAAAATTTTCAAATATGTTTTTTCGGGCACCACAAAAGAGCTTGAAATAGTAAAGGTTGACAATATCCGTTACGAATCCGGAATAGGAGCTGCGGTGCAGATGCCCTCCACAGTACCCGCCCTCCTGAACAGCGGCGATACGAAGGATATCGCCGTCATATGGAATTACGAACAGGTAAACAAGGCGGAAAGCGCGGGAGCGGGCACCTATGAGATAGAGGGTACGGCTGAAGACGGCGGCGTAAAATATGAGCTTGTCTGCATATTGGAGATAAAAAAGATAAACTATATAAAAAATTACGGCTTTGAAGGCGCGGATATGTCTATGTGGGAAATAAACGGCAACGGAGTTGGCAAAGAAGCGGATAACAACAAGAGAAGCGGAGAATACAGCCTGAAGTTCTGGGATAATGTACCTGTTTCGTTTACCGCCGAGCAGAAGATAGTCGGTCTGCCCGCCGGCAAATATGAACTTGGCGCGTATTTACAAGGAGGAAGCGCGGGAAGCAATCCGATATTTGAGCTGTATATTACTGTAAACGGGGAGAGGTTCGCCGCACAGAGCGGGGTAACTTCATGGCAGAATTGGGATAATCCCGTGGTTGATAAAATTGATGTGCCCGAAGGTGCGGAAGTGACGGTAGGCGTAAAGGTGGAAGCTGCCGCGGAAGCCTGGGGAGCGTGGGATGATTTCTATCTTTATGAGGCAGAATAAAAATAATAAATACCTTTTCGCAATTTTGTACAAAAATTCACTCGCCGTTTTTGGCTTGTTTGAAAATAGAGGAAATGGCAGATTTTTGACCCCAAATGGTCAGTTTCAAGGAAAAAAACGCAGTCATACCGTCGTATAATGAGGCTTTTTGGCGCGGAAGATGACCGTTCGGGAGCGAAAAGACGTTGTTTTTGATTTTTCACACATGCCATAATACTGATACTAATTCCTGATCAAAGAATAGACAAATTTTTATTGTCGATCGGGAATTAGTATGACTTAAAAGAAAGAGGATTAAACTTATGAAACTGAATAAATTTCTTACGGCTGCGATATCGGCTGTACTAATTTCGGTGATTTTAGCGTCATGCACCGCAAGAAAATCGGAAGAAAGCGATTATATGGGAAGCATCGCGTCTTCCGATTCGGCTCAAACCGATGCACCCGAAAACAAAAGCGGCATCACCAGTCCAAACAGCTTTACCGCTGTAACCTTAGACGGCGGTGAATACACCGCCGACGATTTTTCGGAAGCAGATGTAACCGTAATCAATATATGGTCAACCACCTGCGGTCCCTGCATAAGGGAAATGCCTGAAATAGCAGAGTACGAGAAAACGCTGCCCGATAACGTAAAGCTTATAACATGGTGCCTTGACGGCGCTTATGACTCCGAATACACAAAAGAACTGCTTTCCTCATTGGGATACGAAGGAATAACTCTTATCGGCGGAGACGGCGATCTCGAAAAAATGTACTTTGATATTATGTATACTCCAACCACTCTTTTTGTGGACAGCGACGGAAATATTGTGGGAGAGGCGCTTATCGGAAGTCCCGAAAAACTTGCCGAAACCTATACCGAACTGATCAATAAAACCCTTAAGGCTCTCGGAAAGGAAGAAATGAAATGACAAGACGAGTGAGAAATGTTATCCGGGTGTGCTGCCTTGTGGCGGGTATCGTGTTGGTGGCGGCGGGAATATGGCGCGGAGAAGTTTCCGAAGTGCTTGATAAGGCGGTGAGAATATGTCTGGAATGCATAGGAATAGGTTAAAGCGAACGCCCAAGGAGCATAGGCACGATCGTTTCAGAATGTTGGCGCAGTTGATATCGGCGGTGATTATAAATGGTTATGCTGCGGGATTTGTCGGAGGAAAAATATTTACCGGAAAGAGTAAAATGTTATGTGTGCCCGTACTTAACTGCTATTCGTGCCCCGGAGCTCTCGGAGCTTGTCCGGTAGGCGCTTTGCAGGCCGTGGCTGGAGGACGAAAGCATAATGTATCCTTTTATGTTTTGGGAACTCTTATGCTTTTCGGCGTACTGCTTGGACGGTTGATATGCGGTTTTCTCTGTCCCTTCGGGTTTATACAGGATTTGCTGTACAAAATACCTTTACCTAAAATTACTGTTCCGAAAAAGCTTGACAAGGCTCTGCGTTTTCTGAAATACGCGGTTCTCCTCTTTTTTGTTCTGCTTTTGCCTGTGCTTGCGGCAAATCAATTCGGCGTGGGCGATCCATGGTTCTGCAAATACATTTGTCCTGCGGGAACACTGGAAGGGGGAATACCGCTTTTGCTGATGGACGAGGGTCTGCGTAAAGCTGCGGGAGTTCTGTTTTCATGGAAAACAGGGGTGCTTGTTTTGGTTATATTGGGCTCATTATTTATCAGCCGTTTTTTCTGCCGCTATCTCTGTCCTTTGGGAGCATTCTATTCATTGTTCAACCGTTTTGCTTTGTATCGCATGAATGTTGATAAGGAAAAATGTATAGACTGTGGAAAATGCGAAGCCGTGTGTCCCATGGCGGTGGAAGTTACGAAAAATATAAACTGCGGTGAATGCATACGCTGCGGAAAGTGCAGGGCGGCCTGTCCCAATAACGCAATAACGGCGGATATTTGTAAGGAAAGAAAAAAGGAAGATTGATATTAGGGCTTGTTTGAAAAATCGGAAACGCCGTCTTTTCGCCACCAAACGGTCATCTTCTGCGTCAAAAATCCGTCATTTCCTTTATTTTCAAACAAGGCCTGGCGCTTTGTAAACTCTAAATGTTTATAACAAGGGTAAATATGTTGCGTATGCGTCACGGCAGAGCATTTAAATTAAACCTGATTCCGCAGAACTCAAATTATAAAACATACATTATAAGCTTTTATAATAGGAAAAATTGAGTTTTTTGATATCAAAAATTTTGCACCTTTTGGGTGAAGAAATTTTAAACAAAAAATATGCGAATTTTCCTTACTGCAATGCGGCTTTTTCGCATTTATAACAGTTTGAGTTTTGCGGATTCAGGTTAAAATCTAACGCTTTCCGGTAATCTATAGACAATAGTAGAGTGAAATCTTTGATCAAGTCTACAACTTGATTAAAGATTGGTATTATACTAATCCCTGTTTTGACTGTAGACAAAATATAACAAAGTATACAGTCAAAAAGTGTTACTGTCTGTATCCGAAGCGGCGGCTTCGGATATTTCCTAACGGAATACAATTGTAATACTTTAAAATAAAAATCCGCGATCCCAAAAGACCGCGGTATATAAGTTTTACATAACCCAAAAGCTCACAAAATCAACTCTCAAAAACACCTGCTCTTAATCGGAGGACTTTTCCGTTGCAATCTCAAGCTTGGCGTCAGACTTAAGAATACCGGCCAAGCGAACAGCCTTACTGAGATCGCCGCGGTAATTAAGACGTCCTGCCTTAACAGCTTCAACAAAGTCATAATCACCCTTGGCAATCTTGAGAACTTCCTCGGCAGAAGTATCAACGATACCATCGGCAAGATAATAGTCAGACTGCATAACCTGCTTGGACTCATCTGGGTTGGCTTTTATCGCGATATAGAAAATACCGGTTTCAAAAACATTAACTTGAATGGCAATGGCTCCGGGAACCTCCGCAACGTCCTTATGTTCGATGTTTTTCCATACAGCGGTAGTGAGATCATCTAAAACGATAGCTGTTCTGACGGGTTTTTTAGCTCTGCCGGTTCTTGCTCCGGCGGTTTTTGCGGCTCTTGGAGCTTTTTCGGTCTTTGCCTTGGGCTTATCTGCGGTTTTTCTCGTCGTTTTTTTCTTTTCGGCGGCCTTGGCTGCGGATACCTTCTTTTCCTCTGAAGCACTTACGGCTGCCTTGGTTTTAGCGGTTCTTCTTGTTGCCTTTGTGGCTTTCTCTTCGGCCATGATCTGTTATTCCTTTCAATTGATTGTCATTTCCGCAGCGCGGAATTTGTATTACTTACTTTATTATAATATCACATATTAAAAAAAAATACAAGTATTTTTGCAAATTTAAGATAATTTTTTGCAATTTTTTATATAATTTGTTACTTTTTGGATTTTTTAATGTTTTTATAGGTTACTTTTAGCAGTAAATTTACTCATTTAAAAACACATAAAAATTCGTTTAATAATTCCGGAATGGATTCAGAGGTAGCTTTCGGCAAAACAGTATACATCACCGCCGACAGTTATTAAGATTGTTTATATAACTTCCTTCGAACAAAGCACAAATAGCTCTCAAAAGTATTTCGCTTTTATCAAAAAGGCGTTTAATAATAGGCCTTGCTTGAAAAATCGGAAACGCCGTATTTTCGCCACCAAACGGTCATCTTCTGCGTCAAAAAGCTTCGTCAAACCGGCGTATTTCAAGGAAGATTTGTGCAAGATGAAGGAAAATATGCAAGCAAGCCGCACACAAAGCCGTAAGGCGGTCATTTCGCGGTGTTGAATTAACTCTTAAATATTTTATGCGGTGAAGAGTAAAGCATAATTTTCTTAAAAACGAGACTCTTTACAAATTATGGAAAATATGTTACAATATCATCGGTTTTAGTTTACAAATCATATAAACGGAGGGTCTGACTACGATACTTAACATTGTGCTGGTTGAACCGCAAATACCACAGAATACCGGAAATATCGCCCGCACCTGCGCTGTTACGGGAGCTAAGCTTCACCTTGTGAAGCCTATGGGCTTTTCCGTAGACGATAAGAAGCTGAAACACGCGGGGCTTGACTACTGGCATTTTCTGGATATAAGCTATTATGACGGCTTAGATGATTTTTTCGGGAAAAATAATGGTGAAATGTTCTATTATTCAACAAAAGCCTTAAATACCTACTGCAGTGTGGAATATCACGACAATTGCTATATTGTTTTCGGCAGAGAGGATAAGGGACTTCCCGAAAAACTGCTTTACGAAAGTAAGGACAGGTGCGTACGCATACCCATGACAGACGAAGCCCGGAGCCTTAACCTTTCAAACAGCGTGGCAATAGGAGCCTATGAGGTGCTGAGACAATGGGGGTTTCCAAAACTTCGTAACAGTGGGCGGCTGACTCAATATAACTGGACGCCGGAAAATAATTTATAAAATATATTATGAAAGGAATAAACATATGGAAAAGGTAAAGATAATCACGGACAGCGGCTGCGATATTTCAAAGGAAGACGAAGCGCGATACAATATCGACATAATGTGCTTCGACATCACGTTGGGCGACAGGACTTTCGTCGAAAGAAAAACCGTTACAAACGAGGAATTTTTCGAAATAATCGACAAGTCTCCCGACCTGCCCAAAACCAGCCAAATAACCGTATTACGCTTTGAGGAAAAGTTTAAGGAGTGTGCAAAAGAGGGTTGGGACGACGTAATAGTTACCGTTATCAACTCCGCCGGCTCACAGACTTACGCAAATGCCGTACTGGCGGAAAAGAACCTTCGCGAATCGGGTGAGTTGGGAAATACAAAGATACACATTATCGACAGCCACTGCTACTCCTTAGGCTACGGCTATCCCGTTGTAGAAGCGGCAAGAAAGCTTGAAGCCGGTCAAAGCTGCGAAATGGTCATCGCCTTTATGGAGGACTGGTTTAACTGCTGCGAAATACACATAATAGGATTTAACCTCCGCCATATGAAAAAATCTGGAAGAATAAGCGCAGCGGCAAGCTTTTTGGGCGAAATGCTGTCTCTTAAGCCTGTAATTTCCCTTATCGACGGTGATACGCAGGTTGTTAAGAAGAGCCGAGGAGAAAAAGCGGCGGTAAACGACGCGGTGCAGTATATAAGCGAACGTATGATCCCGGAAACACCATGGCATCTGCTCACCACTACCGCACCCGAAATGGAGGAGCTTTTCAGAAAGACAATGACCAAAAAGGTCGGATACGACCTTATAATGCAGGAATCCTGCGGAGGAGTGGTAGCCTGCAACGCGGGTCCCTGCTTTATAGGCGTCATTACCAAGGGAAAGCCCAGAAGATAATTCTCATTCGGACTTAAACAAATCGGAAAAAAATTCCTGAAATCTCTTGAAATAGTTTGATTTTTCTGTTAAAATAATAAAGTAGTGCCAACTGCTTCTTGCTTTGGTAATTTTGCTTTAAATAAAATCTATCATAAAGGAAGGTAACAAAATGAGCAAGCTTAACAAGAAAAACGTGGAAGACCTTAATGTAAAGGGAAAAAAGGTTCTCGTCCGTGTGGACTTCAACGTTCCCCTGAAGGACGGGAAGATCACCAACGACAACAGAATTGTTGCCGCACTTCCCACTATCAATAAGCTGGTTGAAAACGGAGCTAAAATTGTTCTCTGCTCTCACTTGGGCAAACCCAAAAACGGTCCGGAAGCGAAATTCTCCCTTAAGCCCGCCGCAGACAGACTTGCAGAGCTGGTAAAGACAAAGGTAGTGTTTGCCGACGACGATACCGTTGTGGGCGATAATGCCAAAAAGGCCGTTGCGGAAATGAACGACGGCGAGATCGTTGTTCTTGAGAACACCCGCTTCAGAGGCGCGGACGAGACTAAGAACGGCGAAGGTTTTGCAAAAGAGTTAGGCGATCTTGTGGACAACGAAATTTTCGTTATGGACGCTTTTGGTTCCGCTCACAGAGCTCATGCTTCCACGGCGGGCGTTACCAAGTTCGTTAAGGAAACCGCAGTGGGCTACCTAATGAACAAGGAAATTGAATTCCTCGGAAACGCCGTTGAGAATCCCGTTCGTCCCTTTGTAGCCATTTTGGGCGGTGCAAAGGTTGCGGATAAGCTCAACGTTATCTCCAACCTTCTTGAAAAATGCGACACTCTCATTATCGGCGGCGGTATGGCTTATACATTTGTAAAGGCGCAGGGCGGCGAAATAGGCATATCTCTTGTGGATGAAGAAAAACTGGATTATTGTAAGGAAATGCTTGAAAAAGCCGGTAAATTGGGCAAGAAACTACTGCTTCCCGTAGACACCATCGTTGCCAAGGCTTTCCCCGATCCTATTGACGCGGCTATCGAAACCTCCGTTGTTGAAAGCAATAAAATTCCTGCCGATATGATGGGTCTTGACATCGGTCCCAAGACTATGGAGATTTTCGCCAACGAGGTTAAGTCTGCCAAGACCGTTGTTTGGAACGGACCTATGGGCGTATTTGAGAATCCCATTCTCGCGGAGGGCACAAAAGCGGTTGCCAAAGCTCTCGCCAACACCGACGCCACCACCGTTATCGGCGGCGGAGACAGCGCGGCGGCAGTTGTACAGCTTGGCTACGCCGACAAAATGAGCCATATATCCACAGGCGGCGGCGCTTCTCTGGAATATCTGGAAGGCAAGGTTCTTCCCGGTATTGATGTGATTCAGGATAAGTAAAATAAAAAACGCACGGACAAAGGCGGCAATACTGACTTTTCTGAAGCGTATTGCTAAAGGGCGGTTTTTCCGCCCTTTAGCGCTTTTATCCGACTTGAGCGAATATGTTTTTTTGAAGCAGTTTATTCTGCTTTATGCTGATTTTAAACGGTTTTTTAATGTTTATCTGTTTTGAAAGGAGTATTGACCGTGGATTTTAAAAACCTTGAAATACATTCTATCAAATCGTGCAGCGCACAGGGCGCGAGAATCAGCGAGTGCGGCTTTACCGACAGCGAAATACAAAGCTGCTTTATGGATTATACAAGGATTTTGGGATCAAGATGGGGCAAAGCTACCTTTAAACAGATGTTTATGGAAAAAAGCTTGTTTGACGATGTAAACCTCAACGATTCTTCTTTTATCAACCTTGCCATGCTGAATACAGTTTTTGATAGCTGCACGCTGAACGGATCAAAGTTTAAAAAGCTTGCTATGACTGACAGCGAGTTCGATAACGCAAATCTCAGCGGGTCGAAATTTTTCGCGGTAGACTTTAGAAATGTGGAGATCGGCAAGGGCTGTGAACTGGAGGGCATGAAGATAAACGGGATATCCGTTGAAGAAATGCTGAAGCTGTATAAGGAAAAACAAAACGCGGAGAAAAACGGCTTCTCCGAAAAAGCCGAACAGGAAGAAAAAGAATGAGTTAAAATAATAAAATCTGAAAGGTGAAACAAAATGAAAAAAAACATTAGAAAGGCAGTAATTGCCGGTAACTGGAAAATGAACAAGACCCGCCCCGAAGCCAAGGCGCTTATTGAAGCTATGAAGCCGCTTGTAGCTGACGCGGGCTGCGAGGTAGTAGTCTGCACACCATATACCAATCTTGAAACGGCAGTGGAAATGACCAAGGGGACAAACATAAAGGTTGGCGCGGAAAATGTGCATTTTGAAAAATCGGGAGCGTTTACCGGAGAAATTTCCGCCGATATGCTTACCGAAATAGGCGTTGAGTACGTTATCATCGGGCACAGCGAACGCAGACAATATTTCGGCGAAACCGACGAGACGGTAAACAAAAGAACAAAGGCCGCTTTAGCCGCTGGACTTAAGCCTATAGTATGCGTGGGCGAACTTCTTTGGGAAAGGGAATGCAATATTACCGAGGAGGTAGTGGGTCGTCAGATTAAGCTTGACTTTTACGATGTTTCCGCGGAGGATATCAAAAAGTGCGTAATCGCTTACGAGCCGGTATGGGCAATCGGTACCGGCAAAACCGCCACTGCGGAGCAGGCGGAAGAGGTTTGCGCATTTATACGCGGAAAGCTTGCAGACCTTTACGGAAATGACGTAGCTCAGGCGGTAACCGTTCAGTACGGCGGTTCAATGAACGCGGGCAACGCGGCGGAACTCCTTGCCAAGGAAAATATTGACGGCGGACTTATCGGCGGCGCGAGCCTTAAGGCGCCGGATTTTGCCGAAATAGTAAAGGCAGCCACAAACGGTTAATTTCCGGTTTGTGATTTTACAAAGGAAAGGAACAATTTTTATATGAAAGCTAAAAAACCTATTCTATTGGTGGTAATGGACGGAGTGGGATTCAGCAAAACGGGACTGGGAGACGCTGTAACGCTTGCCAATACTCCCACTCTTGACTGGCTGCTGCAAAACTGCCCAAATACAAGGCTTAAAGCTCACGGCGGTGCGGTAGGACTTCCTTCCGACGACGATATGGGCAACAGCGAGGTGGGACATAACGCAATAGGCTGCGGTCAGATTTACTCCCAGGGTGCAAAACTGGTAAACGAGTCTATCGAAAGCGGAAAAATGTATGGTTCCGACACATGGAAAGAAGTAGTGTCCAACGTAAAGAAAAACGGCTCAGCGCTGCATTTTATAGGCCTTCTTTCCGACGGTAACGTACATTCCAACATATCCCACCTTTTCAGTATGCTTGAAGAAGCAAAGAAAGAAGGCGTTTCCAAAGCGAGAGTGCATATTCTTCTTGACGGACGCGACGTACCGGCAACAAGCGCCCTCACTTATGTGGAGCAGCTCGAAAACAAGCTTTCCGAGCTTAACGGCGAAGGCTTTGACGGCAGAATCGCCAGCGGCGGCGGCAGAATGAAGGTTACTATGGATCGTTATCAGGCAAACTGGGGAATGGTTGAATTGGGCTGGAAAACGCATGTTAAGGGCGAAGGAAGACAGTTTGCCTCCGCAAAGGAAGCTATTGAAACCTTCCGCAATGAAACCGATGGAGTTATCGACCAGGATCTTCCCGCCTTTGTTATCGCCGAAAACGGAGAAGCTGTGGGAAAAATCAACGATAAGGACAGTGTTGTTCTGTACAATTTCCGCGGTGACCGTGCCATAGAGCTTTCCATGGCCTTTGACAACGACATATTCACTTTCTTTGACAGAGGCGCAAAACCCGATGTGGTATATGCGGGAATGTTACAGTATGACGGCGATCTTAAGCTGCCCAAGCGTTATCTTGTAAGTCCTCCCGAGATCAAGGACACGCTGTCCGAGCTGCTCGTAAACAACGGATATAAGCAGTATGCTGTGAGCGAAACCCAGAAATACGGTCATGTAACTTACTTCTGGAACGGCAACAGAAGCGCCAAATTCAGCGAGGATCTGGAAACCTTCAAGGAAATCCCCTCCGACAACGTAAGCTTCGATCAGCGGCCATGGATGAAATCAGCCGAAATAACCGACGATCTTATCGAGGTTATAAAAAGCGGTGAATACGACTTTATCCGCTGCAACTTCCCCAACGGCGATATGGTGGGACATACGGGAAGCCTTGACAGTACCATTATCGGAGTTGAAAGCGTGGATTTGGGTCTTGAAAGACTTAAAAAAGTCTGCGATGAGTGTAAAGTCACCATGTTGATAACTGCCGATCACGGAAATGCCGATGAAATGGTGGAAAGAAACAAAAAGGGAGAGTTGGCGGTAAGAACCGCTCACTCACTAAACCCTGTGCCATTCATTATTTATGATACGGAAACCGAATACGAAATTATCCCTTCTGATAAGTACGGACTGGCAAATATCGCGCCCACTGTGGCAAAGATGTTCGGACTAAAAGCTCCCGATTGCTGGGAAGCTTCTATGATTTAAAAAATCATAGAAGCCGCCGCATTCTAATACTAATTCACGATCAAAGTATAGACAAGTTTTGTTGTCGATCGTGAATTAGTATAAATTATACGGATAATTTGAATTGGCATTACAGCATATTTTATAAACAAGAAAAAGACCGCCCACTGCTATGCGGTCTTTTTAATTTATTTTCACCAGTAAAATCAATATTAATACTAATAACCATTTTGACACAGGATAAAATCATAGTCAAAATGGTTATT
>CAJUFF010000067.1 GCA_910585505.1 uncultured Ruminiclostridium sp. | reverse complement strand
CGCACTTAATGCAGCTTCCTTGCTACTGTTGCATTTACTTTGAGAATTTACGAATAAAATGAAAAACGAAAAAACTTGATTTTTTGCGTTCAATATGCTATACTATTAAAGTATATCAAATATCGACTGAAAACAGGCTGCCGGGTCATGCGCAGAACCAATCCCTTTTAAAACTGCAGGTATTGCTTCAATTTAAAACGGGAGTGGTATAACACGCCGCTTTACCCTTCGCAACGCTGCCAAAGGAACCGTTAAAATGAACAACTTTGATTTTTCCGCAAGGAAACGTATTGTAATAAAAGTAGGAACCTCCACCTTGACACATAAGACGGGAAATATCAATATTCGCCGTGTCAAAAAGATGGTTGAGGTATTAAGCGACCTTAAAAACAGAGGGCACGATATAATTCTGGTATCCTCTGGTGCCGTGGGAGTAGGCGTCGGTAGTATAGGGCTTCAAAAACGACCTGCCGATATGCCCACAAAACAGGCGTGCGCCGCCGTGGGACAAAGCAGGCTTATGAGCTTTTATCAGTCAGAGTTTTCCCGATTTAACCACACGGTGGCACAAATTTTGGCCACACGCGATGTGTTCAGCAACAAGATACGTCGCGAAAATATATTCAACACAATGCACACTCTGTTGTCTATGGGAATAATCCCCATTATTAACGCCAATGACAGCGTCTCAATCGAACAGCTTGATTTTGACGAAAACGACACTCTTTCCGCCCTGAGCGCCGAGGTCTGCGGCGCCGATCTTTTGGTGATACTCACCGATGTTGATGGGTTGTACGACAGGAACCCTTCGGAGCCTGATGCAGAGCTTATTCCGGTGGTACATAAGGTCACTGACGAAATGATAGCGGCGGCGGGAGAAAAGGGAAGCGAGCTTGCCAGCGGCGGAATGATAACCAAGATAGAGGCGGCCGTAATCGCGGGAGAAGCGGGTATTCCCACCGTTATAATAAAAGGCGACGAACCTGAATATTTATACGATCTGTTTGACAACAAAGCGGTATGCACCCTTTTTGATTTAAAATAATTTCTCCTTTAAGACAATTTTAATTAAAAAAAGAGGATAATAAAATGACGTATCTGGAAATTTTGGGCAGTGAAGCCAAAAAAGCCGAAGCGGCAATCAGGGGTATTTCGCAAAACACAAAAAACCGCGCTCTTGCCGCCATAGCCGATGGGCTTATCGAAAACGCAGAGCTTATAATAGAGGACAATAAAAAAGATCTTGAAAAAGCAAAGGCAACCCATATGTCGGAAGCCATGCGCGACAGGCTTAGTCTTGATATTAAACGTATCAAGGATATGGCTGAAGGGGTAAGGAAGATAATCGGGCTCCCCGATCCCGTGGGGAGGGTTTTAGGAGGAAAAGAGCTTCCAAACGGACTTAAGGTAATAAAAAAAGCCGTGCCGTTAGGCGTCGTGGGAATAATCTTCGAATCAAGGCCAAATGTTACGGTGGACGCGGCGGCGCTGTGCCTAAAATCGGGCAATGTTGCCGTATTAAGAGGGGGAAGCGACGCCATAAACAGCAATAAGCGCTTAGTTTCGGTAATGCGCTCCGCTTTAAGTTCCGCGGGAGTTGACGAAAACGCGGTATCGCTTGTGGAGGACACCTCGCGGGAATGCGTAAGCGAGCTTTTGAAGCTCAACAGGTACATTGACGTGCTTATACCGAGAGGCGGGCACGGACTTATACAAAACGTGATAAATAATTCCACCATTCCCGTGATACAGACGGGCGAGGGCAACTGCTCCGTATATGTGGATAGGTCGGCGGATATTACTATGGCGGTAAACATAGCCGACAACGGAAAAACCCAACGCCCCTCTGTCTGCAACGCCATTGAAAACTTACTGGTGCATGAGGAAATAGCGGAGGAATTTTTAAAAGCTCTTGACGAAAAATGGAAGGGAAAAGTCAGAATATATGCCGACGAAAGTGCTTCCAAATATATAAATGCCGACAGAGAAGCCACTGAGGAGGACTATAAAACCGAATTTCTCGATTACGTTATATCAATAAAAACGGTGAAGGACGTTTCCGAAGCCATAAACTTTATAAACAGATACGGCACAAGACACAGCGAGTGCATAGTGACCAATGACATTAAAAACGCCGAGCTTTTTAAACAGGCGGTAGACGCGGCGGCGGTCTATGTTAACGCCTCCACACGATTTACCGACGGCGGAGAATTCGGTCTCGGAGCCGAAATAGGAATAAGCACGCAGAAGCTGCACGCAAGAGGGCCTATGGGGCTTGAGGAAATGACAACTTATAAATACCTTATTGACGGCAGCGGACAAATAAGATAAGGCAAAAACGGAGAAATAAATGAAAAAAACAGAAAGACATAAGGATACAAAAGATATAAGGAACGGCAAAATACTTGAATCCCTTCAGGGAAGCGTTGACGATTTTGAACAAGAGGGAAACGTCGGCGGCGAAAGAGCCGGCGAAACGGATTTTTTTGATCCCTCCGCCCCCATGATGAAAAACAAAAAGTTTTTTTTCGCAGTGGGTATAATTATACTTATCCTGTCGGCGGTAGGATTGGTGAGCACCGTTAGGTTTACCGTTTCCGCCGTTCGGGATCTTGCTAATCAAACCGCGCTAAAAAACGAGTTTGCGGAATTTATTTATCCTGCCGTAATTACGGACAGCCCCGCCTTTGACAAGGCCGAGAACGCTCCCACTTCGGTAGTAATTAACGCCGCAATCTGGAGGATAATCCTCAGCGGCAACACAGAAAAATACGAAAATGACGGAAGCTATATGACCATTTCCGAAATAGACGTGGAAAGCTCCGCGGTATCGCTGTTCGGCTTCGGAGTCGCAATAGAGCACCAATCGGTGGGCAGCGGTAGCAATATGTTTGAATACAGTGCTTCGGGAAAAACCTATAATGTGCCCGTGGAAACGGAGCGTATCACATATTGGCCGAGAATCATCGAGATCAGCAACGTGGGCGAACTGTTCACCCTTAAAGTAGAGTATATGGCGCCCATTATGGGAATGCCCGGCGAAAAAGAGGAGCTTGAACCCCAGAAAACAATGATATACACCGTTTCAAGATCCTCCGCCTCAATGACCCTGAACTCTATCGCCTACAATCCGGAGGACGGTCCCAATGCATGGTAAATCCGAATCCTATAAAACGATAGCCGAAAGGGCACAGGCGTCGTTTATCGAAAAGAAATCGGAATTTATCGGCAATATCGCACCTTGTACAACGGAATCGGAGGCGATTTCCTTTGTTGAGGAAATACGAAAGCAGCATCGTAAAGCCACCCACAACTGTTACGCCTACATTTTAAGGGAAAACAACATAGGAAGGCACAGCGATGACGGCGAGCCTTCCGGAACGGCAGGCGCACCCATGTTTGAGGTGCTGAAAAAAGAAGGGCTTACCGACGTGTGCTGCGTGGTTACCCGATACTTCGGCGGCGTACTGTTAGGCGCCGGAGGACTTGTCCGCGCCTATTCCAACGGAGTTACTGCGGCAGTGGGTGCTTCAAGGATAAAGGAAATGAAAAGCGCCGCAAAGCTTATAATAGAGGTTGAGTATTCCCTTTACGGCAAACTTGGGGCGATTTTTTCGGAGTTTGATGCAAGGATAGAAAAAGAGGAATTCGCGGCAGGGGTAGAGATTATTTTGTTTGTTGAAGCAGAAAAGGCGGAGAGCTTAAAGAAAAAGGTTGTTGACGCCTGCTTTGGCAGGGCGGTTATTAAAGAATCGGGAACGGTAGAGTTTGACTTCGGAAAAACCTATTACTGACAGTGATTGTTAATCAAAGCATATAAATTAAGGCGGTACCGCACAAAGATTGTTGAGCGGACGTGCAGTCAGCTTTTTTGTCAGATTGTCCATAACGACGCGGGAATACCGACATATTTCAAGGAGTTTTGGGCAAAAATGACGGAAAATATGTATGCATCTGCGCGGCAAAGCGCACAGCGCGATCTTTGCGCGGTGTTACTTTAATACTGATCTTTGATCAAGGCATAGACAAATAATACTGCTGATCAAAGATTGGTATAAAATAAATAATACCAATATCTCATCACGTTGCGGATATGATGAAATATTGGTATTATTTTTAATATTGTTAACCAATTAAAAATTGGAAAAATGGTTTATAATTGGTTAACAGTGCTTCGTGAGTAATAACCGTTTTGATTATGATTTTATCCTGTGTCAAAATGGTTATTAGTATAATTCATAATCATGCAGCCCCTGCTTTTTATCTTCCTATCACCCTGTCGGCTTTCATAGGCAGCCTTGTATCCAGTTTCCACACACCGTCCTCATATTTAATCGTAACAGGCACCGTGTAATTGTTTTCTCCGTCGCTCCAGCTTACCGCCGAAGTAACGTCAAAGCTGCTCATCATCCTGTTCTCGTATTCCGCCAGCGAAAACTCCCCCATCTGAGGCAGAACCGCTCCGTTTATCAAGTACAAGTGACCGTCCTTCTCCACATAGCTCCTGTTTACATAAAGCCTTATATAGCTTTCCGCGATCTCCGAGGTAAATGTATCCCTTATAAACTGACGCATTTCTTCAACGGTCATAAAGGCTTCCACCTCTAATCCGTTGTAAAAACCGTGTCCGTAAACGTCGTTCTCTATGGTTACAAGCTGCGTATTCCAGTCTCCGTTTTCATCCGTTACCGCCTTTGCATTTCCGAATATTTTGTCTAAGGTAACGCTTTTGTCTATCAAAAGCTGACTGAATACTGCAATTTCTCCCGTTACCTCTTCGTCCTCATACATACGCACTACCCAGCCCCTTACGCCGTCGAGCATATCGTAGGTGCGCCAAATATATTTGTCTCCTGTTGTTCCCAAGGCTACAACCTTTGCGGTGGTTTCGTCAAGAGCGGTTATTACCGCAGATGATATGTCAATTGACACGGGAGTTTCCCTGTCGGAAACCAAAAGCCCAAGTCCGTCTTCGCTCTCCTTTATTACTTCGGGAAGCATATTCTCAACTTCCGCTCCGTACTTATCCTCCCAGAAGGAATATTTAAAGCCCTCGTACATTCTTTCCGTAAGCTCTTCCATATCCGAAGCGTATTCGGGATCGATCTTCACATATCCCGACATCGCCTCCCCGATTGTGGGTATAAGCGTGTGCGCACCGAAAAAAACGCTGTTAGCCGTTTCCGCTGCCATGATTTTTTCCTTGAATTCCGCAAGGAGCTCACCGTCTTCAACGGAGCCGGAAGGATATGGGGCGGGAAAGCCGTCGGGAGCGGGAGTGGTTTCCGGCGGAATATCCTCCTGCTGTGTTGTAAAGGGGGAAGTATTTTCCGGCTGATCCTCCACCGCGCTCACTCTGGCGGTGGTGGTTTCCTCCGCCGGCAATTGCTGAGGAGCTGAAGAAGAAGGAGTTGTGTTGGTAAGATTTGATTGGTAGTTCGGCGACTCCGCGGTTTTACAGGCGGAAAACAGCAACACTGCCGATACCGTAAGGGCTATTGTTCTTTTTTTCATATGTCACCTGTTTTTACACTTTTTATAAAATTTTTGATAAGTTAAAAAATTATATAATAATAGGGCTTGTTTGAAAATAGGGGAAATGACGGATATTTGACCGAAAATGGTTAGCTTCAGGGATAAAACGCAGTCAAACAGTCGTTTGACGAGGCTTTTTGACGCAGAAGATGACCGTTTTGGGGCGAAAAGACGGCGTTTCCGAAATTCAGCTTTTCGGAGCACCCTTCGGCGTAAGGAGAATTTCGCCGCCTGCGGGCAACGGCAAAATGGGCTTCGCCCCTTTGGAAACCCACTTACTTTTTGTATCACAAAAGTAAGTGAAAAAAGAATTTATTAAACTTGCAGCCTTTACAAATACTATTCAAATTTCGGTATTTCATCCAGCGTCAAAAAATCCTTATGATTATAAACCTGCTCCAAAAGCACGTTGGAAGAATATTTTTCCGTAAGTTTACCTTTGTCGTCAATAAGTCTGTCTCCGCCTCCCAATGAGAACCAGAGCCAATGAGTATTATCCTGTGCCAGCGCATCGGCGTTCGGTATCATGGCGCACTCGTTCAAAGCCACTGCTCTGGAGGTTTTATAAAAAGCGGTGCCCATAAATATTCCGTTCCCGCTGTCTCCCGTGATATTATACACGTTTTCCCCGACTATATCCACATATTCGTCGCCGGGATAGTAATCTGCGCTTCCCCCGTTCCATACCCAGATTATATTGTTAAGCTTATGATATTCGTTTATTCTGGTTACCATGGTACGCCAGAGCCAGATGTACCCCTCCGAGCTGCCGCTCCACCAATATCCGCCTTTTCCCCCATCTGACAAAGGAGAAAAGAGAACCGTCACGCCCTTGTCTCCGAGATATTCAAGCTTTTCCGCAATTCTGTCAATATCTCTTATAAGCAGGTAGTTTTCTCTCGGTATTTCCCCGCTGCCGTAAAGCTGTTCAATAGTTTCCGAGGAGGCTAAGGAAATGTCCTTTTCCGTATCCACTCCGCTTACGCTGAAATCCGTCATGGAAGAAAGATAATGGCTGCTTTCATCCGGAGAATACCACGTCCAGCCGTATCCCACCAATCCGCCGGTTTCGCTCCATTCCACCGCCAGATCAAGGTCGGTGTTGTTCTCGTCATAATAGGGGTTGTCCGCCTGAGCACACACAAGATCGCTCACTCTTATGACAGGAAGACGTCCCGTTTCATTGTAAATAGCCGCTATTTCTGCGTTGGTGCCGGGTGTGACCCGCTGTCCGGTGATGGTCTTTTTTCCGTAAATCTCGGAAAAGAAATTCATTATCTTTATGGTTTTTAAGGAGGCATTGGAATTTATCGGCGCGTTGCCCATAACATAATAGCTGTCGCTTACCGACTGCCCGTTTTCTATTATTACCTTATCCATATAGGCCATTCCAAATTCCGACTGAAGCGTTATCCGGTTTTCGCCCTTTTTAAGATAAATTCCGTTGACGGTAAAGGGGGAAAAGGCGGTCACGTCCTTGGCGTAAATAACGCCCTTGGAAACACCGTCATAGGTGCCGTATTCCCCGTTGTCGTAAGGTGCGCCGCCCACTATCACATTTACTCCCGTGTCAAAAGCGCACATCTGAAGCGTCAGTTTATAGTACTGGGTGGAGGGGACGTGTACCGTAAAAGTTGCGTACTCGTGGCGGTCTATCTGTATATACCCGCTCCCCTCATAGCCCATGAGGTAGTTGTGGGGAGTATTATCGCAGACCTGTTCCAACTGAAGGGTTTCGGAATATTCCTGCGGGGTTATTGTAAACTCCTTTACCTCGTACTTGTCGGGCGATGCAGTTTCGGGAGGGGAAGTTTCCGCCGGAGGCGTAGTCGTCGGCGTTTCCTCGGAAGTTTCGGTTATGGGCGACATGCCGTAATCTATTTTGGAACAGGCGGAAAAAAGCGCCGTAACCGTAATAATCAGCACCACCGCCGTAATTGGCAATATTTTTCCGCTCTTCATTTTATTTTCCGCCTTTCCCGACACATACGCCGCGGTATTGGTACTGATCCCTTTTTTAACTGACGTAATACCCACAGTTTAAAAAGGGATTGGTTAGAATCTTAACACCTGTCATTTTTACTCTATTCTTTCCAGCGCACAATCGCTCTGTCTCCCTCATGAAGCTCCGCCCCGAAACTTATCTCCATACCGTTCAGAGTAAGCTCTATATCCCTTCCCTTGGGATTTTTTGTATCAAGATCAACTTTATTCATAAGCTCAACAAAAGTATGGGGAGTTCCGTCGTTTTTTTCGGGCAGCGTAAGGGGTTTGCCGTTAAGGGTAAGTGTGATGGCCGGAACGATATCTATCGCCTCTTCTTCGTCTTCTCCGTTCCCCTCATCAGCGTCAAAATCTCGTTCGCTTTCCGGATAGGTGGAAAACGCATTTTCCGAGCGAACGGCTGCGGGCTTATAATCCGGCGCCGTTTCCGCCGTCTTTTCTGCTTCGGCTTCAGTTATGGCAGCATTCGGGCGTACCGATTCCAAAGTACTTGCGGATACCGAACGGAGCTGCGGCTCCTGAACAGCGGCAAACGCAGAAGAAGCGCGGCGCGGTTCAAAAGCTTCGGAGGAAACCGCGTCGGTTTTAACGGGGAAGCCCGTATTTGCCGCTTCACCGATTGCTGCCGAAAAATCGTGAGCAGAGACGGAGGGCGGCACATAAGCGCTTTCTTTAACGGCATTGCGCTCGCTTTCCGTAATCATTCTAAGTGTTATGACGTCTCCGTCGGAAAGCAGGGAAGCCTCCTCCGCAAGCTGTCCGTTAATGGCAAATCCCTTTGAATACTCTATTCCTATTGAATTAAGCAGGTCTCCCAAGGTGAGTATCCCACCAGTGGTTATCTCATCAAGTGGCTGAATCTCATACTGTGGCGGCTTTTTAACGCCGTTTACAAACGCCTCTATACCGAATTTATACTGTTTGTTGCCGAAGCTTACGCTGCCGGAATGATACTTTCGAAAGTTTATCTCGTTTTTCAGCACCGCTCTGGCGTTGTCCCCGTTTTTGGCGGGGGTGAACTGTATCTGATCCCCCTGCGTCACTATGGAAGTGAGTCCGCCGCCGTTTCCGTTTATCTTTATTTCCGAAGGGGTCATCATGGTTCCCTTGCGGAACACCTTATTTCCGTTTACGGTGAAAGCGAGACCCTGTCCCGAATGTCCCATAATGTCTCCCGCCTTATATCCCGCAAGGGACAATACCTGATACACGGTGAGCTTTTTTGTATCGAAAACTCTTATTTTCTTTCCGTTGACGTTGATAACCGAGAAGTCATAGCCTCTGTCTTCAAGGGCGGTAACGCCTATGCCCAATGGTGTTATGAACTCCGCGCCCATATTGAAGTCGCCCGTATCAACATCGCGCAGGAACTCTCCGCCGCCTACCGCGACTCTGTCCTCTTCAATATCCAGTTTATCCGCCACAAGGGTGGTAAGTCCCTTTATAAGGCTTCCTCCGCCCACTAAGAACACCGCCTGCGGCGAGCCGGAATTTATTCTTACGATCGTCTCGCAAATGGTGGAAGCTAAATTATCCATACAGGGAAGTATTTTTTCGATAAATTCCTCCTGCGTTGTCTGATGGGGGATACCGAAGATGTCCTTGTATGTAAACACCTCGTTATCCGACGCGTCGTGCTTCATCTGCTCCGCAACGGCAAAGTCCACAAGAAAGCTTCTTATTATTTCCTCGGTAATTTCGTCGCCCGCCACGGTTGCCATTGCGTAGGCAATAATGGAACCGTCTTTCGCTATGGCTATATCTGAGGTGCCCGCGCCTATGTCCACAAGAGCAATATTTATAAGTCTTATTTCCGGAGGAATAATCACGTTCATTGCGGCGATTGGCTCTAAGGTAAGACTCTGCACTTCTAACTTGTTCAGCTCCATTACCGAGTAAAGGCTTTCCACGACTATACCCGGCAAAAACGCCACTACCATATCAATTCCCGCTGTATTTCCCTTATGACCGTTCAGTGATATCATTTTGTAGTCGTCAAGACGGTAAGTCACCACATTATGACCTACGCAGTAAAACAAAGTCTTTTCATTCTGCATACTTTCGTCAAGCTCGGCCTGTGCGGCAGACACCGTTTCCATTTCCATCGAGGATACCATTTCTTCGGTAATAATTTCGCTTCCCGATACGTCAAATTCTTTGGAAATATTGACGGTTTTAAGAGCGCGGCCTGCGGCGGCAATGGAAGCCTTGCTGAGGGTAATTCCGTTGCGCTGTTCAAGCTTCTGCTTCACCTGTCCCACGATTTTGGCAACCTGTTTTATGTCCTCTATCTGACCGTCCACCATTGCGCGGCGGGTATGAGGGGCAACCACGCAGTCTATAACATGATATTTTTCGTCAGCCTTTTCGCCTATAATGCCTACCACGGAGCGGGTGCCTATATCCAAGGCAAATATTTTATCTCCCTGTGTCTCCTGTTTTTTTGCGGCTTTTTTCAAAATCTGATCAATATCCATTTTTTTCTCCCCGAATTTTTTATTTTTGAAAAAAAGTCTAAAACTTTACCAATTTATCAAAGGTTTGCTTTTTAAGGTAATCCTTCACCATTTCCGTAACCTCGCCGAATACTCCGCGGTAATTGCAGGGCAGACCGTCCGACTCGCAGTTACAGTTATAGCCTTCGGAAAGGCATCTGCTGAAATGATATTCACCCTCCACTATTTCCATTACATCATATATGGAGAGCTCGCCCAATTCCGATATCAGCCGATAGCCTCCGTAGACTCCCTTATAGCTTTTCACTATTCCGCCGCTGACTAACTTTCTAAGTATTTTTAAGGCGAAGCGCAAGGGCACCTCGGTGCGGTCGGCAATGGTTCCCGCGTCTATACATCCGCGAAAGGATTCGTTTTCCCTTGCCGCCTCCTTCGCCAAAGCGTCCACTATCCTGATGGCGTAATCCGTTTCAAGTGTTATGTGCATAATTCACCTTTATCGTTATCGTTAAGTATAATACCAATACCTTTTAAAACTGTTGAATCAGTGTTTTGGGTGCATTCCTTTTTAAATTTTGGATTTTATCCATAGTTTAAAAAGGGATTGATATAAGTAAGTATGTATAAGGACTTTCCCAAGAAAAAATTACTTGATCAATATTAAAATGTCAGTCAAGAAAATCCTTAAGCTTTTTGCTTCTGGTGGGGTGCCTGAGCTTTCTGAGGGCTTTTGCCTCTATCTGGCGTATTCTTTCTCTGGTTACCTGAAAGCGCTGTCCAACCTCCTCAAGAGTGCGGGGTCTTCCGTCGTCAAGACCGAAGCGGAGTCTGAGCACTTTCGCCTCGCGGTCGGTAAGCGTTCCCAGAACCTCGTCAAGCTGCTCCTTTAAAAGAGAGAGGGAAGCCACCTCCGCGGGAGCGGGAGCAAGCTCGTCGGGAATAAAGTCCCCCAGATGGCTGTCCTCCTCCTCGCCTATCGGAGTTTCAAGGGACACGGGATCCTGACTTATCCTTATTATCTCCCTTACTCTGTCCACCGGCATATTAAGCTCGTTGGCTATCTCCTCTACGCTTGCCTCATGACCGTTTTTATGGAGAAGCTGGCTGGATACCTTTTTTACCTTGGTTATCGTTTCCACCATATGAACGGGTATGCGTATGGTGCGCGCCTGATCGGCTATGGCTCTCGTAATGGCTTGCCTTATCCACCATGTGGCATAAGTGGAAAACTTATAACCCTTCCGGTAGTCAAATTTTTCTACCGCCTTGATAAGACCCATATTACCCTCCTGTATGAGGTCAAGAAACTGCATTCCTCTTCCCACATAGCGCTTTGCTATGCTGACCACAAGGCGGAGGTTAGCCTCGGTAAGACGTTTTCTGGCAAACTGGTCGCCTTGATTTTTGCGCTGTGCAAGCTCTATTTCCTCTTCGGCACTCAGGAGTGGAACTCTGCCTATTTCCTTAAGATAGATCTTTACTGGGTCGTCTATGGTGATACCCTCGCTGGAAAGAGCTACGTCAAGATCGTCCTCTCCGGTGAAGTCCAAAGCCGCATCAAGATCCTCGTCTGTTATGAAATCGTCAACTATGTCGATATTATTGGTCTCAAAATCATCATAGAGACGGTTTATCTGGTCTACGTCAAAGTTAAGGTCTTCAAGAACCTCGTTGATTTCTTTGGTTGTGAGTTTACCTTCCTTTTTGCCGTGTTCAATAAGGTCGGTTATCATATTTTTTCCGTTTTCCGTCATTTTTAACTTCTCCTTGCCAAAAGCTTATACCTATTCCATTTTTTACTGACGTAATACCCATTAAAAAGGATTGGTATTAAATTAATATTCCGCTCTTCTTTTTTCTTTTCTTATCCGCTCCATCTGCGCCAGAAGCTCCTCATTGCTCATCTCCCCAGGCTTTTTCCCTCCGAACCTGTCCCTTTGCTTTTCCAATACCCTTATATATTCCGACAATCTTTCCTTCTGATAAGGCAATAGATTGTTTTCGTTAATTATACCCGTTATTCTGCCCACTTCCTGAGCCGAAAATTCGTCTCCTATTGACGAAAGGTCAACCGAAACGCCTTTTTTTATGCGTTCCGCAACAATATTAAACACCCTTCGGTAAAATTCGTCCGTAAAATCCTCGTCTTTAACTCTTGACTCCACTTTATTGAGCATATCCGGCGAATGAAGCATAAACGCTATTATTCCTCTCTGCGCCTTTTGCTCCGGAGTCAGCCCCAGTCCCCTGGTATCGTTTTTCGGGGGCTTTATCAGTTCCCTTCGCTCTTCCGCGCGGGCGTTGTAAGCCTTTGACCGTCTCCTTGCCTCCACCGCTTTTTCAATCTCCCCCGAATCCAACCCGCACAGTTTTGCCGTATCGCTTATGTATACCATGCGGTCTATACTGTTGTTTACTTCAGCCAGAAGATTTACCGCCTTTTTCAGATATGCCGCCTTTCCTTCGGGCGAGTCCATATTCAAGCCCTCAGTAAGCTTTTGCAATTCAAAGCTTATGGCTCCCCCGACCGGGACAGCAGCATTCTGAAACCGTCGGCTCCGTATTTTTTCACATATTCGTCCGGATCCTTTGCGCCGCTCATTTTAAGCACTCTCGCGTCGACTCCCGCGTCGGAAAGCAGGTTTATCGCCTTCATTGTGGCCTTTTGCCCCGCCACGTCACTGTCGTAGCTTATTACCACCTGTTCACAGTACTGGCGCATCAACCGCGCCTGTTCGGGGGTTATGGCGGTGCCCAATGTGGCTACGGCGTTGTCGAAGCCCGCTTGGTTAAGGCTTATTACGTCCATATATCCCTCGCAAAGGATAAGGAACTTTTCCTTTGTGTTTTTGGCGAAATTAAGGCTGAAAAGCCCGCTTCGCTTGTGAAACACGGGTGTCTCGTCACTGTTCAGATACTTTGCCAGCGCGTCGGCTTCAAGAGCACGACCCCCGAAGGCGATAATATTTCCCCTTCGGTCGATTATCGGGAACATGATTCTATGTCGGAATTTATCGTAGGTGGTTCCCTTTTGGCTTCTGGATATGAGCGCGGCGGCAAGCAGCTCGTCCTCTCCGTAGCCCTTGGCCATCATATGCCGTTTTAAGCAGTCCCAGCTGTCGGGGGCGTAGCCTAAGCCATATTTGCGAACGGTGTTCTCGGTTAGGCGGCGTTCCGCAAGATATCTTCTTCCCTCCTCGCCTTTTTCCGAAATAAGAACATCGCGGTAAAATCTCGCGGCTTCACGGTTTATCTCAAGCAGCCTTTGCTTGATCCGTCCGCTTTGGTCTCTGTCGTCCTCCGGCATGGGTATTCCCGCCCTCTGAGCCAGAAATTTCACGCTTTCTATATAATCGAGATTTTCTATCAGTCTTATAAAGGTTATTACGTCCCCCCCCGCGCCGCAGCCAAAGCAGTAAAAGCTCTGTGTGTCGGTGTAAATATGGCAGGAGGGGGTTTTCTCCGAATGAAAGGGGCACAGGCAGACGCTGTCGCGTCCGGCGCGCTTCAGGCTGACGTAGGTTGACATTACGGAGGTTATTTCGTTGCTGTCTTTTACGGTTTGCAAAAATTCGTCGGGAAGCGGCATATTAAGGCTCCTTTCTTTGTTTGTTGGAAAATACTTGTAGGTTTAGGCGTTTTCGACATTTGTCCTAAATTTTCTCTTACATATATAATATACTTTTTTTAAGTGGATTCTCCTTTATTTTTTTGTGAATATTTTGTGGTTTTTACATTTTCGGCAATATAGACAAAAAAACGGTGGTGAACGGCAATGTTTTTATACCTATTCCAATATCAACCATTTGATATCCATTTTTACACCAACCCCTTTTTATACTGACATAATACCAAAAGACTATAGCAATCCAAAAAAAGTTTAAACAAAATTACAACAGTGCAAAAAACACAC
>CAJUFF010000066.1 GCA_910585505.1 uncultured Ruminiclostridium sp. | reverse complement strand
AGACAATAGGATAATTTCTTCCTCTTTCCGCTGTCTGAGGTTATTATACCATAAAAGGAGCGACCGCAGGGAGCGATTCCTTTAAAATGGTAAAATGTTCTCAGACAATAGGATAATTTCTTCCTCTTTCCGCTGTCTGAGGTTATTATACCATAAAGTAGACAGCTTGTGAATACTTTTTCATAATTTTTTACACTAATGGAATAAAATTTTATCCGAAAACTTAGGAATATCAAATACTCTTCTTGTAAAAATATCTTTAAATCTTTCCCAAATTTTGTATTGACATTCTAAACAAAAAATGCTAAAATTATATCATTGGATTTAAGCAGTCTATCCAACATTGGTTTTATGTTAATACAGCGGGTCGGCCAAGAATAGGCATAATTTGTTTCGTTCCCAAGGAGGTTAAAACTATGAACTCGAGAATAGGAAGAAAGCTTTTGATATCCGTTATTATGTGTCTTGCGCTGACAGTTGCGATAGTAAATACCGTCACGATTTTCCGCGCCACGGCGCACAGTAATTCGCTTATGCTTATGCAGGCGCGTTCGGGTCTCAATATTATAATGCATCGTCTTGAGGAACACCTGAACAGATTTGAGGACATTTACAATACTTTGGAGCTTTCCGGAACAATCTCTCAGGAAAACGTTTTTAACGCCAATGCCACATGGGCCAATGCAAAGGAGACAGAGTCCGACTTTGCCGCATTTTACAACGAAGAGGGAAAGGTGTACTGGCAGACGGGCAATTATAATCTGGCCGATATTTCACTGGACAGAATAGGCGGAGCCGGTTACAAAGGCTTTGTCAACGATTCCAGAGCGGGACTTACAATACAGCTTACCAAGCCCGTCAAGGTAAACGGAATAGTCAGGGGCGCGGTAGTTGTGGGAATGAAGATGGACAACAACAGTTGGATTGACCAGATAAAGCTTGAACTGGGCAACGAGGTTACGATTTTCAGCGGCACCACACGTTACGCCACCACCATTCTTGACGAAAACGAGGAAAGACTTGTAGGCTCCGAAATGCCGGAATATGTATCCGAAGCATTGTTTAACGGTATCGGTGAATACGAGGGTACGGCGGAAATCAACGGACAGAAGCACTATGTTTGTTACAGTGTTTTCAACGATATAGACGAGAATCCGGCGGGAGCGTATCTTGCCGCTCTTTCTTCGGCGGAATCGGACAAGCTTAAAGCTTCGATGATACTCACTTCCATTATAGTAGCGGTATGCGTTGCTGCGGTGTTCCTGTTCATAATAAGCTTTATTTCAATCCGTATTATACTGAAGCCGATTCAGGCGGCGGAAAGATTGGCCGACTGTATGAGCCGGGGAGACCTTGACGAACCGGATGTGGATTTCAAATTCGGCAACGACGAATTGGGTGACTTTGTACATAAGCTTGAAAAAACCAAGCATAATCTTAACAACTACATAAAAGATATCAAATATGTTTTGGGCAATATGGCGGAAGGTAATTTTACCGCTCAGCCGCGTATACACTATGTAGGTAATTTTATTGCCATAAGCGAATCGTTTGCTAAAATAGAGCAGTCGCTTAACGAGATAATTTCCCATATTGGCGTATCTTCCAACGATGTAATGATAGGTTCATTACAGATAGCGGAAGGCTCCAAGAGCTTAGCGGATGGCACCACAAGGCAGGCTGCCGCCATTGAGGAATTGTCCGCCACTATAAACGAGATTGCGGAAAAGGTACAGAAAACGGCGGATAACGCTTCGGAAGCCAACAAGGTATCGCAGTCGGGCATTGACAAGATCGAGTATCAGAACGGCGAGGTAGAGCGTATGCTTCAGGCCATGGATGATATCAAGAAGAGATCCGACGAAATACAGAACATTATAAAATCAATAGACGATATCGCTTTCCAGACCAACATACTGGCGCTTAACGCGGCGGTTGAAGCGGCGAGAGCGGGAGAAGCGGGAAAGGGTTTTGCGGTAGTTGCGGACGAGGTGGGAAGCCTTGCGGCGAAGAGCGCGGAAGCGGCGCAGCAGACGGGAGAACTGATAGGAGCAACAATAGAAGCGGTAGGGAAGGGAATTGCGATAGCACAGACTACCGCCGCCACAATGAAAGAGGTTACCAAGCTTTCGGATAAAACCAATTCATATATCGAGGACATTTCCATCGCCTCGGGCGAGCAGGCGGACGCTATTATTCAGATTAAAATCGGTATTGAGCAGATTTCCACGGTTGTTCAGCAAAATTCCGCTACCGCGGAGGAAACTGCGGCGTCTTGTTCGGTGCTCAGCGAACAGTCGTCCAAGCTGGAGGAAGAGATTGGAAAATTGAAGGTATAATACTAAATCCCAATAGAAATCCGACAAATCCGACGATTGGGGCGTCCCTACTCTGCGTCAGCCCTCCTTGAAATATGGCATATTCCTGCGTCGGGACTTCCTTGATTAGGAACGCCCCACCCGCCGCCTTTGTCTGATTTCTACTGAGAATTAGTATAAAAAAATCATCAAAAAGCCGTCGTCTTGTCATATGATAAGACGACGGCTTTTTGGGTTATGAATAATTTTTTGCTGCTGCGGTTTATTTCTTCTTTTTAAAAATTATTACGCTTAATGCAGCGGCTGCGGCAGGTATAACGGCAAAAGTCATACCCGTATTTTGGTTCTTATCCTGTCCGTTTATATCAATATCTGTATTTCCGCCTATATCGGAGGAAACGGGAGCTTCTGTATTGGAAGTATCGGTTTCGGGTTGGGTGTTTAAATCATTTCCCGTATTTGCAATATTTTCGGGGATTGAAGAAGCTTCTTCGGCGGAAACGGGGATATCGTCAAGTTTTACGGTTGAAATAACGTATTTGCTGAGGTGCCCGGTTTTAAAGGTTACCGCGCCGTCGGAGAATACTGCGTTCATATCGGTATAGCTTCCGTCAGCTTCTGCGCGGTAAACATAATATGAAGCGCCGTTTAAGTTTTCGGGACATTTAATTGTGATAGTGAGCGTACCGTACGGTTGAATGGGCGCGTTATTAAATACAAGCGTAATGTCAAACACCGCGTTGGTACCGTTCGTTTCGCCGACAATTACATTAAGCATAGCGCCTTGCTTTACCGCGCCTTCCGCAAATTCCACTTTAACTCCCGCTTTTTCATCGATAAGTTGAGTTACGGGTATCGGATCTGTGATTGTCTGTTCGGCGGAAGTCTGTACGGCTTCGGGGACGGAAAATCCGTAATTCGGTTTTGTAACGACAGGCGTATCGGGAACATCCGGAACGTCTGGAAGGAGCTTATCGATTGTTCTTGTTTCGTCTTTTCCGCAAACCTCACATTCGCGGCGTTCTTCGCCCTCTTCATTCTCGGTAGCTTCTTTAATAACCGTCCACTCTCCAAAGATGTGCTCGGCTTCCTCGGATTTCTCGCCGCACTCGCATTCCTTCCAGTGGCTGTTTTTATCTGATTTCCACTCACCGAACTTGTGAGTATGGTCAAGAACGGGAATTGATTCGGTATCTTTGAAGCCGCATATACCGCAGACTCTTTCGCGGGAGCCTTCCTCTTTTTCGGTAGCTTCCTTAATAACTGTCCATTCTCCAAAGGTGTGCTCAACTTCCTCGGATTTTTCGCCGCATTCGCATTCCTTCCAATGGCTTGTTTCGTCGTTCTTCCATTCCTCGCCGAATATGTGAGTGTGATCCTCTTCTTCGCCGGCGCCGACAAGAGCGTACTCGCTGAAATGCTCAAGGTAGATAATGTAGCTGTCCTCGGTCTGCTCGCCGGGAATAACTTCCTTAGTCATTTTACCGTCAACTTCGATTAAACGGTAACAGGAAAAGGTTTTATCCCTATGACCCTTCGGAAGGGGGATAATAACCTGTACCAAGCCTTTATACCCGTTGGAATAATCTTCGCCTTTGTAAAGGAGAGTCAGGTCGAGCAGGTTATAATGCTTGTTTCCTTTGATTTCTTCACCCAGAGCTTCTTCGGCTCTTTTTAAGCCCTCTTCGTCGTAGATTGCTTCCGCCTTTATTTTTATTTTTGTAAGATCAAGTTCGACGTTTTCATCGTTTTTGTCTTTCATATTAAAGGCGGGGTTTATGGTAATACTTGTAATTCTGTCCTCTTCGGGAATTTCAGCGGCTTCGGGCGGGGTTTCCACTTCGGTTGTGGTTTCGTTTTCTTTGTCAAAATAGCTGTCACCATGTATCGTTATGTGGAGCGGTTCCGACCATACGCCGATTTTATCGTTATTTTCATAAACGCAGGCGTCGATGATATAATTCCCGTTGGATAAATCGGGAAGGTCGTAAATGTGTTCTGACCAGCTTCTTGCCAATTTAACAAGTGAGCCGTCTTTTTCGTTGCGTATACGATACCAGAAATATTCTGTATTATCATGTCTCAGTCTGTCATAATCCCATAAAATTTCATCAAATTTATAGAATAATTTGGGAACCCATATTGTTTCGTCATGAACGGTGTTAAAAGTCAAGTCATAGTTTTTGCTGTTATAATTGTTGTTTTCATCAATCACAAACAACTCGGCTTTATATTTTCCGGCGGGAAATATGTCAATATAAACTCCGTAATTACTGTCCGCATTTACCTCATGATATTCATTATTCAACAGCATATCGTTTTCCGCCGAGATACAGAGCCAATACTTGTAAGCGCCTTCAATGTCGTTCCACTTTATATTGTTTTCTTCGATTTGTAAATCTTCCGGAACGCTTATGGTATCGTCGCATTTCGGGTCGAATACCGCCGTAAAGACTTCGCTGATGCCGTTTGTTATATCGGCCTGATTGCTGTATGCGTGTATGTAGATTTGATAATTTCCATCGGTGCGCGGACATGCAAGAGACTTCCAGTTTTCAAATACGGGTTCCTGAATATACCCCTGAGAATTATAAAAATTGTAATTACTGTCATAAAATGATCCATAGATATACACATCGTAATAATCCGCGCCCTCTACCGCGTCCCACAGAATGTTTTCTCCGCTTTCGTCAAAACGAACGTTTTGAGGCGGTTCAAGTTTTGTTATTATTAATTCAGTATGTGGAATTAGAACGCGTTCCGTCCATTCGCTGGCATTATAATCTTTATCCATCGCCTGAACAGAGATCCAATAGTTTCCAAATTCATTTAGGTAATATCTATAAAAAAATGAGTTGTCGGACGTATAATTATTATTGAATGGCGTATGTGCATTTTCTTCATCGTAAAAACGAATATTGTATCGTGATGCGCCGTCAACTTCGTCCCATACAACCGTTTCATCATATGCATTGCTTAATCTCACATTTTGAGGCATATCAAAGGCAGATTCGTAAGAAACGACAATCGATTCCGACCATTCGCTGTCTGTGCCCGATTCGTCAAATGTGCAGACGGAAAATTCATATTCTCCGAAATCTATGTTTTTTTCATAACACAGCCTATCCAGTTCCGCTTCGGGTTCATAGTATATAAACTGTCGCTCATCGTCGTTTACCGTGGTTTTCAGCTTATAGCCGTATGCGTCCACGACCTCGTCCCACTTAATAAATCCGTCTGTTTCATCGTATCTGAAGTTTTGTGGAGTGATTGGTTCCTGTGGTTCGATAGATTCTTGTGATTCGGTTGATTCCGATTCGGAAATTGTTTCGACGGTGTTTTCGGTTGTTTCCGATTCTTCGGGATTGTCAACGACATTTTCACCGTCGGCGGATTCCCCTGTAACATACGGGGCTGGAATCAAATCTTCGGCGTGTGCCGAACGATACGATGTGAATACGATTCCGCCCGCAAGCGACGACAAAAGTACCGCTGCCGCACATAGTGCGGATAAAAGTTTTTTCGTTTTCATAGCGTAAAATCCTTTCGTTGTTTTTAAAAAAACCTTATATCGGTATTTTATCATAAAACAGCGGCGGCTTCAATAGTATAAAGATATTATGCTAAAAATTTGATAATTTGTTTTACCTTTCGGTGTGCGGTCAACCGTTGCTTGCTTAAATGAAAGTTTAATTCTTGATTTAAACAAACATTTAAAGAATAAAACTGCAAAGCAATATTTTATTGTTTTTGTTTTATATAATTTAGTATCCTATATTTCGACTTTTGTTTTGAATTTTTACATGTCATACCAATCCATTTTTAAACCGATGCAATGCCCGCAGTTTAAAAATAGATCGGTATCGCTTTTCGTCACCGCGTTAAAGACTTTTTTAGGTGCTTTTCAAAAATATATTAACGGTAGACAGAACGCCTGCAAAAACTTGCCTTTTTATCCGCCAATCCCCAACTTTACATAAAATCGGTTTACGCCCCCCTCGCTTTCCGCGTAAATGCCTCCGCCGTGCTCCTTCACAATATTTTCCGCTATGGAAAGACCCAGACCGTAGCTTTTATTCATGCCGCGCACTTTATCGGCTCTGTAAAACCGCCTGAATATGTTTTTTAAATCGGCTTTTGAAATAGTATCCCCATGGCTTTCCATAGAAAGAATACAGGTGTTTCCGCGCTTTTTCAGACTTAGCACCGCCTCCGTATTCGGATATGAATATTTCAGCGCGTTGTCCAGTAAAATATCCGTAAGCCTGCTAAGCTGTGAACGGCTGCCTTTTACCGTTATTCCTTTCTCGGTTTCGCAGCGCAATGTTAATCCTTTTTCAAAAAAAAGGGGTTCAAACGGGAGCGCCGAATCGGCGGTCAGCTCGCTGAAATCGACGATTTCAAAGGCGATTTCCGTTCGTGCGTCGCTTCTCGCCAATTCCAGAAGGCTTTCGGTAAGACCGCGCATCTGCTCCGCCATCGTTAAAATACTTTCGGCAAATCGGGTACGCTTTTCTTCGCCGTACTTATTGCTTCGGAGCAGCTCCGCATTGGTAATGATTACGGTAAGAGGGGTTTTCAGCTCGTGAGAGGCATCCGCGGCGAATTGCTTCTGCTGCTCCCATACAGTTTCCATCGGCCTTACTATCCAGCGGGCAAGAATAAGGCTCACTATAAAAAATGCTCCCAAGGCGAGTAAGGAGATAAATACACAGGTTCTGACAAGTCGGAACAGCATTGCCTGCTCCACGGACAAATCGGAAAAGGACACGGATTTGTCCATGGGAGTGTTCATTACACAAAATCTGAGGTTATACTCCTTCAGCACGCCCTCCCGTTTTCCCGAAGCTATGGCGGCGCTAAAAATTTCTTCGGCGATTTTATAATCACCGTTTCCCGATACGGCCAATTGGCCGCGAGGCGTCTGTCGGATTACGAAGATTTGATACGGTAAAGACGGCGGCGCGTCTTCTACATGGTCGGAATGGGGCGGCATTGACAAAGCCGCACGAAGCTGCTGTAAGTTTTCCTTTTCCGAGGCGGAAGCGGTAAAAAAAATTATAAGACCGAAAATCACAATCAGCATTACCGTTACGATAATCATGTTCACCGACAAAAATTTAAGCTTAAGCTTTTTTATCATTTCCCGCCTCCAGATGATATCCCAATCTCCGTATCGCTTCAATACGCAGATCCGAGCCTATGCTTAAAAGCTTTTTCCTCAGAAAACCCACGTATACTTCCACATGATTTTCAACGGCGTTTGAATCATATCCCCATACCTTTGTAAGCAGCGTTTCCTTGGAAACGTTGTTTTCTTTTGACTGCATCAGAATCCGCATTACGTCAAATTCCCTCGCGGAAAGCCGCACGCTTTTTTCTCCGCGTATCAGCTTGCCGGATTCCAGATCAAGAGAGGTATTGCCGTAGGAAAGCTCGTTTATCTGTGCTCCCTGACGGCGAAGCAGGGCGTTGATGCAGGCAAGAAGTTCCCTTGAGTCAAATGGCTTGGTCAAGTAATAGTCCGCTCCCGAATTAAGACCCTCTATTTTGTCCTCAATCCCCGACCTTGCGGTCAGCATAAGTATGGGAATACCGCAGCGGTCGGCGCGTACGCGTCTGGCTACCTCGTATCCGTCCATTTCGGACATCATTACGTCAAGTATCATAAGATCGTATATGCCCAGCTCGGCATACTCCGTCCCGTCTTTTCCGTTGTATACGGCTTCCGCCTCAAACCCTTTTGATTCCAGCAGTTCGCATATGGAATCCGCCAGCAGCTTTTCGTCTTCTATTACAAGTATTTTCATAGTCTGTTTCCTTAATAATATTGTTTTGAATTATTCATAATTTTCGATTTTTAATGGTATGGCATATAGTTATATTACTACCTTTTCCTGAAATAAAGCTGAAAATTTTCTTTATAATTTGTCCGCGCTTTTATCTATACGATATCCGGGAGGAATATAATGACCTTTCATATATTTTTCACTCCTCTTTCATTTCCGCAAAACTCGTTTTCAGCGTAAATTCAGTAAAATTTGCTACAATAACGGCACAGTAGAAAAAAGAAAGGAGACGTAAAAATGAAGCTTCGACATGAATGCAAACACGAAATAAACCTTTCGGATATGCTTGTGATCAGGCAAAGACTAAGCGCGGTAATAAAGCGCGACGAAAACGGAGCCGAGGGAAAATACTTTGTGCGCAGCCTGTATTTTGACGATTTTACAAACAAGGCGTTAAGGGAAAAAATCGACGGAATCAATATTCGGGAAAAATTCCGTATACGGTTTTACAACAACGATACTTCTTTTATCCGTCTGGAAAAGAAGAGCAAGCGGAACGGCCTTTGCGTAAAGGAAAGCGCAACGCTCACAAAATCGGAAGCACAGTCGTTAACCGAAGGAGAATATGACTGGCTTATAAATTCCGACCTACCGCTTTTATGGGAGCTGTACTCAAAAATGAAGACGGGGCTGAAACCGAAAACCATTGCGGATTACACGCGGGAAGCCTTTGTGTATCCCTATGGCAACGTAAGAGTCACCATAGACAGGAATATAAGAACGGGAATGAATTGTACCGAGATTTTTGATGAAAATTGCCCTACGGTGTCCGCGGGAAACTCGCCGATAATACTTGAGGTGAAGTGGGACGAATTTCTTCCCTCGGTTATACGTGATCTGGTGCAGATGGAGGGAAGGCGCACCTCATCGTTTTCAAAGTACGCCGCTTGCCGCATATACGGCTGACTTAATTTTCATTATAATCTCGGATTTATACTCTCGGTTTAGCGAGTGAAAAAATCCCATACTAAACCTCTTAATTACTAAACAATTACGATAGCTTGTTTGAGCTGCGCTTTAATAGGAGAAATAAAACCAAAAGGAGAAAAAGCAATGAATTTTAAAGACATTTTCAAATCGAATTTTCTGGAGGCCATAACAAGCGTTAACGTTGCTGATATGGCGATAACGCTGATATTGGCGTTCGGGTTGGGTATGTTTATTTTTTTGGTGTATAAAAAAACTTACAGCGGAGTCATGTATTCCTCCGGATTCGGAGTAACTCTTGTGGCTCTTACAATGATAACCGCTACGGTGATTTTGGCGGTTACAAGTAATGTAGTGCTGTCCTTAGGCATGGTGGGCGCGCTTTCAATCGTGAGATTCCGTACCGCAATAAAGGAGCCTTTGGATATAGCTTTCCTGTTTTGGTCAATCGGAGCGGGAATAGTTCTGGCGGCAGGTATGATACCCCTGGCAATAATAGGAAGTGTGGCAGTGGGAGTAATTCTTTTGGCGCTCGTAAATAAAAAAAGCCACGCCCGTACTTATATAGCTGTGATACGCTGTGAGGACAGGGAAACGGAAAGCGCGGTAAAGCGCTTTTTGGACGGCAAAACAAAGCGCTGCGCAATAAAAAGCAAAACCGTTCAAAAGGGAGACATTGAACTTAATCTGGAACTCAGTCTTAAGGACGACAACACCGATTTTATAAACGAAACGGCGGATATGAACGGAGTCAAAAGTGCCGTGCTGGTCAGCTATAACGGAGATTACACGGGTTGATTGCATTTACGCGGAAAAGTAGGAAAGGAGCGGTTGTAAAAATGTCAACACATAAAAAGATTGACTTAGTCTGTCTGCTGTCCGTTATAATATCCGTACTGCTTGCCGCGCTTTTTATCGGCGGGGGGGCATTGGGCATGATAAGCTCCGCAAGCGAAGCGGGATACAAGGAACGGCTGTTTTCCCTTGCGAGGGTGCACACAATAGATATTGTTTCGGATAACTGGGACGAGTTTATTGCCTCCTGCCAAAGCGAGGAATACTCGGAATGCGCAGTGGTTATTGACGGAGAAGCTTACAAAAACGTGGGCATACGGGCAAAGGGAAACACTTCATTAACCGCGGTTTCTTCCATGGACAGCGAAAGATACAGCTTTAAAATAGAGTTCGACAAGTATGATAAAAGCAAAAGCTATTACGGACTTGACAAACTTTGTCTTAATAATATCATTCAGGACAATACCTATATGAAGGACTATCTCACATACCGTATGATGAACGAATCGGGAGTTAACGCTCCCCTTTGCAGCTACGTGTATATTACCGTAAACGGCGAGGACTGGGGACTTTACTTAGCTGTGGAGGGAGTAGAAGAGGCCTTTCTTGAACGCTGCTACGGAAAAGATTACGGCGAGCTTTATAAGCCGGACAGTATGAGCTTCGGCGGAGGAAGAGGAAACGGAATGAATTTCAGGATGAGCGAGTTTGGCGTCTCGGAAGGCGATTCGGGAGATTTTCCTTTTTCAGGCGGAGGAGACATAAAATCCTTTGACCCAACCGAAATGTCGGAAAGCGGCTTTGATTTTCCGGAAAACGGAGAAATGACGAAAAGACCCGAAGAAACAGGCGGAATGTTCGGTATGGGAGGAATGAGCAGCGACGACGTAAAATTAAAGTATGTCGACGACAAATACGAGAGTTACTCCAACATTTTTGAAAACGCCAAAACAGACGTTACCGATTCGGACAAGGACAGACTTATAGCTTCCCTTAAATCACTCGGCGAAAACAGCGATATTGAAAACACGGTTGATATTGAGCAGGTTATACGATATTTCACGGTGCATAACTTTGTCTGCAACTGGGACAGCTATACGGGTTCAATGGTGCATAATTATTATTTGTACGAAGAGGATGGGCGGCTTTCCATGATACCATGGGATTACAATCTTGCTTTCGGAACTTTTCAAGCGGGCAGTGCTTCGGAACAGGTGAATTATCCTATTGATTCCCCCGTTATGGGCGATGTGAGCGACCGACCGATGGTAAGCTGGATCTTTTCCGACAGCAAATATACCGAGCTTTATCATAAATATATGGCTGAATTCCTTGACAATACGGATATAGGTTCCATAATTGACGAAGCGGCAGCGCTGATAAGCGATTACGTGGAAAAGGATCCCACAAAATTCTGCACCTACGAGGAATTTGAACAAGGCGTAAGCGCTCTTAAGCTTTTTTGCCGTTTGCGGGAGGAAAGCGTGAAAGGGCAGCTAAACGGGAGCATACCTTCAACCTCCGAGGGGCAGTCGGAGAACGGCTCATCGCTGATCAATGCTTCGGAGCTGAAGCTTTCGGAGATGGGGACAATGAATAACGGCGGCATGGGCGGCGGATTCGGCGGTACGTCAAATACAGGCAGCGATGAAGGGAACGGCGGGTTCGGAGACTTTGGCGGCTTCGGTGAAAAGCCCGATATGGGCGGCGAATTTCCTAAAAATGGTATGTTTCCTCCCGACGGGGAAAGGAGAGAGTCTGACGACCGGAATGGCGCGTCCGATTCGGAAAACGGAACCGGAGAAAATAAAACGCCGCCGGATTTCGGAAACATGGAAATTCCGATCGCGGAAAGCGGCGATGATTCGATAATATTACTGGCCGTTTCCGCCGCGGTGCTTGGGGCCGGATTGCTTTTCGCGGGCAAGTTCAATTGACGCTACCCTTTCAACAGCCTGTTAACCGCCTTATGTTCGGGCATAACAAGATCAAGCACCTCGTAAAATTTCGCCGAATGATCCTGTACAATAAAATGCGCAAGCTCGTGACAGGCAACCTGCTCAATACAAACAAACGGTTTTTCCACCAGTTTCGCGTTCAGCGTGATTTTTTCCTTATACGCCGCGCAGCTCCCCCACCTGCTTTTCATCATACGTATGGAAAGAGAAGGATAAGGAACCTTCAGCCCCGCCGCGCGGAAACGGTTGTATGCCAGCTCAAGCGCGTTTGGCAAAAGCTCCTTTGCCATCTCCCTTTGCCACTGCTCCAGAGATTTTTTAACAATTTCTTTGTCCTCTTTAAATTCTTCCGATGGTACAAACAGAGTCAGTACGCCGTTTTCCTCCAGCTCTCCGCCTTTTCTTTTCGACACTTTTATTTCGATATCTGTTTTTTTGCCCAGATAAAAGGTGTATTCCACTTTGAATTCGGTTTTTTTGGCGATTTTTTCAATTGCTTCAAACACAAAGCCCGCGTTGTCGGCGACAAACTTGTCCGCGTAATCAAAAGAGGTTCGCCATGGCACCGAAAGATAAACCGAACGGTCTCTCCTTACCCTTAGATTAAGTCTTTTTATACGTTTTCTTTCAAGCTCGTAAACTATGCTGCCCAAAGGGGTCTCCACCGTTCTTATAAGCTTTTCCGAAATGTTTCCCACTTTTTTTTCGATCATTTTATATATCCTATGTTTTTTAAAGCGCAGCTTAAACAAGCTGCGCTTTAAAATCTTAATCGTCGTGACGAGGATGATTTGAAACAAATTCGATAGCACTCACTACGGCAAACTCTATATCCAGACTGTTCTGTTTTTCCAGAGAGGAGCCTACCCTTGAAAAAAGCTCTCCTCTTGGAGTGCTCACATACTTTGAGGGCAGTCGGTTAAGCGCGATTGCCATCATATCGTCAACGCATTTTTCGCATTTACAGCAGTCGGTTTTTTCCAGACGCTCGTTAAGTTTATTCCTAACCATTTCCTCCATAACATTTACTATCGGCATAAATTTGTTTTTCCTTTCTTTTTTACTAAAGCAGCGTTGCATGATTATAGGTTGAAGCTTTTGACGCGGGTTTGCATAAGTTCCATCAATCTGCGCATGTTCTTCTAAAAAGGCAACGGCTTTCATGTGTCGAATTTATACAATATAACCAAATTTCTGACCATTCGGGCAGACGGCAGTAATTTGTTTAACATTACTTAAAATCAAGCATATATTTTATGTCTGACACTTCGTATATTACAAATATAACAGTAAAATAAATGTGTTCTCTTTTTCTCTTGAATATAATTATACTACATTTTATTGTGATTTGTCAATTATTCGGCAAAAAAGTATAGTAAAAATTTTGAAGTTGATTTTGTGCAATTTGCTTTATAAAATTACTTCAACTTCTTTATCGGCGGTCATACCGTTCTTGGTAACCAGACAGTCAACCGCTTTTATAATAACCCCGCTTTCCGCAGCCCGTTTCAGCGCTTTTCCGAACTCGGGGTGAGTAACGTTATTGGGAGAGAAAGCGCTTACGCCTTTCATCTGAATTATAAAAAGGGCGCAGGCGCGGTAGCCCTCCTTCACGGCGGCGCAAAGCTCGTTTAAGTGCTTTACACCGCGCAGGGTGGGTGCGTCGGGGAAATAAGCGCGTCCGTTTTGCTCGAGAGTTACTCCTTTAACCTCAATGAACCACTTTTCGCCGTTTGATTCAATAAAAAAATCTATCCTCGACGTTCCGTATTTTACTTCCTGCTTTATGACGGCGTTTTCGCCGAAAATTTTTCTTATATACTCCGCCGCGGCCTTGTTGGGGGCGGCGCTGTCAATATTTATAAGAATATTTCCTTTTTCAACGGCAATAAGGTCAAATTCCGTTTTTCTTGAGGGATTATCCGAATGCTGAAGATATACCTTTGTTCCGCTGATTAAAAGCTCTTTGCAGCGGCCTGTGTTTTTTACGTGACAGACTGTCTTTTTACCGTTTATTTCCACATTGGCAATAAATCGGTTTGGACGGTCGATGAAAATTCCTTCTGTAATGTCGGTGTAGTTCATTTGATGTTAATGCCTTTCCTGATATGAAGCGTTTGGGCGTTTAAGCCTTCGGCACAAACGCGGCGCGGCTGAAAAAAGCCGTTTTTTTAACGGAATTATACTAATAACCATTTTGACACAGGATAA
>CAJUFF010000065.1 GCA_910585505.1 uncultured Ruminiclostridium sp. | reverse complement strand
TCCGCAATATCAAGCCAGCTTCCGTGCTTTGGAGTGTAATGTATTTCCAGACGTTTAGAAAGTTCTCTCGCATGCTGTGGTGGAGAGGAATGCACCAACACTTTTTCAAATTAGGCTTACATTCATTTTTTTAAGTACGGATGAAACGGTAGAATGAGAAACGGATTCAATATAACCCAGTTCAACCGTCTTTTCAGCAAGCAACCTAAGCGTCCATTTGGAATACCCTTTTGGCGGTTCTCCGCAAGCAAGCGCAATTATATGCGCTTCAACCTCTCCGGTCACTTTCGCCGGAACCGGCGGCGTTTCGCGTTTCTTTCTGTTGAGCGTAGCCTCAAGCTCTTTTGTGCAATACGAAGATTTTACTGTTTGTATGGTTGTATGCGAGGTGTGATACGTCCTTGCAATCTCTGATACAGTCATATAATTTTCGCCTTGTCTGTCGGAAGCAAGAAGAATATTTGCGCGCAGTATAGTTCGCGCAGGACTTCACCCCTTTGTCGCAATATCTATAAATTCTGCTCTGTCTTTGTTGCTAAGTTTGATTTTCTATTTGATTGATGGCATATAATTATCCCACTTGTTTTCTTTGAGTTTATTATAGCACATCTTTTCAATTTATGCAATATTTAGATATAACAAAACACTGGTGTTTCAATTATAATCTTTAATAAAGTTTACAACTTGATTAAAGATTGGAATAAAACTTTATTGGTTATTTTATCCCATTTTTTATACTGCATTTTTATCAAAAACCACAAAAATTCAAAAATAAGTTGACAAGTGTAATCGTTTACGCTATAATATATTGTATAAATGTAATCGATTACGCTTATTTTTTGAATTTTTTTATAATAGTATTACACCTCATACTAATCCCTTTATAACTGAGGGATTAGTGTTTTGGGTGCAATATATAATCAAGTCTACAACTTGATTATATATTGGTATTAAGCACTATTTTAAATCATTCCGAATTTTTATTTTGTCTATAATATGATCTAAAATAGTATTATACATAATACCTAACATCAGGTATAAGAAAGGACAATATAATGAAATCGCACAAATATGTAAGTCTGTTGCTATCGGCTTTGGCTGTATCAACATTTTTTTCTGCCTGCTCCGCCACAGATCTTCCTGATAACAGCAACAACTCGTTTACCGGAGAAAATGGCGCCGTAAACAATACGAATGATTACGGAATAATGAGAGACATAACCTCCGCTGAGCTGGTAAAAGAGATGAAAATAGGCTGGAACCTGGGAAACACTCTCGACGTGTGCCAAGCAGACCGTGACGGTGACGGAAAGGTAAACGAACATGTTGAAGACGGCGAGGAGGTGGACGAAACTCTTTGGGGAAATGTTATGACAACTCCGGTGATGTTCGACAAGCTGAAAGAATCGGGTGTTGATTCGGTGCGCATCCCCATCACCTGGAGAGATCATCTTGACGAAAATGACAATATCAAAGAAGACTGGATGAACAGGGTTCAGGAAATAGTGGACTACGCCATTGACCGCGGCTTTTATGTCATTATCAATATGCATCACGACGGCGGCGGCGACCCTCAGTTCGGCGCATGGATAATCGAAACCGCAAAAGATGATTACGATAAGTTTTACGCGCGATACAGCAAAATGTGGAAACAGATTGCCCAACGCTTCAGGGATTACTCCGATTATCTTATTTTTGAATCAATGAACGAAGTGGGCTTCGATTCCCTTCCCAACTCCGAAGCCTATGCACTTATCAATAAAATAAACCAAGACTTCGTTGATATAATTCGCTCAAGCGGCGGAAACAATGAAAAGCGTCACCTTCTCATCGCAGGATACTGGACCGATATAGCCAAAACCTGCGACGCACTGTACAAAATGCCCACTGACACGATTGAGGATCGTCTTATTCTTTCGGTTCACTATTACACCCCCTGGGAATTCTGCATATCGGGTTCTCAGAAAACATGGGGCACCGAAGCGGAAATAAAGCTTATGACAGATAAGGTAAACCTTTTGAACAGCACATTTGTTGAGAAAGGTATTCCGGTTATAATAGGCGAATACGCCGGCGGCGGCTCAAATACCGAGCATATTTATTTCTGCGAATATTTTGCCAAACTCTGTCACGATTCAGGAATAGCCTGCTACCTTTGGGACAACGGATGGAATTTTAACAGAACTACATACCAATGGAGCGTAAGCGGACTTATGGAAGGACTTAAGAGAGCCACTTCAGGAAAAGAATACGAGGTTGTAAAAGGCAGTACAGGCATCTTATAAAATTTTGTATGAAAAATTAAGGCAATACCGCACAAAGATTGTCGTGCAGACGCGCAGTCAGCTTTTTCGTCAGATTGTCCAAAACGACGCAGGAATACCGGCGTATTTCAAGAGTTTTGGGCAAAAATGACGGAAAAGATGCAAGCGTATGCGCGGCAAAGCGCGCAGCGCGGTCTTTGCGCGGTGTTGCCTTAAATATTTTATAACTCTTCTTTTTCAGTGGACATTGACTCGGATTCATCCTCCGCAGCCGCTTCCGTTTCATTTTCTTTTGAAAGCAGCGCCTCGTTTTCATTCACGGATTTTCCGCCAAATTTTTTAAACATTCCGTAAAGAGTTATTACCGCCGCCGCTGCCAATACCAATTCCGAAGTAAGCTGAGCATAAGCAAGTCCGTAAAGCGGGAACAGATAATTCAGCACAATAAGCGCCGGAATTTCAAGAACTATCTTTCGGAGCAGCGCGAATACCAGCGATTTTTTTCCCATACCGCAGGCTTGGAATACATTAACCGCCAGGAAGTCCATACAAAGAAAAGGAAGTCCGAGACACATACCGTGAAGAAAAGCGCTCCCGTATCCAACTACCGCATCATTGTTCATAAACATTCTTATAACGCTTCCGGAAAATGCGAACAGGAAAGCCGACATTACGATAAGGAAGCTTTCGGAAAGCTTTGCGGTAAAAACAACGCTTTTTTTCATTCTCTTGTAATTACCGCTTGAGTAGTTATAGCTTATAAGCGGCATAACGCCCTGTGAAAAACCCCATGAAATATTCATCGGCACCATATTTACCTTATATGCTATTCCCATTGCCGCCACCGCGTCAGGACCGAAAACAGAGGTAAAGTTGTTGAGCACCGTCATCCCGGTAACATTAAGAAGGTTTTGTATCGAAGCGGGAATACCAACGCCACACACGCCTAAAACGATATTTTTGCTGGGTTTGAACTTTCTGGGATCAATGCAGACATAAGTTTTTCCTCTCCGTACAAACAGCAGTACAAAGAAATAACCGCAAGCAAAGCAATTTGAAATAAACGTAGCCAGTCCGGCTCCGGCGGAACCCATATTCAGCCCCCAAGGCAGAACAAACAGCGGATCCAAAATCATATTGAGTACACAGCCGCTCATAGTTCCTATGCTTGCGTGCAGCGTGGCTCCTTCCGCTCTTACGAGATAAGCCATCACCACATTTAGAATAGCCGGAGCCGCTCCGAAAGAAACCGTCCACTTGAGATACTCCCCCGTGGCAAAAGCGGTGTCCGCATCCGCGCCCAACATATTGAGAAAAAAGCCGCTGAAAAACGAATATATAAGGGAAAACACCACACCGCTGATAAGCGCACAGTAAAACCCGAACGCGGAGCTTTTGCCTACTGTTTCAAAATCCTTTGCACCTAAAGCGCGGCTCATCATACTGGAGCTTCCCACACCGAAAAGGTTGTTTATTGCGTTAAATGCGAGAAGTATAGGTGCGGCAAGAGTAACGGCGGAATTCTGAATAGGGTCGTTCAGCATACCCACAAAATAAGTATCCGCAAGATTGTAAATAACCATCACCAGCGCGCTGATAACGGTAGGCACCGCTAAAGTAAGCACCGATCTCGGAACAGAAGCCTCTTCAAAAAGATATTGTTTTCCCTTATCCTTCATTTTCACATCTTCCTTTCATTTGAACAAATATCATTCAATAGATACGCTATTTGTTTTGGATTCAATTTATAAATTAAAATTATACAAATTACAGTAATTCCTTTTTGATTACAAAAGAAATTACTGTAATTTACGATTATTCAAACAGCTTTTCCAGTGCCTTGCCTACGTCCGCGCTGTCACTGTCCCTTACGAGAATCGATATTTCATCTACCGCAGTAGTTATCATCAGCGGAACACATCCAATGTCATCAAGCCCCGTAAAAATTTTTGCCGCGAATCCCGGACAGTTGATCATATCTTCCGATTTGATCACAAACTTTACGTTTCCGCAGTTTACGGCGGGGACGGTAATATTTTCCGACCTTGTAAGCGGCAGCAGCTTCGCCAGATCATCGTCGCAAAGCGTAAATCCAACGCACACTCTATCGCTCAGCGCCAGGTCAATCGAAATCATATCAATATCAATCCCGTTATCGCCTATCTTGCGGAATATCTCAAAAGCAGAGAGCTTCTCGCCCGATTTTTCGTTAAAAGAAACAAAGGTTATACCTTCAAAAACTTTTATATCTGTCATATTTTTATCCACCTTTTATCTTGATAAGTGGCAGCGCATCAGTGCAACGGCATCAACGCCGCATATTTGAAAGAAATATCAAACCCTTTAAAATTTCACCCCATTTTTTATCCGAGCAAATCGGACATATCATACAGCCCGGCGCGCTGCCCCTTAAGAAACAGCGCTGCATTAACCGCGCCGACAGCAAAAACTTCTTTCGACTGTGCCGAGTGGGATAAAGTAATAACCTCGTCGTGCCCCGCGAAAATAATGTCGTGCTCACCCACAATGGTGCCGCCCCTGATGGAGCTTATTCCTATTTCCTCTTTGTCGCGGGGCTTTCTTACCCCATGGCGGTCATAAATATACTTTTTACCGCCCCCGTAAACCTCGTTCACCGCCTCCGCCAACATTATTGCCGTACCCGAAGGAGCGTCCTTTTTAAGATTGTGATGCTTTTCCACGATCTCCACGTCAAATTGTGTTCCCAATACATCCGCCGCTCTTTTGGCCAGATCGGCAAGAAGATTTATACCGAGAGACATATTAAAGGTGAAAAATACGGGTATCTGTCCGGAGGCCAACTTGATTTTCTGTATCTCCTCCTCGCTGTATCCCGTGGTGGCAATAACCACGGGGACGTTTTTCATCTTACAGTAGGATAAAAGATCCTCCAACGCAGAGGGGTGGGAAAAATCAATTATAACATCGGGAACCTCCGCCAAGTCGAAAACCTTTCCCACAACGGGAAAATCATCAAAGCTTTCACCTCTGATATCTATACCGGCGCAGATTTTGCAATCTTCCCGTTCCTTTACAAGCTCAGCGATAACCCTGCCCATTTTGCCGCAAGCGCCTGTTATAGCTATATCCGTCATCTTTAAAAGTCCTCTCATCGTAAATTATTTTAAAAGTCCGAACCTGCCAAGCTCATTTCTTAAAAGCTCGATTTTGCTTTCCTCCGAACATACCAAAGGAAGTCTGCAATTGCCTACCTCCATTCCCATAAGGTTCATGGCCTCCTTTACGGGAATGGGGTTGACATCACAGAACAGCGCGTTTAACAGTCCGAGATATTTTAGCTGCAATTCCGCCGCCTTTTTGAAATCGCCTTTTAAAGCATAATCCGCCATCTCGTGCATTTCCGAGGGAATAATGTTGGAAGCTACCGATATAACACCTTTTCCTCCAAGAGACATAACGGGTACCGTCTGGTTGTCGTTTCCGGAATAAATATCAAGATCGGTTTCCGCCGCAAGCTGTGCTATAAAGCTTATGTCGCCGCAGGCCTCTTTTGCCGCTTTGATGTTTTTGTGCTTCGCCAGTTCCTTATATGTGGAAATTTCGATTTTACAGCCCGTTCTGGAAGGTACGTTATAAAGTACTATCGGAATATTAACCGAGTCGGCTATGGCGGTAAAGTGCGCGATAAGTCCTTTTTGCGAGGTTTTATTGTAATAGGGCGTAACCAACAGCAGAGCGTCCGCCCCAGCTTTTTCGGCGTCCTTTGACATTTCCACGGCATAAGCGGTATCGTTGCTGCCCGTGCCAGCGATAACCGGAATTCTTCCGTTGCTCTTTTTTACGGCGTATCTGATGCACTCCAAATGCTCCTCGTCGGTAAGCGTTGAGGATTCTCCTGTGGTGCCGCAGATGATCAGCGCGTCGGTGCCGCCCGCAATCTGGGCTTCTATAAGCTCGCCCAATTTATCGTAGTTCACCGAACCGTCCTTGTTAAACGGAGTCACTATCGCAACTCCCACTCCGGTAAATATGGTATTGTCACTCATATAGAGTTCTCCTTCCGAATAATTCAATCAAAGTATCCTTTCGCCGCGTAAAGCTCCGCCATCAGCACTCCGCCTCCCGCAGCGCCTCTCAGCGTATTATGTGAAAGACAGACAAACTTATAGTCAAACAAGCTGTCCTCTCTCAGTCTTCCCACACTGACCGCCATTCCGTTTTCCAGATTGCGGTGCAGTCTGGTCTGAGGCATATCTTCATCTTCAAAATAGTGTATGAACTGCTTGGGAGCGGAAGGAAGCTCCAGCTCCTGCGGCGCTCCTCTGAAATCCTTCCAGATATTCAAAATTTCCTCTTTGGAAGGCTTATTTTCAAAATTAACAAAAACTGCCGCAAAATGTCCGTCCGAAACGGGAACTCTCAGGCATTGGGTAGTAATAATGGGACTCTCGGCCTTTACGATCTTATCACCGTCGATTCTGCCCCACACCTTCAGGGGCTCCTGTTCGGACTTCTCTTCCTCGCCGCCGATATAGGGAATGAGGTTATCTACCATTTCTGGCCATGTTTCAAAGGTCTTTCCGGCTCCGGAAATAGCCTGATAAGTACAGGCAAGCACATTCTTTATCCCGAATTTTCTGAGAGGGCTGAGCGCGGGAACATAGCTCTGGATGGAGCAGTTGGATTTTACCGAAATAAAACCTCTTTTGGTGCCGAAACGTTTTTTTTGTGACTCAACTATCTCAATATGACCGTCGTTTATTTCGGGGATAATCATAGGCACGTCGTCGGTAAAGCGATTGGCGGAATTGTTTGACATTACGGGACACTCGTGCTTAGCGTAAGCTTCTTCGAGAGCCTTTATCTCATCCTTTTTCATATCTACCGCACAGAACACGAAATCCACCGCAGACGCAATCTTTTCAATATCCGCCGTGGCGTCCATTACCACAATGCCTTTCATCGATTCGGGCATTGGCTTATCCAACAGCCATCTTTCTCCCACTGCTTCCTTATAGGTTTTTCCTGCAGAACGGGGCGAGGCTGCAAGAGCGGTTACTTTAAACCACGGGTGATTCTCAAGGAGAAGCGCAAAACGCTGTCCAACCATTCCCGTGGCGCCTATAATGCCTACCTTATAATTTTTCATAGCCGTATTCCTTCCTTATCAGAGCTTATATTTTTAACCAATTAAAAATTAAAAAAATGGTTTTTAATACAATAAAAAAACCGACACGCAGCGGGTCGGATAAAAGAAAACATATCGCATGGCAATATTGCCGATAGCTCTCCATCCGCGTCCGACGCAGTGATGACAGCCGCGACCCTTTTCGGCACCGCAGCCAAAAGCGGTTCGGTTCTGTCGGCCGCTTTTTCGGCGGCGTTGCCTTTCCTTCCCGCAACGTACAGACCCGTTGACGCAGAAAGTACTGATCAAAACCGCACCTCTATCCAAAATAAATCATATCACAACGGGCCGTTTTTGTCAAGAGGCTGTAAAAAAACTTACTTAAAATTTATATTACGATTTTAAATTTGTACAATATTGACTATTGATAGCAGCGTCAGGATATGATATAATTATTTTTTAAAGCAATGAATCAGGAGGAAAAAAGTGCTTAAATCCGATTTTTACTACGATCTGCCCGAAGAACTGATAGCTCAGACTCCCATAGAGCCCCGCGATGGCTCCGGGCTTATGAAAATAGATCGCGAAACCGGCGGCATAATTCACGACCGCTTTTATAATATATGCCGATACCTGAAAAAAGGCGACTTGCTTGTGCTGAACGATTCAAAAGTTTTCCCTGCCCGTATTTACGGAGTAAAGCCCTCTACTGGGGTTAACGTGGAATTTCTTCTGCTTAAGCATATTGAACTTGACAGATGGGAGGTAATGGTACGTCCCGGACGCCGCCTTAAAGCAGGCACGGTTGTGAGATTTTCCGATGAGCTTTCCGCCGAGATTTTGGACATAGTCGAGGGCGGTAACCGTATTGTGAAATTCAACTTTAAAGGAAACTTTTTTGAGATATTGGACAGAATAGGTCAGATGCCGCTTCCTCCGTATATTAAAGAAAAGCTGAAGGAAAAAGACAGATACAATACCGTTTACTGCCGTGAAGAAGGCTCCGCCGCCGCTCCGACGGCGGGACTTCACTTTACGCAAAGAGTATTTGACAGCCTGAAGGAAAAAGGCGTGGATACCGCTTATGTTACTCTTCATGTAGGCTTAGGCACCTTCCGGCCGGTAAAAGAGGACAATATCCTTGATCACAAAATGCATGTGGAGCACTATTCGATCCCGCAGGAAACGGTGGACAAAATAAACAAGTGCAAACAAAACGGAGGCAGGGTAATTTCCGTAGGCACCACAAGCTGCCGCACTCTCGAATCGGCTTCGCAATCGGGAGAAACGGCAGCGGGAAGCGCAGACACTGGAATTTTCATTTACCCCGGCTATAAATTTAGGATTATAGACGGACTCATAACCAATTTTCATCTTCCCGAAAGCACTCTTATTATGCTTGTCAGCGCATTTTTGGGGCGGGAAAAAACCCTTGCGGCATATGAGGAAGCCATAAAGGAGCGTTACAGATTTTTTAGCTTCGGTGATGCGATGTTAATATTGTAACCGTTTTTTACACGATTTCTTAGCAAAGGATAAAATGAAAAGTTAGCTGTGATAACCGAATCAATTTGCCGCATATTCCAGAAAACACCCCGCTTCATGGGAATAAATCACTCCAATCGCCTGTAAATAAGCATACACAACTACCGTCCCGACAAATTTCATTCCTCTTCGTTTCAATTCCTTTGATACCTTGTCTGATAAATCGGAGCTTGCTTTTCCTGTTTCAAAGATAACCTCTCCGTTCGTAAATCCGTGTATAAAATCCGAAAAGCTGCCGTATTCTTCCTGAATTTCAATGAATATTTTTGCGTTATTGACAGCTGCTTTTATTTTCAGCTTATTTCTGATTATTTCCCCATTACCGCAAAGTTCATTAACTTTATCATCCCCGTAATCGGCCACCTTTTTTGGATCAAAACATTCAAACGCTTTTCGGAATGCTTCCCTTTTATTTAATACGCATTCCCATGAAAGACCCGCTTGAAAACACTCCAAAAGAAGCATTTCAAACAGCTTTTGATCGTCGTATACCGGTACGCCCCACTCCTCGTCGTGATAACGCACATATTTTTCGTTATGCGGATTGGCCCATTTGCAGCGATTTTTTCCGTCATTCCACTCCATCAGGTCAATTCTCCTCCCGAAATAAAAATAATATAAAAATTATACAATAAATAAACGGAAATTGCAACATTTTTGTGCAAAGGTCGGGTATTTAAGGCAACACCGCGCAATGACCGCCTGACGGCTTTGTGTGCGGCTTGCTTGCATTTTCAGGCATCTTGCATAAATCCTCCTTGAAATACGCCGGTATTCATGCGTCGGATTTATACAAGCTGACGAAAAATCTGACGGCGCAATCCACACACAATCATTGCACGGTGTTGCCTTAAACTACGGAGGGAAAGGAAAGCTTAAAGAACCGAAACATGACCAAGGCTTGTTTGAAAAATCGGAAACGCCGTCTTTTCGCCCCCAAAATGGTCATTTTCTCCATCAAAAAGCCTCGTCAAACGACAGTTTGACTGCGTTTTTTCCTTGAAGCTAACCATTTTTGTTTAAAAATACGTCATTCCCTCTATTTTCAAACAAGCACTAATATTTATAAAAAATTCGCCGTACAATCGTACGGCGAAAACTTTTTATAAGGATAAAACCGCTTAATTTTCAATTTTTAATTTCTCCGCTATCCTGTTCAACAGCAGCGCCGAAGTGGTAGTTATATCCCTTGAAGCGTAAAGCCCTTTTTCCGCGTATTCGTAAGCCTTGTACGCATAATCGGCGGATTTTGAAAAATCGTTTTCTTTTTCGCTCCGCAATGACATATTTATATATGAACGTGCGGCAACGGCGTAAGCTTCATCGCAAAGAGCCGTATCAAAAAGCCGCTCTGCCGTTTCGACCGCCCCTACGTAATTTTCTTCCGAATAAAATTCCTTCATATCAAGCAAGATTTCGTAAAGAGTATTTTCTGCCTCCTCTTTCTCCGCTGTCCTGCCGTCCGGCAGCAAAGTTTGTATGGGAATATCCAGAACCGATGTCAAATACTCTAAAGTTTTTAAAGACGGATTCGCCGCACCGCTTTCTATCTGGCTCAGCATATTTCTGGTTATAAAATCTCCCGCAACGTCGGACTGGGTCATTTTCTTTGCCAGTCTCGCTTCCTTTATTTTTCTTCCAAGCTCGATTCTGTTCATCTTACTTCCTCCTTACGCTTTTTCTCCGCATCGTCCGATTACGCATACCACTTTTATCAAGCATTTTTAACCGCAGCATATGCTGAAAAAATATACCCGCGCTTCAATTCTACTATAAGTACTCAAAACCAAAGTAAATTTTATTTACTTTCTATGTTAACACTATTTTTGCAAAAGTGCAAGAGGTTTTTTTCATTTTCTACATTTTATACAAAGGATTTTTTTCTTTTTATGCAATTGGCTGATTTTGATTCGGAATCAACGTTTTATATTGACAACCGCTTGAAATGTGGTATAATAACAGTAAATAGAATTTACCGTTAAAATTAAATACACATAAAAAGGAAGAAGGAATTATTATGACATGGTTCAGCGATTGGTGGAATAATTTACAGCTTGTTGAACAGATTCTATACTGCATAGCCGTTCCCGCTTCGCTTATACTTATCATACAGACGGTATTGATGCTGCTGGGTCTTGGCGAAGGCGGAGAGGGAATAAATCCCAGCGATACCTCGGGGCTGGATATGCCCGATGTGGATTTTGACATAAGCGTTGACGGCGGTATTTCGGCGGACGGCGCCGACTTGTTAGGTCATGATATAAGCAATCCCTCGGATATTGCGGATTTCAGGCTCCTGTCGGTACAAAGCGTTATCGCGTTCTTATGTATTTTCGGCTGGAGCGGCATTACCGCCATTGCCAACGGAATGCCCGAATGGGCGGCTCTTGTACTGGCGGCTGTACTGGGATTCGCGGCAATGCTTTTAGTGGCGAAGATCATACAGTGGTCTTCTAAACTGGCACAGAACGGTACCTTTAATATGAAAAATCTCCTCGGCGAAAGCGGCACTGTTTACATTCCCATTCCACCAAACGGAAACGGCTCCGGGAAAATAAGCATAAGCTGCGGCGAAAGGTTTATGGAGTTTGATGCAATAAGCAATGACGCGGAAATGATCGCTACCGGAGTTCACGTAAGAGTTACGGATATTATTTCGGGCTCTATACTTGTGGTGGAGAAGGAATTGTCTTAGGTTTTTTGCTTATCTAAATACCGAAGCAAATATTATTAAGGTAGGAAGTAAAATGGCAAAATTTTACGGATAATCCGAGAACAGTGCTTCGGGTGTAATTTTAATAAAAAAGCTTGTTTATGACTGGATTTGCCGCCGGTAAATTAAAACAAGCTTAAATATAAGAACCTGCCTTCACAATATTTATGTGTAGATTTTCAAGCAAATTTTGTTGAAGAAAAGGCTTTCCCATACGGTCAACGGCAAAATTTGCCGAAAAGACGCATGCAATACCTTATGCAGACGGGTTCTAAAAGTTTATGGAGGAAATTATTATGCCGGAAACCATTATTGTAGCCGTGGCGGTGGGCGTCGTTATTCTGATAGCCCTTATTATTGCCATTCTTTCCCGTTACCGCAAATGTCCATCGGACAAAGTGCTGGTAATTTACGGTAAAGTAGGTTCTGAGAAAAACGGACAGGCGCGCTCCGCAAAATGTATACACGGCGGCGCCGCGTTCATCTTTCCCGTGCTCCAGTCATTCCAGTATTTGGATCTTACGCCCATTTCCATTAACGTCGACCTTAAAAACGCCCTTTCAAAGCAAAACATCCGTATCGACGTACCCTCCCGCTTTACCGTGGGTATCTCCACCGAGCCGGGAATTATGCAAAATGCCGCCGAGAGACTGTTGGGTCTTCGTCTTAACGAGATTCAGGAGCTGGCGAAGGATATTATTTTCGGACAGCTTCGTTTGGTAGTAGCAACAATGGACATCGAGGAAATAAACACCGACCGTGACAAGTTTCTGATAGCCGTTTCCAACAACGTGGAAATAGAGCTGAAAAAAATCGGCTTAAGGCTTATTAACGTTAACGTTACCGACATCAACGACGAATCGGGCTATATTGAGGCATTGGGTAAGGAAGCCGCCGCAAAGGCCATCAATGATGCCAAGAAGAGCGTTGCCGAAAAGGACAGAGACGGTGAGATCGGTCAGGCCAACGCGAGACGCGACCAGCGTATACAGGTTGCCGCCGCAAACGCTACGGCAATCGAGGGTGAAAACGAGGCGAAAATCGCCGTGGCTCAATCCGAAGCCGTACGTAAACAAAAAGAAGTTGAAGCGGAAGCCAAGGCAAGCAATGATGCCAAAATAGCCGTAGCAAAGACCAACCGCGACGGTGAAATCGGTCAGGCCAACGCCATGAAGGAACAGCGTATTCAAGTGGCAGCCTCCAACGCCTCCGCCATCGAAGGCGAAAACAACGCAAAGATCGCCGTGGCGCAGTCGGAAGCCAACCGAAGAGAGAAGGAAGCGGAAGCCCTTCGTATCGCCACCGCCGCCGAGGCGGTACAAAACGCCAAAGCAAAGGAAGAAGCCTACAACGCTCAGAAGGAAGCCGAAGAAAGACGTGCCGAGCTGGAAATGGCTACTCAGCAGGCGGACGTTATCGTAAAGGCGCAGATTGCCAAGGAACAGGCGCAGATCGCTGCCGAAGCGGAAGCCGAGGTTATGCGCCGCAAGGCGAAGGGTGAGGCAGACGCTATTTTCGCCAAAATGGAAGCCGAAGCCAACGGTGCAAAGGAAATACTTCAGAAGCAGGCCGACGGTTTGAGAGAGATAGTGAACGCCGCCGGCGGAAATGCGGACGACGCGGTTAAGCTCATTATTTCCGACAAGCTGGAAGAGCTTATGCGTATTCAGGTTGACGCAATCAAAAACATCAAGATAGATAAGGTAACAGTATGGGACAGCGGAGCCGCAAATTCGGACGGAAAAAGCTCTACCGCGGGATTTATCAGCGGACTTATGAAAGCCGTACCCCCGCTGGATGAAGTATTTAAACAAGCAGGTATGGAACTTCCGTCTTTTTTGGGAACGTCGTCGGAGAAGCTTCCGGAGATTTCCGTTGAAGGAAAAAATATTGATAAAAGCGACGGCAATGATACAAATCCCGTAGTATAATACTAAGAAAATACCACGACATATGTCGGAAATACAAATTTTTTCTAAAAATCGCACAAATTAAACAAAATGTACAAGATTGTATAATTCCGGATATGCCATAATGTGCTTTAGGATATTTTATACTAATTCCCGATCGACAACAAAATTTGTCTGTACTTTGATCGGGAATTAGGGCTTGTTTGAAAATAGAGGAAATGACGAATTTTTGACCCAAAATGGTTAGCTTCAAGGAAAAAAACGCAGTCAAACCGTCGTTTGACGAGGCTTTTTGACGCGGAAGATGACTGTTTTGGGGCGAAAAGACGGCGTTTTCGATTTTTCAAACAAGCCCTATTACTTTGTAAACCTTAAAAATTTATAATAGGATAAAGGTGTTTTAGCATGGTTCTGGCATCATCCGAAGTAAAATGCCAGTCTATGCCCTTCTGAGCGTTATTTCTTGAAGAAACCCACAGGGCAAGCAAATCTCGGAGAGTTGGCAAATCGGGTATTATGTTGTTTGCAACGCATTGGCGAACAAGAACGGAAAGTTCAATCTTTGCAATATCAAGCCAGCTTCCGTGCTTCGGAGTGTAATGATTCCCAGACGTTCAGCAAGTTCTCTCGCATGCTGTGGTGGAAATGTAGCATAAAGAGAAGCGATGTTGTGGGTGTTCAGATTATCCATTACAAGAACTATCTTTTT
>CAJUFF010000064.1 GCA_910585505.1 uncultured Ruminiclostridium sp. | reverse complement strand
CTTCCCTTTCGGACTCCGAAAGGGAAGTAGGGGAGTCCAAAGGACGGGGGCAACGTCCCCAAGGCTTGTGTTTTTTTGCACTGTTTTTAATTTTGTTTAAACTATTTTTGGATTGCTATATTATAAGCTGCGTTAGCCGCGCTTTATACTAATAATACGGTTAATCAAAGATTAGCAATAATTTCGGCGTTTATCGGTTAACAGTATAAGTAATAATTTTTTTACCGCAAAAAAACAAATTCTGTGAAATTTTTAAAAAAATTTTGAAAAATCACTGGAAATATTTGCAAAAATATGGTATAATACTAAAGACTGCAAAAACGGAGGAAAATTAAATGGAAATTATTTCTAACAACAAGACCGCCGCAAATACTGCGGAGGTGGAATTCAAAAACAGCGTCGATGAATTTGAAGCCGCTGTTGAAAAAGCATTCCTGAAAAAAAGAAAGAACATAATCGTTCCCGGATTCAGAAAAGGCAAAGCCACCCGTAAGATGATCGAGACTCATTACGGCGAAGGCGTATTTTATGACGACGCCGTCAACGCTCTGTACAGAGAAAATATCGACAGTGTTATAAAGGAAGCGGGACTTGACGTTGTTGATATGCCCAATATCGAAGTGTCCTCCGTAAGCAAGGAGGACGGCGTAGTATTCAAGGCAGTGTTCACTACTAAGCCCGAAGTGAATATTTCCGACTATAAGGGAATAAAGGCCACTAAAATTGTTAAAAACATTACCGATGAAGACGTGGACAAGCAGCTTGCTTCAATGCAGGACAGAAACGCCCGTATAATAGACATTGACGACCGTCCCGCGCAGAACGGCGACACGGTTGTATTCGATTTTGAGGGATTTGTGGATGATGTTCCCTTTGAAGGCGGGAAGGCTGATAATTATAGCCTTGTTTTAGGCAGCGGACAATTTATCCCCGGCTTTGAGGAACAGATCGCGGGAAAGAGCATTGACGAATCCTTTGAGGTAAACGTTACCTTCCCCGAAGATTACAGCGCGGATGAGCTTAAAGGCAAGGCTGCGGTATTCAAATGCCTTATCCATGAAATCAAAGGCAAGGAGTTAGCCCCACTCGACGACGAATTTGCCAAGGACGTAAGCGAATTTGACACCTTGGACGAGCTTAAAGCCGACATCAAGAAAAAGCTCACCGAACAGGCCGAAGCCGCTGCGGATAACGAAGTGGAAAATTCGCTCAACAACTCCATTATAGATAAACTTGAGGGCGAAATCCCCGAAGTAATGTACGAAAACCGTATTACCGAAATGGTGCGCGACTGGGAATTCAGAAACAGATATCAAGGTATTACCGTTAAGGATTACCTTAAGTATACCGGCGCAACAATGGAGCAGTTCAGGGACAATTTCAGAGAAGCTGCCACCAAGCAGATCAAGCTGAGACTGGCTTTAGAAAAAATCGCTCAGTATGAAAATATAGAGGCTGCCGAAGAGGAAATCGCGAAGCACTACGCCGATCTCGCCGAAGAGCATAAGATGGAAGTCGAAAAGGTAAAGAACATAATTTCCGTCGAGGCTTTAAGCGAAGATATCAAGGTTGAAAAGGCGTTTAATTTTGTAAAGGACAACGCCGAGATAGCTTCTTAAGCTTTTTTGATTAACATTAAACAGGTTTACCGCATAATGCGCTTTTGCAGTTATGCGGTTTGCTGTTAAACAAGAAAATGAAAAAAACAGTAAAAAATGCTGAAATGTGCAGAATAATATTTGGAAAGGACAACAAAATGTACGATAAAACCTATATGAGTCTGGTACCTACCGTAATTGAACAGACAGGACGCGGCGAAAGAGCCTATGATATTTATTCGAGACTTCTCAATGACCGTATAGTTATGCTTCACGAGGAAGTAAACGCCACCACCGCCAGCCTTGTTGTGGCTCAGCTCCTGTTTCTTGAGGGACAGGACGCCGACAAGGATATTCAGCTTTATATCAACAGCCCCGGCGGTTCCATCACCGACGGTATGGCAATCTATGATACCATGCAGTATATTAAGTGCGATGTTTCAACCATCTGTATGGGTATGGCCGCCTCCATGGGTGCTTTTCTGCTTGCCGCGGGAACCAAGGGGAAGAGAATCTGCCTTCCCAACGCCGAAGTAATGATTCATCAGCCTTCCGGCGGAACCGGACGCGCTCAGGCTTCCGATATAGATATTGTCGCCAAGCACATTATCTATGTTAAAGACAAGATGAACAGAATGCTGTCCGAAATGACCGGTCAGCCTTATGAGAGAATAGTGGCAGACACCGACAGAGACAATTATATGACCGCCCAACAGGCTTTGGAATACGGCATAGTGGACAAAATATTTGAAAAACGTTAAACCGTATCCTTTCTAAAAAATTATTTGTTAAAAACAAAAAAACACTTTTAAACGACACTAAAAAAATTTCGGAAAGGCAAGATCGGCTTTATGTTAAAATGTAATTTCTGCGGTAAAACAGAAGACTATGTTTCAAGAATGATGATAGGCAAAAACGGCGTTATATGCAACGAATGTGTTTTGGCTTCCTACAATATGCTGCTGGAGGAGGGAGAAATACCGAGAACCGACAGGCCCAAGTCCCGACCCGTCGTCGGCTCCCTTAAAAAGGATAAGCTTCATAAGCCCGCCGAAATAAAAGCTATCCTTGACGAATATATCATAGGACAGGAAGAAGCGAAAAAGGTGTTGTCCGTAGCGGTTTACAACCACTATAAAAGAGTTCTCGCCAATGAAAGCGCCGGAGAAGATGACAACAATATAGAGCTTCAGAAAAGCAACGTTCTTCTTTTGGGTCCCACCGGTGTGGGAAAAACCATGTTGGCTCAGACTCTGGCGGAAATACTGAACGTTCCCTTTGCCATAGCCGACGCGACTACGCTGACTCAGGCGGGTTACGTGGGAGAGGACGTTGAAAACGTTCTTTTAAGACTGATACAGGCGGCGGATTTTGATATCGAAGCGGCGGAAAGGGGAATCGTCTATATTGATGAGATTGACAAGATTTCCCGCCGTTCCGAAAATACTTCCATCACCAGAGACGTAAGCGGCGAGGGAGTGCAGCAGGCGCTTCTGAAAATAATCGAAGGCACAGTTTCAAACGTTCCCCCTCAGGGAGGAAGAAAACACCCCAATCAGGAGTTTATCCAGATAAATACCGAAAATATACTCTTTATCTGCGGCGGTGCCTTTGAGGGAATAGAAAAAACGATAATTTCCCGTATTCATTCTTCTGCTTTGGGATTCGGAGCGGAGGTAAGAAGCCAGAAGGAGCACAGTCTTACCGAGGCTTTTCACGAGGTTGCTCCGGAGGATCTTGTGAAATACGGAATTATACCCGAATTGGTGGGCAGACTTCCTATTGTGACGGTACTGGACGAACTGGACGAGGAAGCGCTGATAAAAATTCTCGTCGAGCCTAAGAACGCATTGGTAAAACAGTACACTTATCTTTTCGGCTTGGACGGAATAGAGCTTTCAATTCAGACCGACGCACTCAGGGAAATTGCAAAAAAAGCGGTGGAACGCAAAACCGGAGCCAGAGGACTGCGTACCATTATGGAGGAAGTCCTTTCCGAAACAATGTTTGACGCTCCTTCCGACCCCACTTTAAGCAAAATAACAGTTACCGCCGAGAACGTAAGGGAAAATACCCAGCCGGAAAGAGTTCACGGCGAGAAAAAAAGCATAGGGAGCAATAAAAAAGTCGGCCGCAAAAATGCGGGCTGATTTAACAGCCAATCTCATTTTAAAATGACATAATGCTCACAGTTTTAAAGTGATTCAAGCGCAGTTCTGAATTGCTGAGCAATCCGACGTCGGATAATATAACCGCGAAACAAATGCGGCAATACTTTCCGCAAAAAAATAAAAAAAGTAATTTTTCAAAACCTATTTACAAAAACCTTGTATCATGGTATAATGTACTTGCTGTGTTTACAGTGAAAAAATCCCTTTCTTGGCATTGAGGAATTTGCCCATTTGGGAAGCACCTTATCCCTTTGCTATGAACGGGAAAATAAAATTTTAAGAGGTGTAATTATGTTACTGAAAGAAGAAAAAACCGAGATTATCGAAAAAAACCGTACTCACGAAAACGATACGGGTTCCCCTGAGGTACAGATCGCCATTCTCACCAAAAGAATTTCCGATCTTACCGAGCACCTGAAAAATCATAAGAAGGATCATCATTCAAGACGCGGTCTCCACAAAATGGTAGGTCACAGGCGCAACTTGCTCAACTATCTTCAGAAAAAGGATATTGAGCGTTACCGTGCCATCGTTGCGAAGCTTGGTATTCGTAAGTAATAATCTTTGGCATTTTGACAGACAAATAATGCCGTCGGTCAAAGATTGGTGCTTTATACCAATCCCTTTTTAAGCTATGGATTTTATCCGTAGTTTAAAAAGGATTGCACCCAAAACACTAATCCAACAGTTTTAAAAGGGATTGGTATTAGGTGCAATCTTTAATTAAGAACCTCTTCACATGGGGATTGATTAAAGATTGATATAAAAGACAAGTACCTAAAGGACGGAACGCTTTGTCGTTCTGTCCTTTTGTGCCTGTTGTGGACAGAATTGTTAAAAAAATAAGGGGAAGCGGAAATTTAGCATTAAATTGAGCTTTTTGATATGGAAAAGCTGAATTTATTGCTAAATCGTTTCCTCAAAAAAGGAAAGGCAAGGTAAAAAGAATGTTTGAAAATTACAAGGTGTTTAAAACTACCTTTGCGGGACGAGAGCTTTCCGTTGAAACGGGAAAGACCTGCGGGCTTGCCAACGGCTCCTGTTGGGTGCACTACGGAGACACCGTGGTAATGGTAAACGTTACCGCCAGCGAGAAGCCACGCGACGGAGTGGACTTCTTCCCTCTGTCCGTTGACTATGAGGAGAAGCTGTACGCCGTGGGAAAAATCCCCGGCAGCTTCCTTAAAAGGGAAGGAAGACCCAGCGAAAAGGCCATTCTTACCTCAAGAGTTGTGGATCGTCCCATGCGCCCGCTGTTCCCTAAGGACATGAGAAACGACGTATCAATCGTTATGACCGTTCTTGCCGTCGATCCCGATACCCAGCCCGAAATTATTGCCATGATAGGCGCTTCTATCGCCGTTTCCATCTCCGATATTCCGTGGAATGGTCCGATAGGAGGGATTTCCGTGAGCCTTGTGGACGGCGAAATCGTGCTTATGCCTGATGCGGAGCAGAGAGCAAAGTCTGACCTGCAGCTTACTGTTGCTTCCAGCGAGAAAAAGGTGGTAATGATAGAAGCGGGAGCCAACGAGGTTGACGACGACACCATGTTTAATGCCATTATGAAGGGGCATGAGGAAATTGTCTCCTCGATTATACCTTTTGTAAATAAAATAAGAGAAGAAATAGGAAAGCCTAAATTCACCTTTGAATCCATGGATGTTGATCACGACTTGTTCGAGGATATTCAGGGCAAGTACACCGAAAAGGTAAAGTACGCACTGGATACCGACGACAAGAATATACGTGAAGCGAGACTTCAGCCTATAAAGGACGAAATTCACGCCGAGTACGATGAAAAATATTCCGAACAAATTCCCATGATCGACGAATGTATCTATAAGCTTCAGAAGTTCATCGTCCGCCGCTGGCTCCTTGACGAGCAGAAGCGCGTTGACGGCCGCGGAATGGATCAGATGAGACCTTTGGCGGCAGAGGTGGGACTCCTCCCCCGCGTTCACGGCTCCGGTCTTTTCACAAGAGGTCAGACTCAGGTGCTTACCGTTACAACGTTAGGTCCCGTAAGCGATGCCCAGAAACTGGACGGTCTTGACGAGGAAGAAGAAAAGCGCTATATGCACCACTACAATTTCCCATCCTACTCCGTAGGCGAAACTAAGCCCAGCAGAGGACCGGGAAGGCGTGAAATAGGACACGGCGCACTTGCTCAGAGAGCGTTGGAGCCTGTTATTCCATCCGTTGAGGAATTTCCCTACGCTATCCGGCTTGTTTCCGAGGTTCTGTCCTCCAACGGTTCTACCTCGCAGGCTTCTATATGCGGCTCCACTCTGTCCCTTATGGACGCGGGTGTTCCCATAAAATCCCCCGTAGCGGGCATTTCCTGTGGTCTTATCACCGAGGGCGAACGCTGGATGACTATGGTGGACATTCAAGGGCTTGAGGACTTTTTCGGAGATATGGACTTTAAAGTAGGCGGCACTCATAAGGGCATCACCGCTATTCAGATGGATCTTAAAATAGACGGGCTTACTCCCGAAATAATAAAGGACGCTTTCGCTAAGACCCATAAGGCGCGCGACTATATCCTTGACGAAGTAATGCTTAAGGCTATTCCCGCACCTCGTTCCACCGTAAACCAATGGGCGCCCAAGATGATCAATATGAAGGTTCCAGTTGACAAGATACGCGAGGTTATCGGCACCGGCGGAAAGGTTATACAGAAGCTCTGCGCCGATTACGAGGTAAAGATAGACATCGACGAAGAGGGCAACGTATTTATCTGCGGCAGCGACGAAAAGAAGTCCAGAGACTGCGTTGAAATGATAAAAGCTATCACTCTCGTTCCCGAAATCGGTTCTATTTATAAAGGAAAGGTAGTTAGGGTTACCGGTTTCGGCGCGTTCGTTGAGTTCGCTCCGGGAAAAGAAGGAATGGTACACATTTCCGAGCTGGAAAACAGACGTGTTGAAAAGGTAGAGGACGTTTGCAACGTGGGCGACGAGATAATTGTCAAGATAATCAAAATCGACCAGCAGGGCAAGATCGGACTTTCCAGAAAAGAAGCGCTTGCAGATATCGAGGCTAAAAGAAAAAGCAAAGCGGCGCAATAATTAAATAGTAAAAAGGGACTGTAAAAAAACACATCCTAAAAAAGAACCGCAATTCATCCAAAAAGGATTGAATTGCAGTTCTTTTTTGTAATGTAATTTTGGTTGAAATGAAAAATCAACCGCAAAACAAATTTACATCATATCAGCTGAAATCACCGATAGATTTGGAGATAATTGTCGAAATTTCTGATCCAGTATATACATTTTGTGAAGTGATGATCATATAGACCTGAACAAATATCTTGTGATACTCGGTTTCGGGTGTCTCGGATTTAGGCGGGTGTTTTTTTACATCCCCTTATCTTGTCAAAAAGCTTAAGTTAGAGTATATTTTTGACAGGCTGAGAGAGAAACGTTATGCCGAGCCATTCTACAAGTCCTTTTCCTCCCATAAGGTGCTTTCCTTTTATAAGTGAATTAAAGAGCAAATGCCGTATACTAATCTTTGATTAAGGTATAGACAAATAATATGGATGATCAAAGATTAGCGTTTAGGGTGCAATCTTTAATCAAGTCTACAACTTGATTAAAGATTGGTATTACATGTAAATAAAAATATAAAATTTTTTGTAAAATTTTTTCAAAAAGCTTGACAAGAGCTTTTTAAAAGTGTATAATATATTATTGTAAAAAGAAAATTGATTTTTATGCGCCAATAGCTCAGCTGGATAGAGTGACTGGCTACGAACCAGTAGGTCGGGGGTTCGAATCCCTCTTGGCGTGCCAAGTTGAAAGCTACATTTTTAGTGCAAAATGCACAAAGAATGTTGCTTTTTTCTTTGCACAATAACCAACTGCAGGTTGTGAAAACAGCCTGCGGTTTTCTGTTTGGAGGAAATGATATGAATAAACTTAAAGTGGCGGCATATTGCCGAGTCATCACTAATCACGAAGAACAAGAATCAAGCCTTGAAGCACAAGTATCATATTATGAAAGCTGATTACGGAGCGTGATGATTGGCAGTTAGTGAAGATCTACGCCGAGCGCGCCTCGGGAACTCAATTGAAAAAACGTACAGAGTTTGTGAAAATGATCAAGGCTTGTAAAGCAAGAAAAATCGATCTGATTTTAACCAAGTCAATAAGCCGCTTTGGAAGAAACACGTTGGACACGTTAAAAACATTATACGAGCTTTTTAACTTAGACGTTATGGTTTATTTTGAAAAGGAAAACCTAAACAATTACAATAAGGAGATGCGAATGATGATGGGAATTTACGCAAGATTTGCACAGGAAGAAAGCAAGAATATAAGCGACAATATCAAGTGGGGTATTCGTGAGAGAATGCGCGAGGGAAAAATCTGCCTTAATTGCGCGCGGTTCTTAGGTTACGATAAGGATGAAAACGGCAGGCTGGTGATCGTTGAATCTGAAGCAGTCATAGTTAGAAAAATATTTGAGTTGTACCTCAACGGTTTTGGTGTTCGTAAAATCAAGAAGTATCTTGAGGAGAACGGTATCAAACCCGTGACAGGCAAGGATATTTGGAGCACCTCAACGATTGACCGCATACTTTCCAATGAAAAATATGTAGGCGACGTGCTTATGCAAAAGAGCTTCACCGAGGATTTCCTGACTGGAAAGCGCAAAAAAATGAGGGAGAATTGGATATGTACTTTATTGAGAATGACCATGAGGCGATCGTAGACAGAGAAACATTTGACGCGGTTCAAAAATGCAAAAATAAATAGCCTTTGTATACAATATTGATAATTTATACTGATTTACGCCCAAAATATAGACACCTTTACGCCAACTATGCTATATGAAAAATTGTTCAAAATCAACAATGCATATCTGCGACTTTCGGCATAATAAACTAATTTTAAATATATTGTTGACAGAGTAAACAAAGTGTGTTATAATATAGTCATCAACAAACAGAAAGGAGACGTTATATGCAAAAGTTTGTTGGATTGTCGGAAATTGCTGAGATTGCTGAAGTTTCCACGCAAACAGTTAATAATTGGAAAAAACGGTACAGCGACTTTCCCAAATCTATAGCACAGGTCAAAGCAGGAGAGTTCTATGACGAAGAACAAATTATCAATTGGTTGAAAAGGAGAGGAAAGATTATGGGCGCAAAAACAATTGCATTTATCAATTTAAAGGGTGGTGTAGCAAAAACCACTACAACAGTAGGATTGGCAACACTTTTGGCTGGTACCTTTAAGAAAAAAGTTCTTGTCATTGATTTAGACCCTCAAACAAACTGTACTACGATGCTGATTGGAGAAGAAAAGTGGAAAGATTTGAATAAAAATGGTTTTACGTTGTTCACTCTGTTCAAAGATGCTCTTTATGAAACATCTAATTTCAGCATTAATGACACTCTTCAAAAAAATGTGGCAAATATCCTGGAAGTAAACAATCTTGATCTTCTGCCTTCTAGCATGGATCTTATTGACCTTCAAGATAGATTGGTATCAATTCCACAAGGGCAGTTTTACTCCATAAAACCAACGGATATTATCAAGATGGCTGTCAATAATATTAAAGACAACTATGATTATATCCTTATTGATTGCCCTCCGAACATGGGACTTATTACGTTAAACGGATTGAGAATCGCGAATGGTTATATTATTCCGACAATACCGGATGTATTGTCTACTTATGGTATTCCTCAAATCATAACTCGTGTGGATAAGTTCTCCGACACAATCGGGGAAAGCATCGAATGTCTTGGAATCGTTGCCACCAAGGTTCGAATGCAGTCTAAATTGCATAATAATACATTAAAAGAATTAGAAAATGGTAAAGATGCACCATTATTTAAAACCGTTTTCTATGAGAATAATCAAATGGGCGAAGCTGCAGAATATCAAGCAATTAGCACTCTGCGTCAGAAGTGGGGTTATCAAGGGCAATATGACAGGTTAGAAAAATTTACACAGGAAGTATTGGATAGAATGGAGTAATATTTATGAACAAAATAACTGTGAGCAGACTTAGACAGTTGACAAATGCAATCATAGATGAGGCAAAGCGAAATCAGGAGTTTGCGCAAAAGCTAGAAAAAATCTTTGTTGGAGATGATTACACGGCAGAGAATAACACATCAAATAATGTGTCAAATCCAATAAGACCGGCAAATCGTAGAGATCCGGCTGTACTTGATCCTATATCCCTAATTGAAGATGGTGAGGAGGTTCTTGCCGCAAGACTTAATACGTTAACAGATAAACAGTTGAAGGATATTATTGCCGATTATGGAATGGATTCCGCTAGACTGGCTATGAAATGGAAAGATCGCGAAAGGCTTATTAATTTAATAATTGATGTTTCGGTCAGACGTGCATCAAAGGGGGATGCATTTCGCAAGTAAAACCGTTGTTAAGGTCTGTGAGGTTTGAATACAACATAGAGAAGATATTACTTTATTGTGTCATGTTTGAGATTTTGGGTTTACTTTCGGCGAATGTCTAAAAAAATCTTTTTTGTCAGCGTTTCACAAAGTATCCCAAATCCGAACACACCGTATCTCATATTTGTAAACGGTATATTCGGAATAGTGATAATAAGGTAAAAAAAGGCTGCCATTATCGGGCAGCCTTTTTACTGAAAACAATTCCTGTTATTTTACAACAAGTTAGGATATAATATAACAAAATAAAGATTTTTATTACAATATTTGCTATGCTCTAACCAAAGGAGCAAAGCAATGATAAAGATTTTACTGTCCAGGAAGCTGGGCGAGCTTCGCTGGACACAAGCCGACCTTGCGCGTGCAACGGGGATAAGACCCAATACTATCAGCGAATTGTATAACGACATGGCGGCAAGGGTAAGCCTTGAACATCTTGACTTAATATGTGAGGCCTTGGATTGTGATCTTTCCGAAATAATTGTAAGAGAGCCGTCACCGTTACCCACTGTTAAATCAAGAACAGGTCACAATAAAAGAAGTGATACAGAAAAAAAGACCGGAGTCTAATCCTCGGTCTTTTTTTCGTCCTGAAATTCAATAATATCTCCCGGCTGACATTGAAGCATTCTGCATACGGAATCAATGCTTTCTATTCCGATCATTCGGTTTTCTCTCAGCTTTTGGATCGTTGCTTCTCCCAACAGCTTTTCTCTTCTCATTTTATATGAAGAATAGCCGGCTTCCTTCAATTTGTCCAATATATTGATTTTATAAACAAGTATGGTGTGTCCTCCTTCCTGTATTAAGTATTATACACTATTTTATGCACAAGGACAAGTGTCTATTTGTACCAATTAGCACACAACAATTTGTGTATTTTGTCAATTGTCGATGCACATTAAAAGGTGCATAATATGTATTGTAAGGTAAACTTAACGAGAGGTAAGGAGAAATAAAATGGCTGTTACAATCCAAAATCAGAATTTCGGCGTTGAGATCGAATTAACGGGAATAACCCGTGAAACAGCGGCAAAGACTATTGCCGACTATTACGGAACCCGCTCTTTATATGCCGGAGGGTCATACCATACGTATACAGCGGCTGACAATAAGGGCAGAATATGGAAAGCTATGAGCGATTCAAGTATACACCCTACACGTATGGAAAACGAAAGGCGATTGCCGGCTCCAAACGATTATTGCTGTGAAATCGTAACGCCAATACTTCAATACAATGATATAGAGGACTTGCAGAAAATTGTCCGCAAGCTTGTGGAAAAAGGAGCCGTTGCCAATTCATCATGCGGGATCCATGTACATATTGATGGTGCAAGCCATACGCCCCAGAGTCTTACACGCCTCCTTAACTTTGCAATCGGCAGACAGGATTTATTTTATGAAGCCTTGGAGATAAATAACAACCGCATATTTCAGTATTGCAGGAAAATGTCTTTGGATTTACTCAAAGCCATGAAAAAAGATAACGAAAAAACAGTGCACAGCATGAAATCCATATGGTACAGTTCCGCCAATGACGATTACCGCGGAGGTATAGACCATACCCACTATAATTCTACCCGATACCACGGAATCAATCTTCACGCTTTCTTTACCAAAGGAACCGTTGAATTTCGTCTTTTTAACGGAACGACACATGCGGGAAAGATAAAGGCTTATATACAGTTTTGCTTGGCAATGAGCGCGTGGGCTGTAAACGCAAATGATAAGATGTATTATAAATCCTGCGGTACATACTCTCCGAAGCAGAAAGGCGCTCTTATGGAAAGGGTTTTGGTAAGGCGGCTCGGAATGGCGGGACCCGAGTTCAAAACCGCTCGGTATCACCTTACAAAAGCTTTTAAGAAAACAGCCGAAGAAATATCGGCATAAAGATTTTGCACTCAAGGACAAAAATAAAACGGCTCTGTTTCATTAACCGAAACAAAGCCGTTATTTAGTATCAGCAATTTATCCACTGCTTATCGCACCAACAAGCCTTCCCGTTATAAAGCACCTCCGCCCAAGTATACCCGCCGTTCTTCACGCTTTTCCCTGTCATCTTAACCGCCGTCCCCTTAGGCAGTTTAGCAACAACAGTCCCTCGTATGCTTGCCGCCGCCCTCACATTAACGGGCGCATTGGTCTTTCCGGAGACAAAATCCGCCTTATTCGCAGAAGCCGGGGCTTCCGTCCATTCATATGTAACATAAGGCAGCTTCCCATGCCTTGTCCATCTTCTGGAATTATACCCCGTCTTTGCCCCGATATTGGCAACCGCCGTAATCTGCACGCAGTTTTTCCAAGAGGGCGTACACTCCACTGCCAGTCCGTCCCCGATATAAACTCCTATATGCCCCTGCATACCTAATGCTTCGCCAACCTCAATTTTTGAGAAGTCTGTTGAAATATCCGAACACCTGTCCATCATGATGTTGCAATCAATATCGGGCACACCGCTGTTTTTCTCCTCGTATTTAGCGCCGCCGTAAACTGCGTTTTTGTCGCCGTTCCACCCCCAAAGCACGCCTTTGATAAGGCACACGCAGTCAAATCCGAAGGTATCGGCGGAAGCCGCCTTAATCATTGCGGTGCGAGCCGGCTGTTTATTGTAGGAGCAATTTTTGCAGTACCTTTCCTTATACTCTGCCTTAAGCGGAGCGCCGAAGCACCCCATTACATAAAGCGTTTTATAGCTTGTGGCAATTTTCTTTACCGCCGCCGCAAGCTCTTTTCCCGTTTTAATCATCTTTTCGCGTCCTCCCCTAAAGCAGTATTCATATTTTTAACCGCGCTCTCAATCATCAAATCAACGCTTTCCTCATCGATTTTCAGATTCTTTTCCTCCAAAAACTTAATCACATAAGCTTTCTTCGCTTTTCCCATTCCGGGATCCGTGAAAATCTGTTCTGCGGCAGTAACCGCAATTTTCACCCAAGCGTTAATCTCCTCGCGCTGCGCCGCCGTAGTCTTAGACTTAACCCAAGGAATCACAAAAGCCGTAACCACCGCAGCAGCAAGCGCAATAACCGCATTAACAACAGGCGTAATATCCATCTTTAAATATCCTCGCTTTCCTTTGAATTTTCATTGTTTTTCTTATCACCATGCTTAACCTTCCCTCCCTTAATAGCCGCCAGTGCCACAATTTCCACAGTCCAGAACCCGAACCAACAGGTAGTAAGCGTAGGCGAAACCTCCATAAGCCCGCAAAACTGCAAAGTAACCGCCGCCGCTGTATACAGTCCTATCGCCGAAATGGCGGCCGCAACTATATAGTCCGAAAAATGCTTTTTGCGTTTTCCCTTTTTCCTAATAAATGCCATAACCCAACTCTCCTCACATTCCCAGACGTGTAAACACAAACCCTATCAAAATTCCCAACACCGCCGTAACGGCATAACCCACAACCTTCCTCCACATCTCGCCGTCTCTGCTCTCCAAAATTTCAAGCCTTTTTCCCTGTTTCTCCTGCTCCTTGACCATGCTTTCCATATTCACCGCCAGCCGCTCAATGGACGAGGTCAAAGCCGTAATCTCCTTAACGCTGTCCTCCAGCTCGGAGATGCGCTTGTCCTGCCTTTTGTTGGTCTCGTCTATCCGTTTGCGAAATTCCTCGTGTTCCTCTCTCGATATTCCGGAATCCATATGTTAACTCACCTCCTTCCCCTCGTCTAATTCCGCCATCTGCGCCCTTATCTCCTCCGCCTGCGCTTCCAGCTCCGCCAAAATCCTCCTGTCCTCATCGGTAGCCGTCCCCGCCGCAATCGCCCGAAGGGGGCGTATTGCCTGCCTGTCTATCTCGTCAAGCCTGTTCTTAAGCTCTTCGGTCTGTTCCTCCGCGCTTCTTGTCCCTTCGGGCGGCTCTTTGGGAACAATATCAATCAAATTTCCGTTTTCGTCCTCCACAGGCTCCCAATACCGATTTGACAGAATCTTTCCCGCCAATTCCGAACCGTCTTTCACCACCCACTTTGGCTGTTCACAGTCAAAGCTTTCCAAAAAATTTGAATCGGGATTGCAGGAATTTGTCTGACATGAACCGTCTTCAAATACAATCATTTTTGTAACCTCCCCTTTTCCTTTAAGACATTCTGAACGCCGCGTAATACACGGTCATATCCAAATTACTGCCGCCCGTAAACTCAAGCG